>NZ_JBFUAI010000028.1:0-34245 GCF_056406355.1 Cellulomonas sp. P1_C4 | reverse complement strand
GATCACCCTGGGGCCATCGGCWCGTTCGACGACCAGGTTGACCTCCGCGGGCCGGCGGCGGCGTCCCGCCACCGCCGGCCCCGAGGTCAGTGCGCGAGCACCGGCGCCTCGTCGTGCGCCACCGGTGCCGCGAGGGCGGCCCGGGCCGCCCGGTCCGCGCGGGTGCGGAACAGTGCCCCGGTGACGATCGCCCCGAGCAGGAAGATCCCCGCGGCCCAGGTGTAGGCGACCGAGAAGCTGTGCAGCGCCGCGTCGGCGAGCACCTGCGGCGTGGCCGGGACGTGGTCCGCGACGTACGCCGAGGCAGCCGTCGCGGCGAGCGTGTTGAGCACCGCGGTCCCGATGGCCCCGCCGACCTGCTGGCTGGTGGAGACCATCGCGGAGGCGGCACCCGCCTGCCGCGGCGGGACGCCGAGGGTCGCGATCTGGAACGACGCGGGCATGATCGAGCCCATCGCGATCCCCATCCCGATGAGGCCGATGAGCACCGGTCCGTACCCGCTGTCGATGCCGAGCGTGGTGAACCAGAGCATCGCGCCCGCCCCGATCACCATGCCCATCGGGACCAGGATCTTGGGGCCGAACCGCGGCACCAGGATGTTCGACTGGATCTGCGCGGTGATGACGATGAAGACGACCATCGGCAGGAACGCGGTGCCGGTCTGCATCGGGGTGTACCCCAGCGTGAGCTGCAGGTAGTAGGTGAGGAACAGGAAGACCCCGAACATCCCGGTGCCCGCCACGAGGATGGCGGAGAAGCCGGCGCCGCGGTCGCGGTCCTGGACGATCGACAGCGGCAGCAGCGGGTGCTCCGCGGTGCGCTGGCGCAGGACGAAGCCGACGAGCAGCACGAGGCTGGCCAGCAGCGACCCCCACACGACGGGCGCGTCCCAGCCCTGGGGCTGGGCCTGCGAGAAGCCGAAGACCAGCGCGAACAGGCCGGTCGAGGCGAGGATCACGCCGGGCACGTCGATCCGGGTGTCGTGCTTGGTGTCGGTGCGGGACAGCAGCGCGGTGCCGGCGACGAACGCGATCGCGGCGATGAACACGTTGACGTAGAGGTTCCAGCGCCAGTTGAAGTTCTCGGTGAGGTAGCCGCCGAGCAGCAGGCCGATGGCCCCGCCCATGCCGGCGATGGCCCCGAAGACGCCGAACGCGCGGGCGCGCTCCTTCGGGATCGTGAACGTGGTGGTGAGCACGGAGAGCGCCGCCGGGGCGAGGACGGCGGCGAAGGCACCCTGCAGGGCGCGGGCGCCGACGAGGAGCTCGAAGCTCTGCGCCGCACCGCCGAGGGCGGAGGCGACGGCGAAGCCGACGAGGCCGATGAGGAACATGCGGCGGCGACCGAACATGTCGGAGAGCCGGCCGCCGAGCAGCAGCAGGCTGCCGAAGGCGAGGGCGTACGCGGTGACCACCCACTGGCGGTCGTTGTCGGTGAACCCGAGGTCCGCCTGGGCGGAGGGCAGCGCGATGTTCACGATGGTCGCGTCGAGCACGACCATCAGCTGGGCGAGGGCGACCGTCGCGAGGACGAACCAGCGGTGCCGGCTCTCCGTTGCGGTCTGGATGGGTGACGACATGGGGATGCTCCTGGGACGTCGTGGTCGGTGGAGCGACTGTAATACGGAACTTGCCAGTTCCGGAACCCCCCAGTATCGATTTGTGCCGCTAGAGTGTGTCCCACGACGAAAGGGCGACGAATGAGCGTGGACGACCTGACCGGGACGACGACGACCCGGAAAGCCGGCCGCCGCCGCGACGAGTCCAAGGACGACGCGATCCTCCTGGCCACCCGCGAGCTGCTGGCCGAGCGCGGGTTCGACGGCATGACGATGGACGCCGTCGCCGAGCGCGCGGGCGCGGGCAAGGCCACCGTCTACCGCCGCTGGCCGTCCAAGGTCCAGCTCACCGTCGACGCCGTGGTCTGCATGCGCGGCGTCGCCCCGAGCGTCGACCAGGTCCCCGACACCGGCTCGCTGCGCTCCGACCTGCTCGCCGTCCGCTTCGGCAAACCGCGCACGGACGACTCCGAGCTGATGTCGGGCCTGATGTCCGCGGTCAAGGAGAACCCCGAGGTCGCCGCCGTCTTCCACGAGCAGTTCGTGCGCTCCCGCGTCAGCCTGATGCGCGGGCTGCTCGAGCGCGCCCAGGCCCGCGGGGAGCTACGACCGGACATCGACCTCGACATGGTGGCCGCCGTCGCGCCGGCCATGATCGCCTACCGCAAGATGGTCGCCGGGCAGCGCGTCGACGACGAGTTCGTGGTGCAGATGATCGACACCGTGATCCTGCCCCTGGCCACCGGCCGCTCCTGACCCTCAGGTGCTGGCGAACGCCAGTGCGGGGTCGGTGGTGACCACCTGGCGCACGCTCGCAGCGGCCGCGACGACGCCGATCACGACCGCGACCCCGAGGGCCGCGGCGCACTGCCCGACGGTCACGCCGACCGGCAGAGGGAACAGCGGCACCAGGACCACGGCGGCGACCACGGCGATCCCGGCCGCGGCCACCGCGAGCAGGACCCCCTCGAGCGCGACCCCCCCGACCAGCCGCCACGTCGGCACGCCCACGGACTTCAGCACCGCGACGTCGCGCCGCCGGTCGAGCCCCGAGACGTAGCAGACGAACCCCACGATCCCCGCCGCCACCACCCACAGCAGCGCCGACAGGAGCGCGAGCGTGCGCGTCGCGACCGCCAGCGGCCGGCGCATGTCGTCGGAGACCTGCGCCGCGGTCATCGTCGTGAATCCGTCTGGCACGACCGCGGGCGTCCGCTCGACGACGAACGCGCCCGCGAGGTCGCGACCGTCGAACGCGACCTGCTGGCCCTCGTCGAGCGTGACGACCACGGCCGGCGTCCCCCCGTTGTAGGTGAGCCCGCGCAGCACGCCGACGACCTCGAGCTCGCGACCGGCGAGCGTGAGCCGCTCCCCGAGGTGGGCGCCGAGCGTCTCGTCGACGGCCACCTCGCCCGGCCCGCGCGGCGCGGACCCGCGGACCGGGTCCGGGGAGACGACGCCGCCCGGCCGATAGGCGATGACGTTCACGTCGCTCGGTGCACCGTCCCGCACGACCACGTGGCGGAAGATCGCGACCGGGGTCCCGCCGACCGGCGCCGGGTCGGCCGGCACCGGGGAGTTGGTGGTGAACGGCCCCGCCACGCCGGTGGGCACCACCCACGTGGTGCCGCCGAAGAACGCGACGGTCCTGGTGGTCTCGGCCAGGAAGGCGTCGTGCACCGCGCCGAGCAGCAGGGTCATGGCCAGCACCGACGCGGTCGCGAGCACGCCGAGGACGACGCGGCGGGCACGCCACCGCAGGTCGCGCAGGGTCAGCCAGATCACGGGTCGACGCTCGCCGGGACCACGACCGGGTCGCGGGCGCTCCACCGCACGCCGTGGCCGATCGGGACCGCGACGAGGATCACCACGAGGCCCGCGATGGCCGGTACCCGCATCGGGTAGAGCCCGAGCGCGCCGCCCAGCCACACTGCCCAGCCGACGGACGAGATGCCGAGGGCGGCCCCGCGCTGCGCCGGGTAGTGCACGCGGCTGATCATGAGCACCCCGAGCACCACGAGAGCCAGCGCCGCGGCCCACGGCGCCGGCGAGAGGAAGCCGAACACGATCGCGCACGTAGCGGCCAGCGGCGACGGCAGCCCCGTGAACCCGGGCTGGTCGTGGCGCACCGCGCTGAAGTCGGCGAGCCGCAGCAGCGCGCCGGCGACGTACACGAGCGCACCGGCGACGAGCAGTCCGTCCTCGAGCGGCGTCGCGCCGGACGACGCGAGCACCGCGAGCGCGACCGCGGGTGCGACGCCGAAGGACACGCCGTCGGCCAGGTTGTCCAGCGGGGCACCGAGCGGTGTACCGCCCCACCGGCGCGCGACGGGCCCGTCCGCGGTGTCGAGGATCGTCCCGCACAGCAGCAGCACGGCGACCAGCCGCAGCAGGCCGAGCGGGTCGGCCTCGACCGTGGTCACCAGCAGGATCACCGCCGCCCCGCACAGCGCGTTCGCGAGCGTGAGCAGGTCGGCGACCCGCGGGCGCGTGATGCCGACCATGTCAGGCCTCCGCCAGGGTCGTGAGACCGGCCCGCACCCGGTCGCCGACGGCGACGACGGGCCGCACGCCGGCCGGCAGCAGGACGTCGACGCGGGAGCCGAAGCGGATCAGCCCGACGCGCTCGCCGACCGCGAGCGCGGAGCCGACGCCGGCGTACGGGACGATCCGTCGGGCGAGCACGCCGGCCAGCTGCGTCAGCACCACCGGGCCGTGCGGCGAGTCCAGGTCCCAGTGCACGCGCTCGTTCCCGCGGGCGGCGGGCCGGAACGCGGGCACGTGCCCGCCGTCGACGCGGACCCGCACCCGCACCGTCGCCGCGCACGGGCTGCGGGTCACGTGCACGTCGCGCAGGTCGAGGTAGGTGGAGACGAGCCAGCGCTCGCCGTGGCGCTCGACCAGCGTCACGCGGCCGTCGGCGGCGCAGACGAAGGCGGCGTCGGCGTCGGCGGGGCGTCGGTCCGGGTCGCGGAAGAACCAGGTACAGGCGGCCGCGACCAGCACGGCCGGCACCCGGAGGAGCCGCCGCCGCGGCAGGAGGGCCGCGACCCACACCAGCGCGAGCCACGGCGGGGTGCCACGGGCGAGGGGGGCGGTCACCGGACCACGACCGGGTCGCCGAGGTGGACGACGACGTCGGCGAGGTCGCTGACGCGGTCGTCGTGGGTCGCGACGACGACGAGGCGCCCCGCCCGCGCGAGGTCGCGCAGGAGGTCGAGGACGGTGTGCACGTGGTCGCCGTCGAGGTGGGCGGTCGGCTCGTCGGCGAGGAGCAGCGGAGGGTCGCGGACCAGGGCCCTGGCGAACGCGACCCGCTGCTGCTCGCCGCCCGACAGCGTGCCCGGACGGTGACCCGCTCGGTGTGACAGTCCGAGTCTGTCGAGCAGCGCCAGCGCTCGCGCGCGCGCCACACGGCGTGAGGTGCCGGTGAGGACCAGCGGCGCCATCACGTTCTCCGCGGCCGTCAGGCTGGGCACCAGGTTGAACGCCTGGAAGACGAGGCCGACCGTGCGCTGCCGGTACGCGAGGCCGGTCGCGGGTGTACCGCGGAACGTCACGGTGCCGGACGCGGGCGTGAGCAGACCGGCGAGCACCGACAGGACGGTCGTCTTGCCGCTGCCGCTGGGGCCCCGCAGAGCGAGCAGCTGCCCGTCGTGGGCCACCAGGTCGACGCGCGGGAACGGTCGGACGACCCCGCCGCCAGACTGGTAAGTCACGCTCACGTTCTCGACGACCAGGTCGGCGCCGGTGCCCACCTCGCCATGATGGCGCCCGCGCGGCCCATTCCGAAACGTTTCGTCCGTATTTGACCCGATCTCCGCGCGCATGTGCGACCGTGGCCGCATGCTCGAGCGCCTGCCTGCCGCCGCCCGACGGTGGCTGCTCGGGCTCGTCCTGCGCGCGCGGCGGGGCGGTTCGAACGACCCGTCGGCGCTGCTCGCCCAGCTCCCCGAGTCGACCCTCGCGCCCCTGCGTCGCGAAGGCGTCGCCCCGAGCGCGGCCATGGCTGCGCTGCGGGAGCGCGAGCCGGTCAGCGCGCTCCGGCTGCCGCTCGGCCTGCGCGGCTGGCTCGTCGCGGGGTACGACGAGGCCCGCGCGGTGCTCGCGGACACCGCGTCGTTCAGCAACGACTACGCGCACGTGGTCGGAGCCGTCGGCGCGGCCCCCGAGCGCGACCCCGGCGGCCTCGGGATGGCCGACGCCCCCGACCACACCCGCCTGCGTCGGCTGCTCATGCCGGAGTTCACCAGCCATCGCCTCGCGCGCCTGACCGGTCGCATCGACGCGATCGTCGACGAGCAGCTCGACGCGATGGCCGCCGCCGCCGACGCCGACGGCGTGGTCKACCTGGCCCGCCACCTCGCGTGGCCGATACCCACCCGCGTCATCACCGAGCTGCTGGGCGTCGACCCCGCTGAGCACACCGCGCTCGCCGCCCTCAGCGCCGCCCGGTTCGACGCCACGGCCGGCGCCGGCGGAGCGCTCGCGGCGGTGTCCGTGTCCGTCGACGCGCTGGTCCCCGTGGTCCAGCGCCAGCGCGAKAACCCGGGCGACGGCCTGCTCGGCCGGCTCGTGGTCGACCACGGAGACGAGCTCACCGACCGCGAGCTGGCCGGCCTCACCGACGGGCTGCTCACCGGCGGGCTCGAGACCTCGGCCGCGATGCTCGCGCTCGGGACCGTCGTCCTGCTCCGCTCCCCCGGCGCCCTCGCGGAGATCGGGGCATCGCCGCAGCGGTGTGCGGCGACCGTCGACGAGCTCCTGCGCTACCTCACAGTGGTCCAGGTGGCGTTCCCCCGGTTCGCCCGGGCGGACGTGACGCTCGGCGGCCGCCGCATCCGCGCCGGCGACGTCGTGCTCGTCTCCCTGTCGCTGGCCAACCGCGACCCCCGGATCGCCGGGCAGTCGTCGTCGATGGACGACCTGGACCCGCACCGCGCCATGCCCCCGCACCTGGCGTTCGGGTACGGCGTGCACCGGTGCGTCGGCGCCGAGCTCGCCCGCCTGGAGCTTCGGTCGGCCTACAGCCGGCTGGCGCGACGCTTCCCCGACCTCACGCTCGCCGTGCCGGAGAGCGAGCTGGAGTACCGGCCGCTGTCGCTGGTGTTCGGGGTCGAGAGCGTGCCGGTGCGGCTCGAGCCTCTCGCCCCCTGACTCACGTCAGCCAGACCGCCCGCCACGGCGCCAGCCACAGGTTGTCGTCGTCGCCCGGGCCCACATCCGTGCCGGTCAGCGCGTCACGGGCGACGCCGAGCTCGCGCAGACGCCACCCCGGCACCGGTCGCCAGTCGCGGGTCACGTTGTAGGCGGCGAGCAGGGGTCCCAGCGGGTGCCGGCGGACCACCGTGAGCACGCCCGGGTCGTCCGGACCGAGCACCTCGCTCGCGACGGACGCGTGCAGGTGCGGGAGCGACGCCCGGGTCCGCGCGAGGTGCCGCAGGCCCCCGAACACCCGGGCCTCGACCGTGCCGCCGACGTGCCGTCGCGCGGCGGCGACCGGGTCGAGCCGGGGGCGGTGGGCCCAGCGGTTGTCGTCGCCGTGACCGGGCTCGTCGGCCCACCCCGGGTCGTTCGGCAGGGCCAGCTCGTCGCCCGACCAGAGGACGGGGACGCCGCCCCAGCCCAGGACGACGGCGTGGGCGAGCAGCAGCCGGGCGACCGCAGCGTCGACCCACGCGGGGTCGTCGGCCGCGCGGGCTGCCTCCAGCCCGACCAGGCTCGCGGTCGTCCCGCTGATCCGTCGGTCGCCCGTCGCGGCGTTCTCCTGGAACACCAGGCCGCGGGCGTCGGAACCCGGGAAGACCCCCGCGTACCAGTCCGAGAGGAAGTGCCGGTGCCGGTACCCGTCCAGCCCGACCGCGGCGGCATCCTCGTCGGCGATCGCCCAGCCGATGTCGTCGTGGCAGCGCACGTAGGTCACCCACGCGGTGGTCGGCGGGATGGGCGGGAGGGCGCGCAGCGCGTGGCTGGCCAGCGTCGCGTCCTTGGCCGCGAGCATCGACCACACCTGCACCATGAGGCCGTTGTGGTACGCCAGGTCGCTCACCTTGCCGTGGTGCCGACCCGTGCCCAGGTACTGCACCAGGTCCGCCGGCCCCACGATCGCCTCGGCCTTGAACACCACCGCGGGGCAGGCGATCCGGGCGACCGCGCGCATGGCCTGCGTGATGGCATGCACCTCGGGCTCGTTCTGGCACGACGTGCCCATCCGCTTCCACAGGAACGCGATCGCGTCGAGCCGGACCACCTCGACGCCCTGGTTGGCCAGGTGCAGCACGACGTCCATGAGCTCGGCGAACACCTGCGGGTTCGACCAGTCCAGGTCCCACTGCCACGAGTGGAACGTGGTCCACACCCAGCCGTCGAGGTCGTCGTTCCAGGTGAAGCTGCCCGGCGCGAAGTCGGGGAAGACCTCGGCGAGCGTCCGCTCGTACGCGTCGGGCAACGTGCGCGTGGGGTAGACGTGGAAGTAGTCCCGGTAGCGCTGCTCCCCCGCGCGCGCCCGGACGGCCCACTCGTGCTCGCGCGCGACGTGGTTGAGCACGAGGTCGAGCACGAGGCTGACCCCCGCCTGCCGCAGCTCGGTGGCCAGGGCGCGCAGATCGTCCATGGTGCCCAGGTCGGCGCGCACCGTCCGGTAGTCGGCCACCGCGTAGCCGCCGTCGTTGTCGCCCTCGCGCGGTTGCAGCAGCGGCATGAGGTGCAGGTACGTCACGCCGAGCTCGCGCAGGTAGTCGACCGACCCCCGCACGCCGTCGAGGTCGCCGGCGAACCGGTCGGCGTACGCGGCGTACCCGAGCATGCGCGGGTCCTGGAACCAGTCCGGCGCCAGGGTGCGCTGCTGGTCGAGCCGGTGCAGCTCCGGGTCGCGCTCGGCGTAGGCACGCGCGGCGGAGGCGACGAGGCCGGCCACGAGGGTCGTGTCGCCGGGGTAGACGGCCGCGATGCCGTCGCGCAGGTCGGGCCACCAGCGCTCGAGCCGCAGCTCGAACACCTCGCGCCGGGCGCTGTCGAGGCCCTCGAGCGCCGGCGCCGCGGCCGCTCGGACGTCCGCCGGGATCTCGGTCACGGGACGAATCTGTCACGGGAGGCCTTCCCGCCGCTGGTTATCGTGTCCCCATGACGCTGGACAGCACCCTCGACGTGAGCCTCGACGCGATCCTCGAGGACCTCCGGACCCTCGTCGAGGTCGAGTCCCCGTCGGGCGACGTCGTGGCGCTGGCCGCCTCGGCCGCGGCGGTCGCCGACCTCCTCGAGCGCCGCCTGGGCGGCACGGCCGTGCTGCTCGAGAGCGAAGCCGGACCGCACGTCCACTGGTCGGGCGGCGGAGATCCCCGGGTCCTGGTCCTCGGGCACCACGACACCGTGTTCCCCCTCGGCACGCTGGAGCGCCGGCCGTTCACCGTCGCGGACGGGCGGATCACCGGGCCTGGCGTGTTCGACATGCTCGGGGGGCTGGTGCAGGCCGTGCACGCCGTCGCCACACTGGAGGACCGGTCCGGCGTCGAGATCCTGGTGACCTCCGACGAGGAGAACGGCAGTGCCGCGTCGCGGGCGGTGCTCGAGGAGCGCGCCCTCGCCTGCGGCGCGGTCCTGGTCCTCGAGGGCGGCGCCGACGGCGGCGACCTCAAGACCGGCCGCAAGGGCACCGGCACGTTCGAGGTCGACATCACGGGCCGGGCCTCGCACGCGGGCCTCGAGCCCGAGGCGGGCATCAACGCGCTGGTCGAGGCGGCCCACCAGGTTCTGGAGATCGCCGCGCTCGGCCGGCCGGAGGTCGGCACCACCGTCACGCCGACCATCGGGCACGCGGGCACCCAGAGCAACGTGGTGCCCGCGCAGGCGACCGTGGTGGTCGACGTGCGGGTGGAGGACATCGACGAGAAGGCGCGCATCGAGACGGCGTTCGCGACGCTGGCACCGCATCTGCCCGGCGCCACGCTCAGCGTGCACGGGTCGATCGGGCGCCCGCCGATGCCCGAGTCGGCCTCGACCGAGCTGTTCGCGCTGGCCGCGACCCTGCAGCCGGGGATCCGGGGCGTGGCCGTGGGCGGCGGCAGCGACGGCAACTTCACCGCGGCGCTGGGGGTCCCCACCCTCGACGGTCTCGGGGCGGTCGGGGGCGGCGCGCACGCCGACACCGAGCACGTGCTGGTGGACACCGTCGTCGACCGCGTCCTGCTCACGGCGGGGCTGCTCCGCGCCCTCACGAGTCGATGACCGAGGACTGGATCGCGCACCACCGCCCGGGCGACCGCGAGCGCCTCGGCTGGATCCGCCCGGAGGGCGACGGTTTCGTGGCGCTCGACGCCCTCGGCCGCGCCGTCACGGGCCCGGTCGACTGGCTCGCCGCGGAGGAGGCGCTCGAGGACCGCGGGCTGCACTGGCTCGCCGACCTGTGGCAGCTCGACCTGCCCGACGGCACCCGTGAGCGCGTGCGCATCGTGGAGGTCACGCCCGACCGGGTCGTCGTCAAGGGCGACGACTTCGGCGCGGTCGACGTGGTGACCCGCAGCTACGTGCTGCCGTTCCCGGCACCGGACGCGCTCCGCCCGTTCGAGGGCGATGCCTGGACGTTCGACAAGACGCTCGGCGACACCTGACGAGCGGTCAGCGCGCCATCGCGAGCTCGGCGACCCCCTCTGTGCCGACCACGGGCCGCAGCGCGAGTCGTCGGCTCGCCGCGAGGTACGCCGGGACCAGCAGCACGACCGCGCCGATCCAGGCCAGCGGGTTGCCCCAGACGACGCCGTCGTAGCCGTACGCGGCACCGAGCACGGCCGCGGCGCCGACCCGGCAGACCAGCTCGACGACCCCGGTCGCCGTGGGCACGATCGTCTGCCCGAGCCCCTGAAGGGCGCCGCGCAGCACGAACAGGACGGCCAGCACGGCGTAGAGCACCCCGTTGACCAGCAGGTAGTGCGCCGCCATGTCCACGACGTGCTGCTCGCCCTCGCCGACGAAGAGCCCGATGATCGCGGACCCGCCGGCGACGAGCACGACGCCGAGGACGACGGAGCCCGCGAGCGACATCCCGATGCCCTGCACGACCCCGTGCCGGATCCGGTCGGGACGGCCGCCGCCCAGGTTCTGCGCGACGAACATCGAGACGGCCAGGCCGAGCGACGCCAGCAGCGCGACCGCGAGCCCGTCGACCCGGGTGGCCGTGGTGTAGGCGGCGACGGCGTCGGAGCCCAGCTCGTTGAGCCGCACCTGCACGGCGAGCGTGCCGATCGCGATGGTCGACGCCTGGAACCCCATCGGCAGGCCGAGCCGCAGGTGCCGGCGCAGCTCGTCGCCGCTCACCCGCCAGTCCGCCCGCGGGACGTGCAGGACCGGCACCCGCCGGCGCACGAAGACGAGGCACAGGACGACCGAGACACCCTGCGAGAAGACCGTCGACAGCGCCGCGCCCGCCACACCCAGGCCCAGGCCCGCGACCGCGGCGACCACCAGCAGGACGTTGAGCACGCAGCTCAGCGTGAGGAACAGCAGCGGCGTCCGCGAGTCGCCGATCGCCCGGATGATGGCCGACAGGTAGTTGAAGAACATGACGGTGCTGCCACCCAGGAAGCTGACGACCGCGAAGGTCGTGGCCTCCGGCAGCAGCTCCTCCGGCGTCTTCAGCAGGCGGAGCGCCGGGCCGGCCAGCAGCGGCGCCCCGACGGTGAGCACGGCGCTCGTCGCCGCGGTCAGCAGCGTCCCGGCCACGACCGACCGGCGCACCGCGGCGTGGTCACCGGCGCCGAACGCCTGGGCCGTCGGGATGGCGAAGCCGTTCGTCATCCCCCACGCGAACCCGAGCAGGAGGAAGAGCAGGCTGCCGGTGGCGCCGACCGCGGCGAGCGAGTCGACGCCGAGCACGCGGCCGACGACGACGGCGTCGGCCGCTTGGTAGAGCTGCTGGACGACGTTGCCGACGAGCAGGGGGACGGCGAACAGGAGGATGACGCGCCAGGGGCGACCGGCGGTGAGGACCTTGGGCACAGCGAGACCTTGGGAACCGAAGGGACAGGGTGAGACGTCCGCGGTGTCGGTGGTGCCGGTCGCGTCGCGCTTCGTATCGTATCGATACGATTCGTGCCGACGAAGCGAATTGACGCAGGTCACACGCCGTTTCCGCGCGAGATCCGGAGGACCCGGACAAACCGCTATTCGGTGACGGAGATCGTGTAGGTGCCGTGCGCGCAGCCCGTGATCTGCCACCCGCCGGGCACTGCCTCCGCCGCCGCGTCGTCGACACCCGTCGTGCTCAGGTTCGGTTCGGTGTCGCCGGGGACCCAGACGTCGATCTCGCAGTTGACGTCGTCCCCGCCGGACGTGGCGACGACCTCGAGCTCGCGCCCGGTCGTGCTCGACGTGAGCTGTTCGAGCCGGCCGGGGACCGCCCGCGGGTACGCCCGCATCAGCGGCTCGGCGAAGCCGGCGGGCGGCGGCGTGAGCTCGCCGGTCGCGCAGTCGACCGAGACGAGGTTCCCCGACGACGTCGCGTCCGAGCCGGTCTCGGGCGACCCGCACCCCTGCCGCCACACCCAGAACGCGCCGCCGACGCCGAGCCGGTTCTGCGCGGTGACGAAGCGCTGCACCTTGGCACCGTCCACCGTCGGGTCCCCGAACCAGCCCCACTCCCCCAGCCACAGGGCGGCGCCGTAGCTCGCCGCGGCGCGGGCGGAGACCGTGAGGTTCCGCTCGATCGAGGCGATCGTCAGGCCGAAGCTCTGGTCCATCGTGATCGACTCGCTGTACGGGTGCGGCGCGAACACCAGCTGCCGATCGTCGGTGAAGCCCGGCGGCGGCGTCACGTCGAAGGCCAGCCCGGACCACAGGACGCTCGGCTCGAAGAACGCGAGGTGATGGAAGCCGTCGGCCGCCGTCTCGGCGTCGCGGATCGCGGTGAGGGCCGCGGAGTAGTACCGCCCGAGCAGCAGGCTGGAGCTGATCGGCGGGGTGGCGCCGATGCCTGGCTCGTTGAGCAGGTCGTACCCGGCCACGGCGGGCTCGTCGGCGAACTCCGTCGCCACCTTGGCCCACGTCTGCACCAACGCTGTCTGGATCCCGTCGCGGTCGGTGTAGAAGTTGCCGAACGCCGTCGCGACCGCGGGCGCCAGGTCCCGGGCGAGGAACTGGCAGTGCAGGGTGCCGTCGGTGATCGTCGCCCAGGCGGGCGCGCCGTCCCAGCCGGTCGTGGCCGACGTCCCGCCGCCGCACTCCTGCTCGGGCTGGGCCAGCGCGTTGCCCCACGCGTCCTGGTGCAGGTCGAGCACGGTGTAGATGCCGTGGTTCTTGGCCGACGCCACCGCCGCACGGATCTGGTCGAGGTAGCCCTGGTCGAGCTCGCCGCGCGTGGGCTCCAGCCGCGACCACGACAGGCCCAGGCGGACGACGTCGAAGCCCATGGCCGCGATCTGGGCGAAGTCGTCGTCGGTCGGCGGGTGCGTGGCCGGGACCTCCGGGTCCCGCAGGTAGTAGTCGACCAGCTGGTTCATGTTGACGCCCCGCAGGATCACCTGCCGGCCGGTGACGTCGCCGATGACCGGCAGCCCGCCCGGTTCCGGCGCGGGCAGCACGGTGAGGCGCTCCATCCCGCCGGTCGCCGCGACGGGGGCGACCTCCGGCGGCCCGGCCGCGGCGGGCGCCTCGACCAGCAGGGGCACCGCGAGCAGGAGCACGGCCAGCACGCCACCCACGACGAGCCGGGACCGCGGGTGCGGCGGCTGCGGCAGCCGGGCGCGCCAGCGCCAGGCGACGGCGGTGACGACCGTGGCGAGGAGCCCGACGGCCACCCCGTACCCGATGCCGGTCGCGACGCCGATCAGGGTCGTGGCGATCCACCAGCTGTCCGGACCGGCGTCGGGCAGGTCCGACGAGAACGCGGCGACGACGGCGCCGACCACCCCGACGGCCAGGCCCGCCACGATCGCGGCCAGCCAGACCCCGGCAACGACAGTGACGACGGCCCGCCCGGTCACCCGTCGGACGACGAGGAAGAAGGTGCCGACGAAGACCGCGACCCCGGCCAGCGTGCCCAGGACCCCGGCGGTGGGCGTCGGCGCGAGCAAGGTCCCGGCGAACGCGTAGCCGACGGGACCGCCTCGCCACACGGCGCCCGCGAACCACACGGCCGCGAGCGCCACGACGGCGAGCACGACCGCGACCGCGATCCCGGTCGCGCGCGACCCCGGCGCGGGCTCGGCGTCGGCCGCCGTCCGCGGCCCGAACCGGTGCGCGAGGACAGCCGCGAGCGCGACCAACGGACCGACCACCAGACCCTTGAGCCCCGCCCAGCCACTGGTGGTGACCGCGAACTGCAGGGCGGACCCGAACGACAGGTGCGGGCCGACCAGCGGGAGCGCGGCGACCAGCCCGGTCGCCGCGGCGGCCACCGCGGTGGCGCCGACCGTGGCAACCCAGGTGGCGACGAACACCCGCCCGGGACGTCGGTAGCGGGCGATGGCGTAGACCGGCGCGGCGGTGGCGGCGAGCAGGACCGGCAGCCCCACCACCAGAGGTGCCCAGCGGTACACGCCGCCGGAGCCCAGCAGCGGGAGCCCGTGGCCGCCGACGGGGGCGAGCAGGCCGCCCGACGGGTCGAGTGCCGCCAGTGCCGCGACGAGGACGAGGACGGCCGCCGCGGCGGCGATGGCCGCACGGGACGCGGGGCGGCGCAGGGTCGGACGCATCGTTGCTGCCATGGTGATCGCGAAGCGTAACGGCTTCCCGGCGGCCCGTCGGACAGTCCCCCCGKACGGCCCAACGGTCCCGCCGGCCGAGGCCCCCTAGAGTCGGCACGTGACCGACGGACGAGCCTCCGAGACCGCGCTGAACCGAGAGCTCTGGGCGGTCATGAACGAGCGCTTCACCGACGCCGCGGCGGCGGAGATGTGGGTCCGGCCGGAGGTGGTGTGGGGGCTGTTCGCCGTCCCGGAGCGCGACCTCGGCGTCCTCGGCGACATGCGGGGCCTCGACGTCGTCGAGCTGGCGAGCGGCACCGCGTACTTCTCGGCCTGGCTCGCCCGGGCCGGCGCCCGCACGGTGGCCCTGGACCTCTCGGGCGAGCAGCTGGTCACCGCCCGGCGGCTGCAGCGCCAGCTCGGCCCGACGTTCCCGCTGGTGCAGGCGGACGCGGAGCGGGTCCCGCTCGCCGACGGGTGCGCCGACCTCGTCGTCAGCGAGCACGGCGCCGCCGCCTGGTGCGACCCCGAGCGCTGGCTGCCCGAGGCCGCCCGCCTCCTGCGGCCCGGCGGCCGGCTGGTCTTCCTGACCAACAGCCACCTGTCGGCCCTCTGCGTCCCGGCCGACGAGGGTGTCGCGCAGGAGCGGCTGCTCCGCGGCCAGCGCGAGGCCTACAAGGTGCAGTGGCCCGGCGGCGGCGTGGAGTTCCACCCCTCGCACGGGGACTGGGTCCGGCTGCTGCGCGCGGCCGGGTTCGTGGTCGACGCCCTGCACGAGATCTATGCGCCGGCCGACGGCGGGGACCACGCGTTCTACGAGATCGTCTCGGCCGACTGGGCGCGGCAGTGGCCCTCCGAGGAGCTCTGGGTCGCCACCCGCCCGTGACGAGTCAGCGTGCTGCGACACCCCGCAGCAGGGTGGCCAGCGCCGCGTCGTAGTGCGCGTCGCTGCCGTAGCCCGCGAGCTCGGCGGCGACGGAGGCCGTGTGGGGGTACACGTCAGCGGGAATCGCGGCGAGCCCCGCCGCGAGCGCGTCCTGCGGGACGAGGGAGCGGGCGGACGTGAACGCGCACCAGCCGTAGTTGAGCGCGAGGACCGCGCTGAACAGCACGACCGCATCCGTCCCGGTGACCCCGCCGCGCGCGACGATCGCGAGGGCCTCCTCGCCGATCCGGGTCGCGTTCTGGCCCGGGCTCGGGTGCGTGAACAGGGCCGGGACCGCCCACGGGTGCGCGACGAGGACCGCGCGGTGCGCCTGGGCGAACGCGCCGAGGTCCGCCACCCAGTCGTCCGTGGCCGCGGGGGCGACGAACCGGCCGAGCACCCGGTCGAGCAGGCCGTCGACCAGCTCGTCCATCGTCGCGAAGTAGCGGTAGAGCGACATCGGGGAGGCGTCGAGCTCGGCCGCGATCGTGCGCACCGTCATCGCCTCGATGCCGCCGGCGGCGGCCCGCTCGGCTGCCTCGAGGATCGCGTCCGCCGTCAGGGAGCCGCGCGCGCGGCGGGCACGGGGCGTTGACGTGGTCATGGCGTACAGCGTACGTTATCTCTTGGCGTACTAAGTACGCTTTCCGACGACCATGAGAGCGACTCCGATGACCACGACCAGGTTCCTGCTCCGGTGGCTCCCCACCTTCCTCGCCTTCCCGCTGGCCGGGCTGCTCGTGTCCGTCGCCCTCGGACCGGTCGACTCCCCGGCCCTCGGTGCGCTCGCGGGGGCGATCGCCGGCGCGGTCGTCGGCACCGCCCAGTGGCTCGCGCTGCGCGGCCGCGGCGTCTCCGCTCGGTGGATCGCCGCGACGGCGATCGGCATGTCCGTCGGCACGGCCGCCGCTGCGGCACTGACCGGCTCGGCGACCTCGGTCGGCGCGCTCGCGGCGACCGGGCTGCTCACGGGCGCCCTCGTCGGCGCCGCCCAGGGCCTCGTGATCCGCGCGGTCCGCGTCTGGGCTCCCGCCGTCGCCGTCGCGTGGTCCCTCGGCTGGGTCGTCACGGCACAGGTGATCGTGGACGCCGACAGCGGGTACGTCGTCTTCGGGTCCAGCGGCGCCGTCCTGGCGACGATCGCCACCGGCCTCGTCGCCCACCGCCTGCTCCCCGGTCGCGTGCCGGCCGCGCCCGTCCTGGCCGTCTCATGACCACCCTCACCGGCATCCTCCTGATCGTCCTGCCGGTCGCGTTCAACGTCGCGTTCTCGGCGCTGGCCAAGGCGTTCGACTACCCCGACGTCCTGCGCCGCCCGACCAGCGAGATCCTCGCCCGGTTCCGGGTGGGCGGCTCGCGGTTGGTCACCCTCTGGTGGGCGTTCGCGATGACCGCCCTCGCCTTCGTCCCCGTGGCCGTGCTCGTCTCCGACGTGGTCGACGGCAACGCCGCGGTCCTGCGCCTCGCCGTCGCCGTCGGGGTGCTCGCCGGCCTGGTCCAGCTGCTCGGCCTGCTGCGCTGGCCGTTCCTCGTGCCCTACCTCGCGCGCGAAGACGTCGACGCCTCCCCCGCGCGGCGCGAGGCCGTCGACATCGTCTTCCAGGCCTTCCACCGCTACCTCGGCGTCGCGGTGGGCGAGCACCTGGGCTACCTGCTCACCGGCGCGTGGAGCGTGCTCGTCGGCGTCGCCCTCACGCAGGGATCGACCGCGCCCGAGTGGGTAGGGGCCGTGGGCATCGCCGCCGGCGCCCTGCTGATGATGTGCTCGCTCGAGTTCGTGGGGCGGTTCGAGCCCGCCGGGTGGCGCCTGGCGGGGACGCTCGTGCCGGTGGTCTACGTGGCGTGGTCGCTGTGGCTCGCCGGCGTGGGCGTCGCGCTGCTGCTGTAGGTCAGCCGCCCGACGGCGCGTCCGTCGGGCCGGCGGAGTCCGTCGGGCTGGGCGTCGGTGTCTCGGGCGGTGTCGACGACGGCGTCGGCGACGGGGGCGTTATCTCGGTCGGCGTCGGCGTCGGCGTCGGCGTCTCCGTCGGCGCCGGCGTCTCGGTGGGCGTCGGTGTCGGTTCCGGCGTGGGCGTCGCGGTCGCGGTCGGGTCCGGCGTCGCCGTGGGCGTGTCGGTCGGTGCCGGCTGCTCGGTCACGGGCGCGGGCGGGACCGGCGGGGTCGCGGAGTTCGGCTGGCCGTTCACCAGGATCGGCGTCGAGGTCCCGTGGCCGCGGTCGTCCGTCGTGCCGAACTCCCAGTGCCACGGCTCGTGCGGTCCGCGGCCGCCCTCGTCCATGTAGATCGGGTGGTGCCAGCCGAAGAGCGCGGCGTTGGCCTTCAGCCAGGCGTACTGCGCCGAGCGGTAGCTGCCGACGCCGTCGCCCAGGTCGATCGCCAGGCCCCAGCCGTGGTTGGACGTGCCGGGCACCGCTGCGAGGCCACCCTTGGCCGCCTTGGTGGTCACCTGCTCCGCCAGGCTGCGGTAGGAGTCGCTGATCACGATGTCGTGGCCGAACGCCTCGCGGTACGCCGCGTTCATCCGCACGAGCGCCTCGGCGGCGTCGCACCGCAGGTGCTGCTGGGGCGCGAACTCGACCGCGCAGAGCACCTCGAGCGGGATGTTCCCGTTGGTGAAGCCGTCGGTCGAGCGCGCCTGCTGCTCGGCCTTCGCGATCGCGGCCTTCGTGGCCTCGTCGGCGGACGTCGCCGCCTGCTGCGCGGCGACCGTGATGCCGGCGGCGGCGTCGCGGGCCTGGGTCGCGGCCGCGGCCGTGGCGACGACGTCGCGCGTGGCTGCCGCCGTGTGCGCGGCGCCGACGGCTGCGTCGAGAGCCGCGACGTTCGGGTCCGCGCCGACCAGCAGCCGGGCCAGCGCCGCGTTCTGCGCCGACTGGTCGGCAAGGTCGAGCGCGACGAGCAGCACGTCCGTCTCGACGCCCTTGACTGCTCGCGCGGCGGTGGAGACGTCGCCGAAGGCCACCTCCTGGCGGGCGTCCAGCACGCGGGTCGGCAGCCGCTCGGCGGTCAGCTCCGGCGTGGTCGCCGGCTCCGGCGTGGCCGCCGGCACCGCGGCGAACACCGGCCCCACGATGTCGGAGTCCACCGGCAGCGACGCAGGTCCGGCCGCCACGGCGGCCGCCTCGACCGGCTCCAGCGGCCTGCCGACCAGGGTGACGGTCGCGGTCTCCACGGCTGTCACCCGCTCGTGCAGCCGGTCGAGCGCCCACCGGTGCGCCACGCGCGTCGGCGCCGGCGGCACCTGCTTCTGGCTGATCACGGGGGGCGCGGCCACCTGCTCGGCGTCGGCCGAACGGGAGGGGAGGAAGGGGGTCGCTGCGAGCGCCGCCGTGAGGATCGCCACCGACGACACGACCGCGACGGACTCCCGCCGCCGCGTCCCGGGCTGCGGGCGCGCCCGGTGACGGCCGGTGGTCTTCCGTCGTGACACGAGCACTGCTGCCCCTCCGCGGTACTTCCTCGGTCGACCTTCTCACTGCCTGCAGGCGCGCGTCGACCGCTGGCGGAGGCGAATCTCGACCCGTTCTCGACGCCGCTCGCGCAGTGCGACTCCTCGATCCTGCTCGACGGGAGCGAACGCGCGGCGAGCGGCGAGCGCCCCCGGGATGAACACGCGCGCCCAGGTCGCCGGTCTCGGGCGCCATCTCCTCCGGTTGCGACCGGACCCAGACGGCAGTCCAATTCCAGCGAGGGGGCCGTCCCCGAGGAGGAGCTCACCATGGATCAGACCGGCTGGATCATCGTGGCCATCGTGGTTGTCGTGCTGGTGGTCGTCGTGGCCGTTGCGCTCACCCGACGCGGGGGCGCGCGTCGTGCCGACGCCGAACGGGCGAAGGCGCAGCAGATCCGCGAGAAGGCCGCCGCCGACGAGGTCGAGGTGCAGAGGCGCGAGGCGGAGGCAGCGCGGCTGGACGCGCAGGCACGCCTGGCACAGGCCGAGGCGGCCGCCCGTGCTGCCGACGCGGCAGCCCTCCAGAACGAGGCTCGAGCCCACGCCGCGGAGGCCAGCGGCGCGCGCTCGGAGCTCGACGAGCGGCTGAGCACCGCGGACCGGATCGACCCGGACGTGACCGTCGAGGAGCCGCGGGCCACCGTCGAGGAGCCGCGCGCGACCGTCGAGGAGCCGCGCGCGACCGTCGAGGAGCCGCGCGCGACCGTCGAGGAGCCGCGTACGGAGCCTCGCCCCTAGCCGCTCATCCGCGGTCTGCGCCTGGGGTGGGCGCAAGCCCTGACGCCGTCCCCGATGTCTGCGCAAGAATCTCGCGGGTCTGTTCCGCGGCGCGGGAGATGCTCTCGCCGGCGCGGCTATCGTGCGAGACATGGCCTCGATCATGCTGACCGCGATGCCGTTCTCGGGTCACACCCGGCCGATCCGCGCGGTCGCCGGCGAGCTCGTCCGGCGTGGGCACGACGTCCRCGTCTACACCGGTCGGGCCGCCGCCGGCATGTTCGAGGCCGTCGGCGCGCGGGCCGTCCCCTGGCAAGAGGCTCCCGACTTCGACGAGCGCGACCTGCAGGCCACGTTCCCGCGCCTGCGCGGGAAGAAGGGGTTCCGGCAGGTCCTCGTGAACCTGCAGGACCTGTTTCTGGGGACGGCCGCGGCGCAGGCGGCCGACCTGCGGGCCGAGCACGCGCGCGAGCCGTGGGACTTCATCGCGGGCGACCCGATGGCGATCGGCACCCGGTTCGCCGCCGAGCAGCTGGGCTCGCGGTGGGCCACCGTCTCGCCCATCGCCGTGTGGCTGCCCGGCAAGGGCATCCCGCCGACGGGCCTGGGCCTCACCCCGGGCCGCGGTGCGCTCGGTCGGACGCGGGACGCTGTGCTCGGCACCGTCTCCCGCGCCGGCACCGCGCGCCTCACCCGTCTCTACCAGCGCACACGGACCGACGCCGGGCTCGCCCCGGACCGGGAGACGTTCGCGACCATGTGGTACTCGCCGCGGCTCGTCGTCGGCGCGGGCTCTCCCGGCCTCGACTACCCGCGCACGGACCTGCCCGACCACATCCACTTCGTCGGCGACCTGACCGACGACGGCAGCCCGACCACCTCGACGCTGCCGGACTGGTGGGCCGACGTCGCGGACGCGACCGTCCCGGTCGTGCACGTGACCCAGGGGACGGCCAACGTCGACCCCCACGACCTGATCCTGCCTGCGCTGGAGGCCCTCGCGGGCGAGGACGTCCTGGTCGTCGTCGGGCTCGGCGACCGCACCGCCCCCCTGCCCGGCCCGCTGCCGACGAACGCCCGGGTCGCGCCGATKATCCCCTATCCGGACCTGCTCCCCCGGACGTCCGTCGTCCTCACCAACGGCGGCTACGGCGGGGTCCTGCAGGCCCTGCGGCACGACCTCCCGCTCGTCGTCGCCGGTGGGGACCTGGACAAGCCCGAGATCGCCGCGCGCATCGGCTGGCACGGCGCGGGCGTCAACCTGCGCACCGGCCGCCCGAAGCCGGCCGCGATCGCCGACGCCTACCGCCGCGTGGCCACCGACCCGAGCTACCGGGCGACCGCCGCGCGCCTCGGGGCCGAGCTGCGGTCGCTCGGCGGGACGTCGGCGGCCGCGGACCTGCTGGAGGGGCTCGTCGCCCGTTAGTCGGCCGCCTCGATCAGGTCGAGGTCGCGCACGGCATACCGGTAGTGCTCCCACTCCTCCTCGAGGACCACGTGCAGGCACGAGAGCACTGTCTCGGGGTACTCGGGAGCGTGCGGGTTCTTCCGCGTCTCGGCCAGCAGCTCCGGGGTGACCGTGGCGAGAAAGTCGCGCACCATCGCGACCCGGCCCGCGCGGGCCTCGAGCACCTCGGCGTAGGGCGGCGTTCCCGTCCGGAAGACCGACATGTCGACGCCGTCCTCACCCGCCGACCCGGCGTCCATCAGGCCCAGCGGGTGGAACGGCTGCTCACGCTCCAGGATCCCCCGGCCGAACCACATGTCCGTGGCGAGCACGAGGTGGCGCAGCGTCTGCGCGAACGACCACTCGCCGTCGACGGACTCGTCGACGGTGCCGGMCGGCATCGCCGACACGCGCTCGAGCGCGCCCGCCCACGTGCTCTCGAGGACCGCCCACGCGGCCCGCAGGCCGTCCGGGTCTCCGGCGCGTTTGTCGGCGCGGCCGGGGAAGCGCCGGTTGAGCTCGGCCTCGACGAAGGGCACGACGTCGACGCCGTTCACCACGAACGAGCTCTCGCCGTCGAGCAGCCAAGGCGCGTCGATGTCCGCGCCGGAGGCGTCGACCCCGCGCATCACGACGCCCGAGAGGTCGCTGGCGACGAAGCGGGCCCCTCGCAGGTCGCGGCGGACGAACAGCTCCGGGGTGTCGACCATGGCTCCTCCTCGTCGAGCGGCTCGGCGGGCCGGCGCTGCCGTCGGATGCGAGCGTCCAGTCTTGCGGCGGCGATTCGGCCGTGTCCATCCCGGCCGGTGCCGGGTCATCCCCGCACAGGGCCAAGCCATCGCGGCACCCGCCGCCGGTAGTCGTCGTACGGCGCCCCGAAAGCCTCGTGCAGGTATCGCTCCTCGGGCAGGATCGCGCCCCACAGGACGAGCAGCGCGGCGACCGGGACGAGCACCAGCCCCCAGAACGTCGGTGCCAGCAGGGCCAGGCCGAGGTAGAGCGCGAGCAGGCCGACGTACAGCGGGTTGCGGGAGAGCCGGTACGGCCCCTCCTCGATGATCGCGCGTGTCGCCTGCCCCGGCAGCAGACCGGTCCCGTGCCGGCCGAACAACCACAACGACCAGCCGTTCCACCCGACGAACCCGACCACCAGCGCCCCACCGAGCGGGATCCGCCACGCGCCGAGGTCGACCGGGTCACCCCAGGCTTGCGTGGCCAGCCAGCCGATCAGCAGGGGCGCGCCGATCGCGACCGGCGGCCAGAGCCGGAACGCGACGGCTCCATCGCGACCGCGCACCACGCGTCAGCCCACGCCCTCCGCGGCGAGCGCGTCGGTCAGCAGGCCGACCAGAGTGTCGAGCTGGACGTCCGTCGACGACGAGACGTCCTCGTCCAACGCCCCGTCCAGGGCCCGAGCGGCCAGCGCCGACTTGCTGTCGATCAGCTCGGCGATCTTGGCGTCGATGGTCTGCGCGGCGATGATCCGCCACGCCGTGACGGGCTCCTCCTGGCCGATCCGGTGGATCCGGTCGATGGCCTGGGTCTGCTCGGCGTCGGTCCAGGACAGCTCGGCCAGCACCAGGTTGGACGCGACCTGCAGGTTTAGCCCCACGCCGGCGGCCAGCAGCGAGCACACGGCGATCTGCACCTCGGGGTCGTCCACGAACGAGGCGATGTTCTTGTTGCGCGTCCTCGTCGTCTGGTCGCCGCGGATCGAGGCGAAGCGGATGCCGCGGTCGACGAAGGTCTGCTCGGCCTGGTCCATCACGTCGACGTGCTTCGCGAAGAAGACGACCTTGCCGACGTTGCGGGCGAGCTGCGCGGCGTAGTCGGCCGCCAGCCCGGCCTTGGCCTGGCCGATCCGACGGACCATCGTGAAGACGTTCTCCCCGCCGGCCTTCGAGCTCGAGTCCTTGAGCTCCGCCGCCGCGACCCGTCGCACGAGCTCGTGGTCGATCCCGCCCTCGTCGATACCGCGCATCTCCACCGCGGCCCGGTAGCGCCCGACCATCCGGCCCGCGAGCGCGGCCTCCGCGGCCCGGATCGAGCGGCCCACCGCGCCGTCGAGCTCGACCGGCAGGTCCGCCACCCGGCGGGCGGGGATGTCGGCGACCACGTCGATCTTGCGGCGACGCACGATGCCCATGTCGATCACGCTCGCCCGCGCGGCGGCGTAGAACCCCGGGTCGGCCGGGGTGAGCCCGGTCTCCTCGAGGGCGCCCATCAGCGGTCCGAGCGGCTTCTTGTCGTCGATCCAGCCGAGGAACTGCCAGATCGCCCGGAAGTCCTCGATGTCGTTGATCAGCGGGGTGCCGGTGAGCGCCATCAGCAGCGGCCGGGCCGTGCGTTCGCGGATCCGCTGGGAGAGCGTCAGGACGTGCTGGGAGCGCTGGGAGGTCTTGTTCTTGATGAAGTGCGCCTCGTCGACGACCATGCCGCGGAAGCCGAGGTCGCCGAGCCAGCCGACGTGGCGGTCCAGGAGCTCGTAGTTGACGATCACGACGTCCGCGAACCCGTCCATCCGGTCGCCGTCGCCATGGACCACCGTGGGCCGGCGGAACGGCGTCCACAGCCCCACCTCGTGCGCCCAGTTCGTCTTCACCACGTTCGGCACCACGACGAGGAGCGGGTAGGCGTCGGCGGCCTGCGCGGCGAGCAGCGCCTGGGCGGTCTTGCCGAGGCCCGGCTCGTCGGCGAGCAGGAAGGTGCGATGGCCGGCCGTCGTGGCCGCGACGACCTGGGCCTGGTGCGGCATCAGCTCCCGACCGGCGGGCGTCGGCACCCGGCGGGGCTCGGGCAGCGTCATGCAGGCAGGCGCGCCGGTCGCGGCCCGCTCGAAGGACGAGAACAGCGGCTCGAGCAGCTCCCAGCCGGCCAGCCGGCGGGCCTTCGTCGCGGTCCGCTCCGCCGCTGCCTCGTAGTCCGGGGCGAGGAACGGGTTGGCCAGCTGGCGCGAGATCACCGACCGGGGAACCACCCGCGGCKCGGCGGCAGCCGCCGGCGCCGCCGGTGCGGCGGGCGCGGGCTCCTCCGGCGGCTCCAGCCCGCCGGCGCGCATCAGGGTGGCCTTGTAGGCGCGCGCCGCGTCGGAGACACGGGCATCGTCGGCGAGCAGCTCGAGCAGCGAGGTGTCCCGGGCAGCGGTCCTGGCCAGCTGGGTCGCCACCCCGTCGAGCCGCTTGAGCTGCTCACCGCGCCGCGCCGCGCTCAGGCCGGCGTCGTCCTTCACGCGAGCCCGCTCCTCGCGCACCAGGAGCGCCACGACCTGGAACTTCGTGCGCACCGCCGGGCGCGTCGGCGGTCGCTGCACCGCTCGGTCGACCTCGCGGGCAACCTCGGCGAGCACCGGGATGATCCCCTGCTCGGACGGACGCGGGGCGCGGCTGCGCTGGGCGCCCGGGTCGGTGCGCGCGCGACCGGACCCGCGTTGGCCGCCTCGTGCCACATCTCCTCCTTCGTCGCTCCGCGCCGCGACTGCGGCACAGCGCGCCGTCCGTCGGGCGCACGCCCGAAACTCGTCAGGCTCGGGTCACCGGACCCAGGCCCCGGGCATTCGGGCAGGGCCGCCCGACCGGGGCACCGGTTGGCCGCGAAGTTCTCGGTCTGCGCCGCCCGCACCCGTGCTCACGCCGATGGTGACACGCCGCCAGGGGTCTCAGTGGATCACCGGGGACTCATCGTGGCCAGCGTGTTGCCGACGAACCTGGAGCCTACCGCCGAGCGCCGGGGACCCGTACGAGCGGAGCCGCTGAGTCCGTCGCTCGCGTGGGGCAGAACGCCGCCCCTCGCGCTCGCTACGCGGTCGCCATGAGCGCGCGCACGGCCCGCTCGACGGCCGGCCGCATGTCGAGTATGGGGTCGACGGTGAGCCGGTGCAGCATCAGCCCGTCGCCGAGTGCCATCAGCGCCCGGGCGGCGGGAACGGGGTCGGGAATGCCGGCCGTGGTCACGAGCTGCTCGGTCCAGCGTTCGAACTCGTGCCGCTGCCGACGCAGCGGCGCCCCGAGCTCGGGATCCGAGGCGAGCTCGAGGAAGAGCGCGTAGCGCGCCTTGGTGCGCGCCGCGAAGGGGCCGGTCTGCAGCTCGACCATGGCGCACAAGCCGTCGATCAGCCCGTCCGCGTCGGCCGCCACGGGTGGGCCCGAGGGGTCGAAGTCCGCGCGCTCACGCTCGGCCATCCAGTCGACGATTCCGGCGAGCAGCGCCCGCCGGGTGCGGAACCAGTTCGACGTGGAGCCGGCCGGCAGCCCCGCCCGGGCGTCGATGCGCGCGTGGCTCAGTGCCCGCACCCCCTCGGCGCCGAGCAGCTCGACGGCGGCGTCGAGCGCGCGCTCCTTCGTCGTCGGCATGGACACCCCTCCTGTGCGGCCCTACTATGAACGTAGTGGGACTATGAACATAGTATCCGCGCCGCGACAGAGGAGTCGCCATGAACACACCCCGAGTCCGCGAGGTCGCTGCCGACTCGTCCACCTGGTACCCGGCGATGCGCGAGGCGCCCGGCATCGAGCACCTCGTCGTCGAGACGCCTGGCTTGCGCATCCATGTCGCGACCATCGGCGAGGGCGACCCGGTCGTGCTGCTGCACGGGTTCCCGGCGCACTGGTGGCAGTGGCGTGACATCGCCCCCGTCATCGCCCGCGCCGGCTATCGCGTCATCTGCCCCGACCTGCGCGGCGCCGGATGGACCATGGCCGACGACCCCCGCATCGAGCGCGAGACCCACCATCACGACCTGCTCGCGCTGCTCGACGCGCTCGGCATCGAGCGGGCGCACCTCGTCGCGCACGACCTCGGCGCGATCAGCGCGAACCAGCTCGCGTACGCACATCCCGAGCGGGTGCGGTCACTGGTGCAGCTCTCGGTGCCGCCCACCTTCATGCCGTTCAGCCTCAAGCTCATCGGCGGGTTCCGTCACATGCCGGCCCTGATCTGGCACCGCCGCGGCCGCTCGCTCGCGGGCTTGTTCGACCCCAGCCACATCGCCCACCCGCTGCCGACCGAGACGATCGACGCCTACCTCGCACCGATGGCCCGCCCCGAGATCGACGGCGCCGTACGGCGGCTGTTCCGCGGCCTCGTCATCCCCGTGTCCATGCAGCTGGCGCGCGGCACCTTCGCCCGGGAGCGACTCCGTCCGCCGACCCTCGCCGTGTTCGGGCGGCTCGACCACCCGTGGGACGAGCCGTTGATCCGCCGCCTCTGCGGGGATCTCACGCGCTACGCCGACCGCTACGAGCTCGCGTTCATCGACGAGGCCGCACACTTCATCACCGACGACGCACCCAGCGAGGTCACCGCGCTCGCGCTCGCTTGGTTCGAGCGCGCGGGCTAGGTGTACTCGGTCGGCGCGTTGCTGACAGCCGTGCCGCGACGGCGGCGTGGTGGTGTGAGGGTCTTCGGCGCACCGAAGCGGTGCGGGAGGATCCGCCGACGAACGCACCGCGCCCCGTTGCGAGAACGTTATCGACATCGTTATCGTGCTCGGATCGGTTACCGATGGCTGGGAAAGAGCCCTCGGAACCCGCTCGGAAGGAACAACGATGTCCCGTCCACCAACCATGAGGCGTGTCGCCGCCGTCGCGGCGTCGGCGCTCACCGCCCTCGCACTCTCGGCCCCCCTCGCCCAGGCCGCCGCCCCGGAGGCGACCCTGCGCTCCGAGGCGCCGCGCGATATCCAGATCGGCAGCGCCGTGTGGGGTCAGCGCGACCTCCTCAACTACGACCGCAAGCACCCCACCGAGTTCCAGCGCATCCTCGCTGCCGAGTTCAGCTCGCTGACGCCCGAGAACGACATGAAGTGGGCCGAGGTCCACCCGGAGCCTGGCGTCTACGACTTCTCGGGTGCGGACGCCGTCGTGGCCTTCGCGCGGGCCAACCACCAAGAGGTCCGCGGGCACACGCTGCTCTGGCACAGCCAGAACCCGCAGTGGGTGATCGACGCCAGCGCCGGCTGGACCTGCGAGGAGGCGCGCGCCGTTCTCGAGGACCACGTCCGCACCGTCGTCGGCCGCTACGCCGGCGAGATCTACGAGTGGGACGTCGCCAACGAGATCTTCCAGGACGACTGGGACGCCGGCGGTGTGCGCCTGCGCACCGAGGCCAACCCGTTCCTCAAGGCGTGCGCCGATGACCCGGTCGCACTCATCGGTGACGTCTTCCGGTGGGCGCACGAGGCGGACCCCGAGGCGGTGCTCTTCCTCAACGACTACAACGCCGAGGGCATCAACAACAAGACCAACGCCTACTACGACCTGGCCCAGGAGCTGCTCGCCGACGGCGTGCCGCTCGGCGGCTTCGGCGCTCAGGGTCACCTGAGCCTCATGTACGGCTTCGACGAGTCGATCCAGGCGAACTTCGAGCGTTTCGCTGCGCTCGGGCTGAAGGTCGCGGTGACCGAGGCCGACGTCCGCATGCCGCTCGGCGAGGACGGGGAGCCGGACGCCGCACAGATCGCGCTCCAGGCCGAGCGGTACGACAAGATGCTCCAGGCGTGCCTCAACGTGCCCGCCTGCGAGAGCTTCACGGTCTGGGGCTTCGACGACGGGCGTTCCTGGGTCCCGGGCGTCTTCCCCGAGGGCTACGCGACGATCATGACCGAGGACTTCGAGAAGAAGCCGGCGTATTACGCGCTTCTCGAGAGCCTCACCGACGCCACGCCCGGCAAGTCGCCGCGCACGCCGCCGGGGCTGAACAGGTAGGACCGCTCAGTTGGCGCCGATGGCGCGTGGGCCCAGGCTCACGCGCCATCGGCGTTCAGGGGCTCCGGGACCAGCCGTCAGTGGCTCGTGAGGACCGCCCACCCGTTCGCCGCGCTCCTGCTGCCGGCTCGGTTGCAGGCTCCACCTACTCACGGCGGCTCGGAGGTGATTGCTGACGCCCGGAGCATCACGCTTCAACCGGAGGCCGTGTCGACCGGAACCCCGTCAACCATCACGCGGAACCCCACAACACACTGTGCGCCTGGGCAGATTCGAACTGCCGACACCCGCTTTAGGAGAGCGGTGCTCTATCCCCTGAGCTACAGGCGCGCGGGATCGATGGAAACGGCAGGCGCCGATCCCGCAGTGCCCTGCGAGCGTCGCCGGTCGGTTGGTCCCGAGCGTCGCCGACAGCCCTGACGGGCTCTCAGCGCTGGGTCAGCCTACCGGCCGAGTGTGCGAGTGCCGAAGCACCAGGGCGGTACAGGTGTGGCGGAGAGCCAGACGGACAGCGGCGTCGGCGCGAGGGCTAGCGCGGCATGTCCGGCCACCGAGCCCGTGCAGCAGGTCCCTGCGGGTTCGCGTCCCGGAGCGTGACGGTGACCGCCGGGCGCGGGCAGAGCCTCACGCTGACCAACGCGACCAACGGCAATTCCTCGACGCTGCCGTCGTCGGGCGTCGTCGACATCGTGACCACGCGGCCGGACAAGTCCACCCACAACGTCGCGCTGGGCGCCCACGTCATCATCCTGTTCCCGACCGACGTGCCCGTGGGGGCCGTCGACCACGCTCTGCACGGGCAAGGTCGTCTACACGGTCGACGCGAACGCGGTGTGGACGATCCTGTCCAGCGCTGGGCCGACGAAGGACATGTGCGCCGCGCTCCGCTGACCGCCTACGACCCGTAGAAGCCCTTCAGCAGCTCGAACACCAGGATCGCGGGCCACACCAGTGCCTTGGGGATCGCGAGCACGAACTCCCAGAAGGAGGACCCCGCGGAGAAGTAGTAGACGGCCGCGCCGATGAAGCCGAGTCCGTAGACGGCCCCGCCGCCGGCGCCGGAGCTCTTCGACATGCTCGATCCTTCCGTCATGACGCCTCAGCGTAGGACCGAGGACGACCCCCGAGACCCGTCGCCTCGCCGAGTGATGGCCCGTCGCGCGTGGCAGGATCGCGGGATGACGACGGAGCAGAAGCCAGCGCCCGACATCACCACGAACGCGGGCGACACCCAGCTGTGGGTCGAGCGCACGGGCACGCGCCTGTACACGGGCCGCAACTCGCGCGGCGCCGAGGTCCTCATCGGCAGCGTGGGCGTCGAGAACGTGTTCAGCCCCGGCGAGCTGCTGAAGATCGCGCTCGCCGGCTGCAGCGGGCTGGCGGCGGACGCCAAGCTGAGCCACCGGCTGGGCGACGACGTCGACGTCACCATCAAGGTCTCGGGCGAGAGCGACGACGCCGAGGACCGCTACCCCGCGATCGCGGAGGAGATGGTGGTCGACCTGAGCAGCCTGGACCCCGAGGCCCGCGAGCGCCTCATCACCATCGTCCACCGGGCCATCGACGCGCACTGCACCGTCGGCCGCACCCTCGACGCCGGCGCGACCGTGCAGCTCTCGGTCACCGGGGAGCGCTGAGCCATGCCCGACCTGGTCGAGGCGGCGCTGTCCAAGTCCGTCACCATCCCGTCGACCACCATCCACGCGCACGTCGCGGGTCTACGGAAGCGCAACCCCGAGGCGACCCCCGAGCAGCTGATCCGCCTGCTGGAGAAGGAGTACCTGCTCGTCGTGCAGAGCACCGGCGGCGCGGTCGGCGCGACGGCGGCGGCACCGGCAGTCGGCACGGGCGTCGCGCTGGTGCTCACGGCCAGCGACGTCGCGACGTTCTTTGGGGCGTCGGCCGCGTTCTCTCTCGCGGTGGCCTCCGTGCACGGCATCGAGGTCGAGGACACGGAGCGTCGGCGGGCGCTGCTGCTGGCGACGATCCTCGGCGACGCCGGCGGCAAGGTCATCACCGACGGGGCCGAGCTCACGAGCGTCAGCGTCGCGCGGGCGCTGCTCACGCGGATGCCGATGGCCACGGTCCGCAAGGTGAACACGACCATGACCCGCCGGTTCGTGCGCACCCAGCTGACCAAGCAGACGGGACTGGCTATCGGGCGCATCATCCCGTTCGGCATCGGCCTCGTGGTCGGTGTCGCCGGCTCGCGCGCGCTGGGCAAGAACGTGATCGCGGGTGCCCGCAAGGCGTTCGGGCCGCCGCCGGCGGCGTTCCCCAAGGTCATCGAGATCGCGGGTCCCGACGACAACCCGGTGGTCCTCCCCGCGCCGCAGAAGCGGCTGACGGGGCGGCTCAAGAGCATCGGGTCCCGCAAGAAGGTCCCGGACCAGAGCGACCCGTCGTAGGGATCCCTACCAGCGGCCGTGCACGTGCGGCCGGATCCGGCCGTCGTACACCCCGCGCAGCCCGTCGAGCGTCTCCTCGTCGATCGGCGGCAGCGACGCGGCGGCCGCGTTGCCGACGGCCTGCTCGGGCGAGCGCGCACCGGGGATGACGACGGACACCCCGGGCTGGTCGATGATCCACCGCAGGGCCAGCTGTGCGGTCGTGTACCCGGCGGGCGTCAGCGCGGCGACCTCGCGTGCCGCGGCCACGCCCACCTCGAACGGCACCCCGGCGAACGTCTCTCCCACGTCGAACGCCTCGCCCGCCCGGTTGTAGGAGCGGTGGTCGTCGTCGGCGAACTGCGTGTGCTCGTCGTACTTGCCCGACAGCAGGCCCGACGCCAGGGGCACGCGCGCGATGATGCCGACGCCGTGTGCCGCGGCGGTGGGCAGGACCTCCTCCAGCGGCTTGCGGCGGAACACGTTGAGGATGATCTGCACCGTGGCCACGTGCGGCCGGATGACCGCGTCGAGCGCCTCGTTCACGGTCTCGACCGAGACGCCGTAGGACGCGATGCGGCCCTCGTCGACGAGCACGTCCAGCGCGTCGTAGGTCGACTCGCGTCGGTACACCTCCGACGGCGGGCAGTGCAGCTGCACCAGGTCGAGGGTGTCGACACCGAGGTTCTCCCGCGACCGGTCGGTCCACGCTCGGAACCACGAGAGCGTGTATGCGTCGGCCGTGTGCGGGTCCGCGCGGCGGCCCATCTTCGTCGCGACGGTCAGGCCGTGCCCGGGGCGGGACGCCAGGAACGTGCCGATGAGCTTCTCCGAGCGCCCGTCGCCGTAGACGTCGGCCGTGTCGAGGAAGGTGACCCCGGCGTCGACGGCCGCGGTCAGCACCCCGAGGGCGTCGTCCTCGCTGACCGACCCCCAGTCCGCGCCGAGCTGCCAGCAGCCCAGCCCGACGACTCCGACCGACCGACCCGTGCGCCCCAGCGGGCGGCTCTCCATCGACGTCTCCATGGACAGGGACGTTACCCGCGCGGACGATGGCCAGGTGACGAGCATCCCGATCGACGCGGTGGTCCGGTCCTTCCCCGTGTCGGCGACAGTGGCGTGGGACCTCGTCGCCGACCTGCGCAACCACGAGCGATGGATCCCCCTGACCCGGGTCTCCGTGGACGGCACGACGGTGACCGCCGTGTCGGGACCGCTGGCGAAGCGCGGCTTTCCCGGCCTCAAGGACGTCATGACGATCGACCGCCTCGACCCGCCGGCCGGCACCGAGCCAGGGGTCGCCAGCTTCACCAAGACCGGCCGGGTGCTGCGGGGAACCGCGAGCATCGTCGTCGTCCCCGCCGGCCCGTCGTCGAGCCGGGTCTTCTGGAGCGAGAACGCCTACCTCGCGGGCCCGCTGCCCCGCCGACTCACCGAGGCGGCGCTCAAGCCGTTCCTCGGCGGCATGGTGCGGTACGCGCTGATGAAGGCTCGTCGGGAGGCTCGCGCAACGAATCGTCGTGCTTGACGACGATCCCGCAACGGATCGCTCCCCAGCGCGCAATCCGAGATGCAGGGTCCCAGCACCACCGGCTCGTAGCCTTGGGGGAACGACACGCCACGAGGAGCCTCATGACCCCCACCGCCCCCGGACGTACCGACCGCCGCTACCTGATGTGCGAGCCCGTCCACTACACGGTGTCCTACGAGATCAACCCGTGGATGGACAAGACCAAGTACACGGACGCCGACCTGGCGGTCCGCCAGTGGCGCACGCTGCGCGACGTGTACCTCGACCTCGGCCACACCGTCGAGACGATCGACCCGATCCCCGGCCTCCCGGACATGGTCTACGCCGCCAACGGCGCGACGGTCCTGGACGGCGTCGTCTACTCCGCCAAGTTCCGCTACGCCGAGCGCCAGCCCGAGGGCCCCGCGTACCAGAAGTGGTTCGCCGACCGCGGCTACGTCACGCACACCGCCGCGCAGACCAACGAGGGCGAGGGCGACCTGCTCGTCGTCGGCAACCTGGTGCTGGCCGGCACCGGCTTCCGCACCGACCGCGCCGCGCACGCCGAGCTCCAGGAGCTGTTCGGCCGCCCGGTCATCTCGCTCGACCTGGTGAGCCCGCACTACTACCACCTCGACACCGCGCTGGCCGTGCTGTCGAGCGACCCGGCCGACCCGCAGATCGCCTACTACCCGCCGGCGTTCTCGACCGGCTCGCGCGCCGTCCTGCAGCAGCTGTTCCCCGACGCCGTCCAGGCCACCGAGCGCGACGCCGCCGCCCTCGGGCTCAACGCGGTGTCCGACGGCTACAACGTCGTCGTCGCCCCCGGCGCGGTCGACCTGGCCGCGGCCATCGCCGAGCGCGGTTACCACCCCATCCCGGTGGACACCAGCGAGCTGCTCAAGGGTGGCGGCGGCGCAAAGTGCTGCACGCTGGAGATCCGCCCCGCGTCCGGTTCCGGGCGATGACTCTCACCGACACTGTGACGACGTCCGTCCTCGCCCCGAACTACCACCCGCTGCCGGTCACGCTGGTCGACGGGCTCGGGTCGTGGGTCACCGACGACGAGGGGCGGCGCTACCTGGACCTCCTCTCGGGCTACTCGGCGCTGAACTTCGGGCACCGGCACCCGGTCCTCACGGCCGCCGCGCACGCGCAGATCGACAAGCTCACGCTGACGTCGCGCGCGTTCGACCACGACCTTCTCGAGCCGTTCGCGGCGCGGCTGGCGGCGCTGATCGGGCCGCTGGTGGCGGGTCCCCCGATGGTGCTGCCGATGAACACTGGCGCCGAGGCCGTCGAGACCGCGATCAAGGCCGCCCGCAAGTGGGGCTACGACGTCAAGGGCGTGCCCGTCGACCGCGCGACGATCATCGTCGCCGACGGCAACTTCCACGGCCGCACGACGACGATCGTGTCGTTCTCCACCGACCCCGACGCGCGCCGCGGCTTCGGCCCGTACACGCCGGGCTTCCGCGTGGTCCCCTACGGCGACTCGGCCGCTCTCGCCGCCGCCATCGACGAGGCCACGGTCGCCGTCCTCCTGGAGCCCATCCAGGGCGAGCAGGGCGTCGTGGTCCCGCCTGACGACTACCTGCCGACCGTCCGCGCGCTCTGCACCGAGCACGACGTCCTCTTCGTCGCCGACGAGATCCAGTCCGGGCTCGGTCGCACCGGCACCACGCTTGCCTCCGAGCTCTGGGGTGTCCGGCCGGACCTGGTCACGCTCGGCAAGGCCCTCGGCGGCGGGGTGCTCCCCGTGTCGGCCGTCGTCGGTCGGGCCGACGTCCTCGGCGTCCTCACCGCGGGCACCCACGGCTCGACGTTCGGCGGCAACCCGCTGGCGTGCGCCGTCGGCCTCGCAGTCGTCGGCTTGCTGGAGACCGGCGAGCTCCAGGCCCGCGCCACGACGCTCGGCCTCGAGTGGGGCGTCCGCCTCGACGCGCTCGTCGACGACGGCCTGCTGACGGCCTCCCGGCGCGTCGGCCTGTGGGCCGGGCTCGACGTCACCCCGCCGATCACCGGCCGTCAGCTCTGCGAGCGGCTCCTCGCCCGCGGCGTGCTGGCCAAGGACACCCACGGCAGCACCATCCGCCTGGCTCCCCCGCTGACGATCACGTCGGACGACCTGGCCCTGGCCACCGACCGCCTGACAGACGCCCTGCGCTGACCCGCACCGCAACGTCCGCACATTCAAGCGCCCCGGCAACCGAATGTGCGGACGCTGCCGTGTCCCCAACCGCGCGTCCGCAGATTCGAGTGTCCCCACGACCGAATGCGCGGACGTCGTTGTCCACCCCGCGCAGCGTCCGCACGTCCGAGCGTCCCGACGACCGAATGCGCGGCCAACTCCGCGCTACGTCCGAGCAGATGTGGGCCAGGGGCTCGATCTGCTCGGCGTTGGGCGTCAGCTGAACTTGACCGCGCCGAAGAGGTAGCCGTTCAGGCTGGCGCCGCCGACGGCCATGCTCGACACATCGGTGCGGCGCATCTGGGCGTCGTGGCTGGGTGAGTGCGACCAGGCGGTGACCATGGAGCTGGCCGACCCGTTGCTCACGCAGGCGACGATGTTGTCGCCGCCGGAGTGCCAGATGCCGCCGGCGTTGGCCATGGTGATCGCGTGCGAGACCAGGCTGCCGCTGCGCGAGACGCCCAGCTGCGAGAGCCCCAGCGACGCGCGGTAGGCGTTGATGGCCGAACCGATCGCCGAGACGCTCGACTCGCCGGCGCCGGACCCGCCCGATCCCTTGCAGACGAGGCCACCCGCGGGCACACCCGTCGCGGGCGCGGCGGGCGCGGCCGGTGCCTGCGCCGCGGGCCTCGGGGCGGCCGGTGCACGGGTCGAGGACCGCGTGGTMGCCGGGGCMTTGGCG
>NZ_JBFUAI010000027.1:0-34814 GCF_056406355.1 Cellulomonas sp. P1_C4 | reverse complement strand
CCGCGGGCGTGCTCGACGCTGCCCTGCGCGACCGCATCGTCGAGCGCCTCGCGCGCACCCCGCTGCTCACGCCCGCCGCGCCGGACGACGCGAACCCGCTCGTCGTCCCCGCCCGGGCGGTCGCGCTCGCCGGCTCGTCGGTGCACGCGCCTGCGGCTCTCGCGGCCCTGGGCAAGCGGGTCGCCGCGCTGGTCGCCCTGCCGAGCGGTCGCGAGTCCCAGGCGCGTGCGCTCGGCGTCGAGATCCGCTCGCTTGCGGACGTCGTGGAGGACCTGCCGGCCGTGAGCGACGGCGGCTGGGCGGAGCTGTACGACGCCCTCGAGCTGCTGGCCGACGACCCGCGGTCGCGCGAGGCGCTCGGCGCCGTTCCCGTGCCGCTGGCGGACGGCCGGGTGGTCCGCGGCGCGCGCGGGTCGGTGGTGCTCGACGCCGACCTCGCCGACCGGCTGGGCGAGCGGACCCTGGAGATCTTGGGTCGTTGGGGGCTGCGCGTGGTCGACCCGACGGCGGTGCACCCGGTCCTCGAGCGGCTGGGCGCCCAGGCCCCGGACGCCGCCGGCCTGCTCGCGCAGGACGTGGTGCGCCAGGCGGTGCTCGAGCTCGCCGAGACCGACGACGACGACACCGACGACGTCGTCGACGCGGTCCTCGCGCTGGTCGCCGCCCTGGACGGCGCCGACCTGCCGCGGGAGGCCGTGGCCTGGCTCGGCCTCCTGCCGCTGCCCGCCGCGGACGGCGAGCGCACCCCCGCCGACAGCCTCGTCCTGCCCGGCTCGATCGCGGCGACGCTGCTGGACGACCGCGTGCTGTCGACCGTGTCGGCCGAGGCCGTCGACCGCTGGGGCCGTGACGCCCTGACGGCGGTCGGCGTCCGCGCGGACCTGGTGCTCGTGCACGTCGCCGACGTCCTGGCGGACCCGGCCTCGCTGCGGGACGGCGCGACCGACTCCGCGACGCTCGCGGCCCAGTCGCTCGACGGCTGGGACGACTACCTCGCGCACCTCGCCGACCGCCTCGGCGCCGGCGCCTACGTGGGGGAGACGGTCGCGGTCGCTGACCTGGACGCGGTCGACCCCGACGCCTGGCCACAGGTCCTCGCCAGGATCGCGGCCGACCCGGCCCTGCGCCGCGCGCTGGTCGACCCCGTCCGCGGGGATTCGTCGGCGGTCGCCCCCTCGTACACGTCGTGGTGGTTGCGCGAGCGGGCAGACCTCGGCCTCGGGCGACCGTTCGCGGTCGGCGACGAGCTGCGCGCGCTGCTGCCCGCCGCCCCGGACGTCGTCGACGGCCTCGACGGCACTCTGCAGCGCGCCCTCGGCGGCGTCGGGGCGCTGGATGAGCTCGACGGCGCCGGCTGGACGCACCTCCTCGACGCGTGGGGTCCCGTCGGGGTGCCCGTCGACCCCGCGCTGGCGACGGCGGTGTGGCGGGAGATGGCGCCCGACGAGCCCCCGGAGCGCTTGCCCGCCCTCGTCGGCCCCGGTCGGGTCGCCGTGGTGCACGCCGAGGACGCCGCGGTGGCCGAGCAGCCGATGTGGCACCAGCGCACCGACGTCGCCGCCCTGGTACCCGGCACGGAGGCCACGGCACGGCTGCTCGACCTCCCGTTCGCCGGCGACCTCGCCGACGGGCTGGTGAGCGAGGGTGGCGACCTCGACGACGTCCCCGCGGGCGTGCGCGCGCTCCTGCCCGACGCGCCGACCACGTGGGTCCAGCACGACGACCTGCTGGTCGACGGCGCCCCGGTCGACTGGTGGGTCGAGGACGGCCCCGTCGTGCACGCGGTCCACCTGGTCGGCCTCGCGGCCGGACTGGCCCAAGCGGCGGGCCGGTGGGACCTGCGCTACGCCGTCGAGGCCCTGCTCACCGCCCCGGACCGTGCCGACGAGATCGCGCTGGACGTCGCCCTGCGCGGGTAGGTGTCCGTTGCGTCCCGAACCCGATAGCGTCGCCGGGATGCCTCCGTTCCCGCCCGTGCCGCGAGCTCGCTCGCCACGCGAGAGCCCGCGGCGCTGGCCCCGCCGGCTCGTGCTGGTGGCGGCGTGCACGCTCGCCCTGGTGGCTGTTCCGATCGCCCTGAGCCCCACCGTCACCGTCCGGACGGCGCAGGACGCGGGAGCCGAGCAGGCGCTCCGCACCGACGACCCTGCCGGCCGGTCCGCCGTGCGGTCGGCCGCCCCGACCACCGCGCCGCCGTCCGCGACCAGCACCCCGGAACCCCCGACGATGGTCGACGAGATCGTCGCCCGCACCAACGCGGAACGAGCGACCGCCGGCCTCCCCGCGCTCGAGGTCTCGGCGTGCGCGACGGAGCAGGCAGCCGCCCGCACGGCGACCCTCGCCGCCGAGCACCGCTTCGAGCACGACCCTCTGGAACCGGTCCTGGCGGCCTGCGGGTCGAGCACGGTGGGTGAGAACCTCGCGCAGGGCTATCCGACGGCCCTGGCCGTGGTGGCCGGCTGGATGGGGTCCGACGGGCACCGCGCCAACATCCTCGGCGACACGTACACGCAGATCGGCGTCGGCTGCGCGACCGGACCCGATGGTCTGATCTGCGCGCAGGTGTTCCTGGGCTGAGAGGGGTCAGCCCTCGGCGGGCTGCGCCCGGTCCTTCTGCCGTGCGGTGTTCCGGCGGGCCCAGCCGGCGCCGAGCAGCCCGAGGACCATCCCGGCGGCGCACACCCACGCGGGCATCCACGACGCCTCGCCGGTCAGCGCCAGCACGAGAGCGACGACGAACGCCACGGCCCAGACGGCGGTGCCGACAAGCATCACGCGGGCCAGGTCCACGTCCACCGGCGGCGGCGGGGTCCGGGTCGGGTGGAACAGCTTGTCGATCAGCGAGGGCACGCGGCGAGCCTAACCGGGGCGTTGCGGGCAACCCGGCCACGCCGACGTGTGACCTTCGCGACGATGCCGCCGAGAACGCAATCTGGGGGTCACACAGGTCTGCCACACTTCGCGCATGGCATCGACCTCCACTGCGCAGAAGCCTCGTCCTGCGCCCCCGACGAACGTCGTCGACCGCTACTTCAAGATCACGGAGCGCGGCTCGACCATCGGCACCGAGATCCGCGGCGGTCTGGTGACCTTCTTTACGATGAGCTACATCATCGTGCTCAACCCGCTCATCATCGGCACCGTCCGCTCGGATGCGGGTAACGGCCCGTTCCTCGGCGGCGGTGACGTCCCCAACCTCGCGGCCGTCGCTGCGACGACCGCGCTGGTCGCCGGCGTGATGACCATCCTCATGGGCGTCGTAGCGAACTTCCCGCTCGCGCTCGCCGCCGGCCTCGGGCTCAACGCCGTCGTCGCGTACTCCATCGCCGCGCTGCCGGACATGTCCTGGCAGAACGCGATGGGCCTCGTCGTGCTGGAAGGCCTGATCATCCTGGTCCTGGTGCTCACCGGGTTCCGGGTCGCGGTGTTCCGCGCGGTCCCGCGCGAGCTGAAGACGGCCATCAGCGTCGGCATCGGCCTGTTCATCGCCTTCATCGGCCTGGTCGACGCCGGCTTCGTGCGCATCCCCGCCAGCATGGCGACCCCGGTGGAGCTCGGCATCGCCGGCTCGCTGGGCAGCTGGCCCCTGCTCGTCTTCGTCGTCGGCCTGATGACCGCCATCGTCCTCATGGTCCGCAAGGTCCGCGGCGCCATCCTCATCGCGATCGTCACCGCGACGGTGCTGGCGTTCATCGTCGAGCTGGTCGGCGACATCGGCAGCAAGACGGACGAGACCGGCGCCGTGGTCAACCCGGCCGGGTGGGCCCTCGACGTCCCGCACTGGCCGTCCGGGGGCATCTTCGCGACGCCGGACTTCTCGCTGGTCGGCCAGTTCTCGCTGTTCGGCTCGGTCGAGGCGATCGGCCTCGTCGCGGTCATCCTGCTGGTCTTCTCGCTCCTGCTCGCCGACTTCTTCGACTCGATGGGCACCATGGTCGCCGTCGGGAGCGAGGCCGGTCTGCTGGACAAGGACGGCAACCCGCCGAAGACCACGCAGATCCTCGTCGTCGACTCGATCGCGGCCGCGGCCGGTGGTGCGGGCAGCGTCTCGTCCAACACCAGCTACATCGAGTCCGCGGCGGGCGTCGGCGACGGCGCGCGGACCGGCCTGGCCTCCGTGGTCACCGGCATCGCGTTCCTGCTGGCCACGTTCCTGTCGCCGCTGGTGTCCATGGTCCCGTTCGAGGCGGCAACCCCGGCCCTCGTCGTCGTCGGATTCCTCATGGTCACGCAGATCACCGGCATCGACTGGAAGAACTGGGAGCTCGCCATCCCGGCGTTCCTCACCATCATTCTCATGCCCTTCACCTACTCGATCACGGCGGGCATCGGCGCGGGCATCATCACGTTCGTCGTCATCAAGCTGGCGGTCGGCAAGATCCGCGAGATCCACACGTTCATGTGGATCGCGTCGGCGATGTTCGTCCTCTACTTCCTCATCGGCCCCATCAAGTCCGCGTTCGGCATCTAGCGGGACGACGAAGGCCGGGGCCCAGTGGGTCCCGGCCTTCGTCGTATCCGCTCAGCGACGGACGGTCGTGACGATGGTCTCGACGGCCGGCAGCAGCTGCCCGAACGAAAGCTGGTACAGCGCGTCGCCGCCGCGGTACGGGTCGACCACGTCGTCGTCCACGGGCCTGTGCGCCGTCAGCCCGCGGCGCGACGCGGCCAGCGGCACCAGGGCGCGCAGGCGGTCCGCCGTGGTCGCGTTGGCGCCCGGCAGCGAGGCGGGCTCGATGTCCGCGACGAGCCGCGCGAGCTCGCGCAGCGTGAACGTGCGCCGCACGGCGGCGGGCACCAGCTCGACGATCGCCGAGCGGTGCCGTCGGGTCAGAGCCAGCACCAGGTCGGCCTGCTGCACCATGCCGGGCACCAGCTGCCGGGCCTCGAACCCTCGGGGTTCGACGCCCAGGCCGGCGACCAGCGCGGCCATCTCGTCCGTCATCGGCCAGCCCGACATCGCCCCGGTCCCGGCGGACGAGACCTCGATCGCCGGGGCCAGTCCGCCGCCCCAGTCGCGGCCCCGATACGCCGCGCCCAGCCCGGCGGCTAGCAGCCGCTCGACGGCCGGCGACCGACAGATGTTGCCGGTGCAGATGACGAGGACGCGCAACGGCTCCGCCAGGTCGGTGGAGTTCACGGGCACCATCTTGGGGGCCCAGGCTGCAGGCCGAAGTGCCTCGTGACCCGATCGGCCCAGCGATGTCACCCCGTGGCGCCCCGGCGCACCACGGTGGAGTGGATGCCCGGCCGAGCGCCGTGACGGCCCGGCGTTGCTGCTGTCCGCAGCGACACCGTGCAGGGCTGTCGCATCACGCGCTTCTCGGACCGCCGCTGGGTAACTTGGTTGGTGAGGTCGCGCGCGAAGAACTGGCGCTCGAACCAGCGCACGTGGGGAGAGCTATGAGCCCGATGCGACTGGCTGTCATCGGCTGCGGCTACCTCGGCGCCGTCCACGCCGCAAGCATGGCTCAGCTTGGCCACGAGGTCGTAGGTATCGACGTCGATGCCCAGCGGATCGACGCCCTGCGTGGGGGCGCCGCGCCGATCTACGAGCCCGGTCTCTCGGAACTGCTCACGGAGGCTGGCGCGACGGGCCGGCTGAGCTTCAGCACGGACATGGCCGACGCGGCGGGCGCGGACGTCCACTTCATCTGCGTCGGCACCCCGCAGGTGCACGGCGAGTTCCGCGCCGACCTGACGTACGTGAACGCCGCCACGGCCGCGCTCAAGCCGTTCCTCCGGCCGGGCGACGTGGTGGTCGGTAAGTCGACTGTCCCGGTGGGCACGGCGGAGGCCATCGCGGAGTCGCTGAGCGGCACCGGCGCGACCCTCGTCTGGAACCCCGAGTTCCTGCGCGAGGGCTTCGCGGTCAAGGACACCCTGCACCCGGACCGGCTGGTCTACGGAGTGCCGACGGACGAGGACGGCGAGCCGACGCCAGAGGGCGCCAAGGCCAAGGCGATCCTCGACGAGGTCTACGCCACCCCGCTGAGCGAGCACACGCCGATCGTCGTGACGGATTACGCAACGGCGCAGCTGGTGAAGGTGGCGGCGAACTCTTTCCTGGCGACCAAGATCTCGTTCATCAACGCGATGGCCGAGCTGTGCGAGGCGACGGGCGCGGACGTGACGCGGCTGGCGGACGCGATCGGGTACGACGCGCGGATCGGGCGGCGCTTCCTCAACGCCGGGCTCGGGTTCGGCGGCGGGTGCCTGCCCAAGGACATCCGGGCGTTCATGGCGCGCGCCGGCGAGCTCGGAGTCAGCGACGCGCTGTCGTTCCTGCGCGAGGTCGACTCCATCAACATGCGGCGGCGCGTGCGCATGGTCGACCTGGCGCGCGAGGTGTGCGACGGGTCGATCGTCGGCAAGCGGGTCGCGGTGCTCGGGGCGGCGTTCAAGCCGGACTCCGACGACGTGCGTGACTCGCCGGCGCTCTCGGTGGCGGCGCAGATGCAGCTGCAGGGCGCGCACGTCACCGTGACGGACCCGCAGGCGATTCCCAACGCGGCCGCCAAGTGGCCCGACCTTCAGTTCAAGGAGTCCGCGCTCGAGGCAGCCAAGGACGCCGACGTCGTGCTCCTGTCCACCGAGTGGGCCGAGTACCGCGAGATCGACCCCGATGAGCTGGCGAAGGTCGTCGCGCACAAGCGGATCCTCGACGGGCGCAACGTTCTCGCGCCGTCGGTCTGGCGGGCCGGGGGCTGGACCTATCGCGCGCTGGGCCGTCCCTGACGGTGGCCCGAGCGGGGTGCGTCGGCTGCCTGCTCGACGACGGAGAGAAGCATTTTCTCCCTATGAGTGACCTGGCCGCAGCCAGCCGGCGGCGATGCTTCGGCTCGTCGGTCCGCGACCGCCGCCGGGCGACGAGCAGCACGCCGACGCCGACCACCGTGCCCATCGTGTTCGCTACGAGGTCGCGTAGGTCGGCCACGTGATCGCGGCTGTGCGAGCTCGATCGCGACTGAGGTGGCGAGCGCGAGCCCGATTCTCCACGGCCTCAGCCGGTTCAGAAGCCCTCAGGCGGGCGTCGGCGCGGGGATCATCACGTTCGTCGTCATCAAGTTGGCGGTCGGGAAGATCCGCGAGATCCACACGTTCATGTGGATCGCGTCGGCAATGTTCGTCCTCTACTTCCTCATCGGCCCATCAAGGCCGCCTTCGTCGTCCCCGCTCAGCGACGGACGGTCGCGACGATCGTCTCGACGGCGGGCAGCAGCTGCCCGAATGACTGCTGGTAGAGCGCGTCGCCCCCGCGGTAGGGATCGACCACGTCGTCGTCCGCGGGCCTGTGTGCCGTGAGCCCGCGGCGCGACGCGGCCAGGGGTACCAGGGCGCGCAGGCGGTCCGCCGTGGTCGCGTTGGCGCCCGGCAGCGCCGCAGGGTCGATGTCGGCAGCGAGCCGCGCGAGCTCGCGCAGCGTGAACGTGCGCCGCACGGCGGCGGGCACCAGCTCGACGATCGCCGAGCGGTGTCGCCGGGTCAGCGCCAGCACCAGGTCGGCCTGCTGCACCATGCCGGGCACCAGCTGACGGGCCTCGAAGCCCTGGGGTTCAACGCCCAGGCCGGCGACCAGCGCGGCCATCTCGTCGGTCATCGGCCAGCCCGACATGGCACCGGTCCCGGCGGACGAGACCTCGATCGCCGGCGCCAGTCCGCCGCCCGCGTCGCGGCCGCGATAGGCCGCACCAAGCCCGGCAGCGAGCAGCCTCTCGACGGCCGGTGACCGACAGATGTTGCCGGTGCAGACGACGAGGACGCGCAACGGCTCGGCCAGGTCGGTGGAGTTCACGGGCACCATCTTGGGGGGCGGAGCCGCGGAAGCCCGCATCCGGTGACCCGATCGGCGCAGACATCTCACCCCCTCGGAGCGGGGTCACCCAGGACGCGCCGGTACGATTCCGACCGCGGTCGCCCGTCCCGGGCGTCGATGTGCCCAGGGGAGAGAGACGACGTGACGCACCCGGGTTGGGGATCCGACTGGAACGCACAGCCGGTCCCGGACGCGCCGCAGCACCCCGAGACGGTCCGACGCCGGCGCACGAGCTACAAGAAGGCCCGCCGCCGCCGGGCGGCCAAGCGCGTGCTCATCGGCTGCGGTATCGCGCTCGTCGTCGTGGTCGGCCTGGGCGTCTGGCTGCTCACCGACGCCCTGCGCGCCGCCGACGCCCTCGAGGCCGCCAAGGGCGACGTGCACGACCTGCAGGAGCAGGTGAAGGTCGGCGACACGGCGTCCGCCGACCAGACCCTGGTCTCGCTCCAGGCGAACTCGTCCACGGCCGCACGCTCGACCAGCGGCCCGGTCTGGACGGTCGCGGCTCTGCTGCCCTGGATCGGCCCGAACGTGCAGGCCGTGCACACGGTCGCCGGCGCCGTGGACGACCTCGCGCAGCACGCCCTCCCGTCGCTCATGGAGGCGACCACGCTCGTCGACCCGGCGGCCCTCGCCCCCGTCGACGGCCGCGTCAACCTCGCCCCGCTCCAGGAGGCGGCCCCGACGATCGTCGCCGCCAACGAGGCCGTGCAGATCACGGCGGCGCAGCTCGCGGACATCGACACGTCGTCGCTGCTCAACGCGGTCGCGGAGCCCGTCGACACCCTGAGCGGCCAGGTGGCCGACGTCGCGGTGACGACCGCGACGGCGGCGCGGGCCGCCGAGCTGATGCCCGCGATGCTGGGCGCCGAGGGCCCGCGCAACTACCTCGTCCTGGTGCAGAACAACGCCGAGCAGCGCGCGACGGGCGGCATCCCTGGCTCGGTGCTCCACCTGCACGCCGACGGCGGCGCCGTCACCGTGGTCGAGGAGCGGTCGGGTGGGTCGCTCAGCGGCCTGGCGGAACCGGTCCTGCCCCTGACCGACGCGGAGAACGAGCTCTTCGGCCCCCTTCTGGGCACGGACATGCGGGACGTCACCTTCACTCCCGACTTCCCGCGCACGGGCGCCCTGGCCAAGGGCATCTGGGAGCAGCAGGTCGGCGGGACCATCGACGGCGTCCTGTCGGTCGACCCGGTCGCACTGTCGCTGGTTCTCGACGCGACCGGCCCGGTGACGCTCCCCGACGGGACGACGCTCTCGGGCGACAACGCCGTCCAGACGCTGCTCAACGGGGTCTACCTCGACATCGAGGACCCCACAGAGCAGGACGCGTTCTTTGCCGACACCTCCAAGGCTGTCTTCACGGCCGTGGTCGGTGGCCAAGGAGACGCCCCGGCCGTCATGGACGCGCTCGCGGAGTCGGCGCGCCAGGGGCGGCTCATGGTCTGGTCGGCCAACGAGGACGAGCAGGCGCACCTGACCGGCACCGTGCTCAGCGGCGACCTGCGTGGGGTAGATCGGGACTCGGCCGTGATCGGCGTGTACCTCAACGACGGCACGCAGGCCAAGCTGGGCTACTACCTGGACCTCGGCATCGAGGCGCAGGCCACCGAGTGCCGACCTGACGGCTCGCAGATCGTGCACGCCGTGGTGAATCTTGCCTACAACGCGCCTGCTGACGCGGCAAATCTCCCCGCCTACCTCGTCGGACTCGATAACATCGTCCCGCTCGGGGATGTCCAGACAAATGTCCTCGTTTATGCGCCTGAGGGCGGCGGTATCGATTCAGTGCGGGTGAAACCTGACCCGCAGGGCCTGCTTGCTCAGGTCCACGACGGCATGGGGGTAGGCGGGCGGACATTTACGCTGAAACCCGGCGAAACCGGAACTCTCGACCTGGACATCGTCACCGGAAAGGAACAGACCGGTGACGTGCACATTCGCTCCACGCCGACCGCCCGCCAAAAGGGTGACGTAGTCGTCGCTTCCGCCTGTGCGAACTAGCAGGTACGGTTGCCCCAGTACCTCGCGCCACTCCTGTCACACGACCACTGTCCGGGGGGACACCCATGAAGATTCGTCGCACCGCTCTGGTCGCCTTCGCTGCCGTTGCACTCGCCCTCGTTCCGTCCGCCGCCATGGCGTACGGGGCCGGCGACTACTCGAACGATGGCACGGTGTCTGACACCACTCCCGCCGCCGGCGTGCCATTCACGGTGACGGTCGTCGGTCCGCCGAACACCGCAGTGACGCTCACCATCGCCGGGCCTGGTGGCTTTACCCAGACGCTCCAGCTGACCACCAACGCGTCGGGTACCGCCGTGTTCTCGGTGACTCTCAGCGCGGCTGGCACGTACACGCTCGTCGTGACCGACACGGCGTCCGGTGCCGTCCTCAGCTCCCAGACGGTGACCGTCGCCGGCGCTGCCAGCAGCACCGGCAGCCTGAGCTCGACCGGTTCCAACGCGCTGCCGATCGCCCTGGGCGCCGGTGCCCTGGTCGTCGTCGGTGCCGGTGGCGTCGTCCTGGCCCGCCGCCGTCATGCGGACCACGCGGCCTGAACCGCTTCGCTCTGAACCGAGAGCCCCGCACCGTTCCGGTGCGGGGCTCTCGTGCGTCCTGACAAGACTGGCCGGGCCCGTGCCCCAGGGTCGTGCGTCCGGCCGCCCTGCTGCCGCCAGCCAGGGGCTGCGAACGGGGGCTCGCGACGCGCTGCGCGGTACCCCCAAGCTCGCAGCCAGGGGCCGCGAACGGGGGCTCGCGACGCGCTGCGCGGTACCCCCAAGCTCGTTTGCCGCTCGGAGGCTTTGGAGCGGCGAGCCGAGTCCGTTTCTGGCGACGGTGCCCGCATGAGACGTTGCGACGTGGCGGCTCGTCCGCGCGATGAGGTGACGATGTGTCCCGGGTGCATGACAAACGGCCCCGGACCGTGGGGTCCGAGGCCGTTCGAGTTCGAGCGATAGAGCTCAGTGGCCGCTTGGCCGCTGGTGCTGAGGCGTGCCCTGCGCCTGCTGGCGCTGGAAGTCTCGCAGCTGGGTCTCACTTAGGGAGTCACCGGGCCACAGCGTCGTAGGGCCCGTCACCGCACCCGTTGGCTCGGCCACCTGCGGGCTCCGGCCCGCCGGCGTCGCCTTGCGCTTCTTACCGCGCGCTCGGCCGGAATCCGCCGCCGTGGCGGGCGTCGGCGTGTAGTCGTAATACGCGTACTGGTCACCCTGCTTGCGCTTCTGCCGGTTGACGACGATCCCGAGAATCCGCGCGCCGACGGTCTCCAACGCTCCCACGGACTCGGCGAGCTGGCCGCGGTGCAGCTTGTCGGCGCCGACCACCAGCAGCGCGCCGCCGGTGAGTTTCGACAGGATCGCCGCATCCGTGACTGGCAGCAGGGGAGCGGTGTCGAGGATCACGACGTCGTACTGCGAGGTGAGCTTCTCGAGAAGGTGCGCCATGGCGAGCGACCCGAGCAGTTCGCTGGGGTTCGGGGGGATCTGGCCGGCTGGCAGGACATGTAGGAAGCCGTTGCCCCAGGGTTGGATGACGTCTTCGACGTTCGCGCGGCCGATGAGCACCGTCGTCAGGCCCACGGTGCCTTCGAGGCCCATGTATTTGGCCACCGACGGGCGACGCAGGTCAGCATCGATCAGGGCCACTCGCGTGCCGGCATCGGCCAGCGTGATTGCAACATTGATCGACGTCGTCGACTTTCCCTCACCGGGCAGTGATGACGTGACGACGATCGACTGAGGACGGTCGGCGATGTCGAGGAACTGCAGGTTCGTGCGCAGCCGGCGGAACGCCTCGGAGCGTTGGCTGTGGGGGCTGCTCTGCACGATCAGCGGGTGCGCGGGGGCGTCGTCGTCGTTCGGGATGATGCCTATGACCGAGGTGTCGGTGACACGTGCGACGTCGGCGTCGGAGCGGACGCGTGTATCGAGCACCTCTCGCGAGATGGCGAAGATGACGCCGAGCGCGAGTCCGGCGAGCAGGCCGAGGGCGGCGTTGAGCGGCAGATTTGGTGAAGACGGCTCCTCAGGAGCGGTGGCATCCCGCACGATGGAGACCTTGACCGCAGACGGTCCGCCATCGCTCGGGGTCTCCAGATCGCCGATCATGGACACGAACCGCTGCGCGATGGCATCAGCGATGGCGGCTGCGATCGCGGGGTTCTGGTCCGTCACCGTGATGTTGATGAGTGAGGTGTTGAGCGGTGAGTTGGCGCTCACACGCACAGACAGGGACTCCGCGCGCTCCTCTAGCCCGAGATCTTCGATGACGGGGTTCAGCACAAGAGGGCTCGTCACCAGCTGCGTGTAAGAACTGACCTGCTGCCTAGTGAAGTTGGCGCCCTGAAGGAGGTCGCTCGTTGATGCGCCACCCTGTACGGACACGAAGAGCTGGGTACTCGCCTGGTAGACGGGCGTCATCGCTAGGGAGATGCCGATGGCGGCACCGACGCTGAGGACAGTTATCACCAGAATCGACGCCCAGCGCTTGCGCAAAATGCCGAGATAGTCTTGAAGCTCCACGAAGTCTCTCTCCTGCGTCCCGGCCGCGACTGACGCTAGCCCAGTAGATTCTCTCACGGGCTCCCGGGGCGATCATCGGGCAAGCGAGACAATTGGCGAGGCCGGACGAGGACCAACGTCCGATTTGCCGACCTGGCTCGCAGGGTAAGATCGCCGGGCACGATTTCGTGGGGCATCCGCGGATGCAGAGCTACTTCAGGGGCGACCATGATCGAGCAGGACACGCGCAATTCGGCGGTTCCGTCGCCGCGACGTTCGCCACTGGTGACTGCGCTGCCCGTGGATCCGGGATCGTGGTTGCGGGCCTACAGTGCATGGCTCGTGGTGACGGACGTCGTTGCGGTCCTCGTTGCCGTCGGCGTCGCCTATCTGGTGCGGTTCGACATCGAAGGCTTGCCTGCTGTCTCGGGTGAGTTCTCGCCTACTTACCTCTCGGTCTCACTCGTGCTCGCCGTGGCGTGGCTCGTGTCGCTGTCCCTCATGCGGTCTCGCGACCGCCGCCTGCTAGGGACGGGTTCTGCCGAGTACTCGCGCGTTTTCACTGCGAGTTGGCGACTCTTCGCGGTCGTCGCGGTCATCGGGTTCCTCCTTAGAATGGATTTCGGTCGCGGCTATCTGGCCCTTGCTGCTCCGCTTGGTTGCCTCCTGCTGCTCCTTGGTCGATGGGGTTGGCGGTCATGGCTCCGCACCAACCGTCAGCATGGAAAGTTCCAGTCCGGCATCCTCGTCCTAGGGCACCGCGAGCAGGCAACGGTTCTTATCGACGAGCTGCATCGGAACCCAGGGGCCGGCTACGCCGTGATCGGTGTGTGCGTGCCTTCGGGGGAAGTCGAGGTCGGTGAGACTATCGGCGGCGTCCCGGTGCTCGGCTCCATGGATGACGCGGCCGCGGTCGCGGTCGAGATCAAGGCCTCTGCCGTTGCAGTCAGTGGCTCGGACAGCATCACGGCTGATGCAGTTCGCCGACTCGGATGGGACCTTGAAGGAACCGACGTCGACCTTGCGCTGACGCTGGCGCTGGTTGATGTCGCGGGCCCGCGGGTCACGATGCAACCAGTGAGTGGCCTGCCGCTGATGTACGTGGACGAAGCGCGTTTCACCGGCTTCAGGTACGTCGCCAAGTCGGTTTTCGACTGGGTATCCGCCGCCATGATCACCATCCTCCTGATGCCAGCGATCTTGGTGATCGCCCTGCTCGTCGCCTGCTCCAGCCGCGGTCCTGTCTTCTACACGCAAGAGCGAATCGGCAAGGACGGGCGCAACTTTCGAATGATCAAGTTTCGCTCGATGCAGGCCGACGCACACAGTCGGCTGGCCGAGGTCCTCGCCGCGGAGGGCATCGACGAGATCGGCCTTTTCTACAAGCCCAAGAGCGACCCGCGGGTAACGCGAGTCGGCAGGATCCTGCGCCAGTATTCGCTCGACGAGCTCCCGCAGCTGTTCAACGTGCTTCGAGGGGAGATGAGCCTGGTCGGGCCCCGACCCCAGATCGCTGCTGAGGTGGCGCAGTATGACCGCGCCGCGCACCGTCGTTTGCTGGTTAAGCCGGGGCTCACGGGGCTGTGGCAAGTTTCCGGGCGCTCGGACCTGTCGGTACACGAGGGCATCCGCGCCGATGTGCGGTACGCCGAGAACTGGACGCTGATCGGTGACTTCGCCATCCTCTTGCGGACCATCCGAGTCGTGCTCAGGCACGAAGGCGCGCGGTGACGATCCGATCCCGTCCAGCTGCCCATCCGACCCCCACGGCAGTCTCAAGTTCCAGGTGGACCGTTACCTATGCGGTTGCGTCGGTGAGTGTGCTGCTCGGCGGGGTGTTCGTCTTGCTCCGCGACGAGCTCCTGCCGCCTCGGTTCTCGTACGACGCCGTCAAGATTGAGGCGCTAACCGTCGGGCAGCTCGCTGTCGACGACGACTCATACAGTGTCGTCGCGTCGCTGTACAGGGCGATCGGTCTGGCGGGCGCGCCTGAACTGGCTGCGTGGGTGGGCTACGTGACCGCCATCGTCATTTTGGTTGCGGTGCTGCGATTGTCGACGCGGTACGAACCGACCAAGGCCACGCCCGTCGTCATCGCCTTCACAGTTCTTTGTTCGGCCGTCTACCTGGGTGCGTACTCAAAGGAACTCTTCGTACTCCCGATCGTGTTCTCGCTCATCGCTGCGCGCAGCCGGCGGTGGGTCGCGTTTTCGGTCATCCTCATGCTCGCGTACGCCGCGTCCTTTCGCACCTACTGGTTCGTTGTCGCGGGATTGTTCGTCGCGGTCCACTGGGCGCTCGGTCGGCTCACCTCACGTCGGTACATGGTGCCCCTCATCGGCGCTAGTCTCGTGCTGCTGGCGGTCGCCTACCAGGCCGCAACCGGTTCGGAACTCTCGGAGATCCGTGCAGGCGTGAACAGCGGTCGCCTCGACGGCGTCGACGCATCCACCCGGATCGATGCGTTCGTCAACGGAACTGGTCTCGTCGCGCAGTCGGCGAACGTCATCCTGACGTTCGCCGCCCTCGTACTCCCCATTCCGCTCCTAATGTTGGGCTCTGCCTATCACGCGGTGATCGCGGCGGTGATTGCGGGTTTGTGGGGTTACTTCTTCTATCGCCTGTTCGCGGGGATGCGCAGCGGTGAGGTGCGCGAGGACCCGCTGAAGCGACGGAGCGCGGCACTCCTTCTCGCATTCATCATGGTGCAGGCGATGTTCGAGCCCGACTACGGCTCCGCACTTCGACACGTCGTCCCCTTGCTGCCGCTCCTCGTCGTGCTTTCCCTTGGCCGCAGGTTGGTGCCCGTGGAGTCGGGCGACCGAGCTCGGGCGGCGGGGGCCCTCGGCATGCTGGCGGCCCGGTGACCCGCATCCTGCACGTGACGCAACCGACCGAGGCGGGCGTCGCGGCTGTGGTCGCGGGTCTTGTCCGCTACCAGATCGATGCCGGGCACTCCGTCACGGTCGCGTCGCCCGCCGACGGGCAGTTTCGCGAAAGGGTGATCAAAGCGGGTGCGAGCCACCGGCAGTGGGACGCGAGGCGGGGACCCGCGCGTGGTCTCGTTCGTGAATGGTCGCAGTTGCGCTCTATCGTTACCGACGTCTCGCCCGAGGTGATTCACCTGCACAGCTCAAAAGCAGGCCTCGTGGGCCGTCTCACGGTCCGTGGCGGACTGCCGACGGTGTTTCAGCCGCATGCCTGGTCTGACCTTGCGGCATCTGGACTACTCGCCCGAGCAGCGCGCGCGTGGGAGCGTTTCGCGCAGCGTTTCACGACGACCACGATTTGTGTGAGCGAGGCCGAAGCGGCCCACGGCTTGCAGATTGGGGTCCGGCGTCACGTTCTCGTGATCCCGAACGGCGTCGACACGACGTACTTCGAGCCACGCGAGCGGGCGGAAGCGAGGGTGCTGCTAGGGGTCGCCCCAGACGTGCCTCTGGCCCTGTGCGTCGGGAGGTTGGCGAAGCAGAAGGGCCAACTAGAGCTTTTGGCGATTTGGAAGGACATTGTGCGAGACATACCGGGCGCGCTCCTTGTACTCGTTGGCAACGGCCCAGACGAGGGGCTCGTGCGAACTCAAATTGGTGATGGCTCGGTGATGCTCGTGCCGGAGTGCGCGGATCCCCGCAATTGGTACGCGGCCAGTGACGTCGTGGTCGCGCCCTCGCTCTGGGAAGGAGCAGCACTCGTGCCCCTCGAGGCGATGGCGATGGATAGACGGGTCGTCGGATACGACGTCGGTGGCCTGGCGAGCACGCTTGGAAAAACGGGTAGCGCCGTCGCTCCAGGCGACCGGGCCGGGCTCGCACGTTTGATCGCGGATGCACTCGGAGACCGAGACTCTCCCCCCGGCGCTCGCGAGCGGGCGACCGAGCGCTTCGAAGTCCGACAGTCGTACCGGAGTCTCACGGACGCGTCCGAGCAGGCCGCTTCGTGATGACTTTGAAGGCTGGAACGCTCCTAGTCCACTGGGGCCAGAGCGGCGGCGGACCTCGCTTTCTGCACGAATTGACCCTGCAGTCGTTGCAGTCCATGCCTGGGCGAACCCTCGTTTCGTACAACGCCAGTGCTGACATCAGCAACAAGCTGTCGGAACTTACCCCCGACCCCTTGGTCGTGAAGACCTACCGGACCGCGCTTGGCGTCATTGGGCGACTGCCGCGTCTGGTCCGCTCCGGGTTGCGACTCCGCTCCTATATCCAGGAGCACAAGATCTCACGCGTCGTGTGCGCGATGGAGAGTCTCCATCAGTCGCTCGCGGTGCCCATCTTCTTGCCACGCGACGTCGAGTACGTCGTCATCGTCCATGATGCGCAGAGTCACCCCGGGGAGGCGCATGTGCTGCGTCGGATCAACCGCTGGCTGGAGCTGCGAAGGGCCGACGCCGTTGTCGCGCTCTCCACGGATGCGGGGCGCCGACTGGCCGGTGATCCGCAAGTTTCCGTGCCCGTCATCCCGAGCCGGCACCCGGCGTACCTGGGAATCAGCAGGCGCGGCGCACGGCAAGCTCCCGCACCTGGCGACCGTGTGGTCGTCGGGTTCTTCGGGCGGTTGGCCGAGTACAAGGGGCTCGATCTGCTCGTGGACGTCGGCCGCATCCTTGATGCGCGGGGCCTGCAGGGTGTGGTGGAGGTTCACGGCGCCGGCCCTCTGGGCGGGGCGCAGTTCCTGACCGAGTCCGCCCTGTCGTTGCATGTCGGTTGGATCGACGATGACGACGTCACCGGAGTCGTGGATCGCTTCGACGTACTCGTCCTCCCTTACACCGAGGCAAGCCAGTCGGGAGTAATCGCCCAGGCGATGTCGCTCGGGGTGCCCTGCGTCGTCACGCCAGTCGGAGGGCTGTCCGAGCAGGTGACGGAGTCCGGATGTGGAGTGGTCGCGTCGCACGTCACCTCCGAGGCTGTCGCCGAGGCAGTCGAGTACCTCCTCGCCCATCCCGACGCGTACGCCGCCGCCTCGGCCAACGGCATACGCGCGGCCGGGAGCACTTACTCGTGGTCTCGGTTGGTCGCCGACGTCGACATGGCGTTCTCGGCCATTCGTCGTCGATGAGAGAACTCTGGGCGCTGGCAGAGCGCATCATCCCGCGTGGAGCAACCGCCCTGATCCTCATTCTCCTGGCGACCCAGCAGTCGCCCAGCGGCGTCGGGGCGTTCTCTGCTGCTGTGATCGTGCTCACCCTGGTGCAATCGTTCACTGACGTGGCCGGACGGCAGGTGGCGATCCTGCACGCAGGTACCGTCGAGTCGCACGCGTTCATGCGGCGCTTTCAAGCATCCGCCGCGCCGATTGGCTTCGTGCTTATGGCGGGGTTCCTGGTGTTCGCCGGTGATGCCGGGTTTGCCGGTGTCGACCCTTGGGCGCTTGCGCCCTTAGCGCTTGTTCCAGTCGTCACTGCCGTCGAACTCGTCCCCGTGGTGCGGCTGCAGGCGAGTGGTGCGTGGCGTGATGTAGCTACCGCACAGGCGATTGCCTGCCTGGTTTCCGTGCTCGTTTGCGCGCCGATCGTCTGGTTCACGGGATCGCTCGTGGGCGCGTCACTGCACCTTGTCCTGAGCGAGACGATCTTCTGCATTCTCGTCTTCGTGAGTGTCCGTCGGGGTGGGCACGATCGGACGGAGCCAGTGCCGGCAACGACGAGGCTAAGGATCTGGCACGAGTACTGGGCCACTGCGGTGTACGCAGCATTGGGCTGGGGTCAGACACAGGCGGACAGGGCTGCGGTTGGCATCGTCGCCGGACCGGCGAGTCTCGGCTTGTACGCCATGGCCAACCAAGTCGGCCGGAGCCTCGGCGAGGCGGCATCTGCCGGCTCGGCGAATGTGTTGCGTGCCGATATTGGACAGTTCCGGGATCAGGGCGAGGTCGAGCTCCGTCGTCGTGCGGGTCAGTCTCTCCTGCGAACTTCAGGCATACTCGTCGGACTCTTCGTGGTGACTGTGACCCTGACGGAGACAGTGCTGCGCTGGATCCTTGCCGCCTCGTGGGACCCGGCCCTCGACGCGGTCCCTGTTCTCGCGGGTTCGGTAATCGCGACAGCCGTGGCGTGGACGGCAACTGCGACACTTCAGGCTCAAGCGCGAGTGAGGCTCGCCTTCGGTCCCCGTGTCGTGGGTGTCGCGCTCGCCTTGCCCATCGCCTTTGCCGCGACATCGAGCATCGAGCTTGCTGCGCTGATCGCGCTGGGCCGCGAGCTCCTCGTCGCCACGCTGTTGATGATTGCGGCACGGCGTGGTGCTCCCTGGCGTGTGGTCTACGCCGCCTTCGCCACGATGTTGGGGTTGGTCGCCGCGTCGCTGATCTTCTTGCCCCATTGATGAACGAGAGCCTGGAGGAAGCAGATGGCTGTGAAGGCCTTCTGGTGGTCGCCCATGCGATCGCCTCGCGATCTTGCCCGTGAAGCTGTGTACAACAGGGGGGCATGGATTGAGCTAGCCCGCCGGTCGAGACGGGGTCCGAGCAACTTTGGCGACGCAGTCGGCGGCTTGATCCTGCGCGAGATCCTCGGTCAGCCGGTCAAGTGGTCGCCCCCGGCGACCGCTGACTTGTTCTCCGTCGGATCGATCCTGAATGTGTATGAGGAGGTCGGAAGCACCGCAGCAATATTTGGTAGCGGCATCCGGAATCCCGCACCTGTGAACCGAAAGAGCTTCGGCACGTCCAAGGTGCTGGCCGTCCGCGGCGAGCTCACCCGCGACTGTCTGGGACTCTCAGCCGATGCAGTCCTTGGGGACCCTGGGCTCATGATTGGGACCTTAGGGTTCTCCCGCTCGGTCCCGCGATCCCGTGCGCTCCTGATCCCTCACTTCGCAACGTTCGGATCCAAGGCAGCGCAGCGGTCGATCGAGTCCGCGCGGAGCGCCGGGTATCGAATCGCGCTGCCAAACTGGGATCCTCTGACCATGGCATCAGTCATCTCGTGTTCGGACTACGTTGCAACGTCCAGCCTGCACGGGTTGGTCTTCGCACACGCCCTGGGCGTGCCAGGGCGCCTGGTGAGTTTCGCCTCAGACGTTCGAGCGGAGCCTGAATTCAAGTACCGCGACTACCTCTCAGTGTTTGGGGTCGAGCACGCTTCCCGCGAGCTGGCCACAATCGCGTCGCCCGAGGCAGTCGCGAATGACATTCGCGCGCTCGAGGAGACGACCGCCCGAATTGCCGCGATGGTGCCGGGAATTGCTTCCCGGCTCGCTGACAGCGTGAAGTCCTTCTGATGGTCGGCGTGGATGCATTCTCGGCTTGGCGTGGAGACCTCGCGGCCAACCGCCGAGATGGCCGCCCGTTGCTTGCGGATGCCTTGACCGTGCGGTTCGTCGCTGTCAGTCTGTTTCGGGCCAGCCAGGCTGCAGGCGCCCAAGTCGGCTTACTCGGATCGGTGCTTAAGCAGTTCAACCATCTGCTGACCGGCGCCGACATCTCCTGGGAATCACGCATTGCGCCTGGGCTGGTCTTGCACCATCCGACCGGCGTCGTGATCGGCGACGGCGTGAGGATCGGGCCTCGTTGCGAAATCCAGCAGGGCGTGACGATCGGCGCACGTAGCCCCGACGGGAGCGACGCTCGAGCCGGCGTCATAGGCGCGGACGTCGTGATCGGTGCCGGCGCACGGATCTTGGGAGCCGTGCAGGTAGGGGATCGATCCGTGATTGGGGCGAACGCAGTGGTACTTACGGACGTGCCGGCCGACAGTATCGCGGTGGGTGTGCCAGCGAGGTCTCGGGCGCGTGTCCTCTGACCAATTGGGGTTCACTCCCTGCCAGTCGACGCGTCGAGCGGTCGAGGTGGCGCTAAGTGAGCGCCGGACGGCCTCCGCCCCCATCTGCCGGTGAGCCGGCGCGCGACCCTTAACCCAAGATCGGCGCAGACCGCGTAGGCGGCGTCGAACCCCTTAAACCATGCTGATCGGGGACGGCGTTCGATCAAGCGATGAATCGTCCAGGCTACGACTCCGACGGCGGCGACGATTCCGCAGTACGCCACGGCCTGCGTCCTCGGCGTCGCTGCGTACGTGAGTGCGATGTACCCGACGTGTGCATGGATCAGGTAGAGGGGGTATGTCAATGCGCCCAGCATGACTGCGGCCGGGAGCCGGACCTCGCGCACGGCTGGCACCGCTAGCAGCAGGAGCGATCCGAATAGAAGCAGGACGAGAACTGCGACAAGGCCGTCGTTAAAAGGCGCACCAAGTTGTCCGGTCAACTGATGGACATGCCGCGTCGCTGTGACCGCCGACGCCGTATACCCGGCGATCAACCCACTAGCTCGCCATGGAGTCCACCCGTCACGCTGGATCTCCGCGATGATCGCGCCGGCGGCGAAGAGCGCAAAGTAGCCTCCGAGGAGCGGCGTGGAGTCCGGCACAGATATGAGGACGCCAGCGGCGGTCGCGAGGGCCCACAGCGGGAGCAGTTTCGAGAAGAAGTTCATACGGCCGGCGCACAGGAACATGTACACGGCAACGTAGAAGATGATCTCGAGCTGCAAAGTCCAGTAGACACCGTCGACCGGCTGTTCGCCGAAGAGCCTCGGAACCATCGTGAAGTTCGCCAGCACCTGCACCGGGTCTACGCCGAGATGTGACCTCGCGCCCCAGACCGCTGTGACAGTTGACGTGACGATGACTGCGGCCCAAAAAGCGGGATACAAGCGTACGGCTCGTCCCACCGCAAACTCCCGCGGTGTCTTCCCGTGCGCGGACTGGAAGATGATGAAGCCGCTGATGAGGAAGAACCAATTGACTCCTAGGTGTCCGTACTTGGCAACTTGCGCCACAGGTGACGGTTCGTCCAACGACGCGATCTTGCCGTTCAGGACGCCGTTGAAAAAGTAGTGAAACGACAACACAGAGAGCGCAGCAGTGAGGCGCATGTAGTCGAGTGCCTGTAGGCGTCCCACAGGGATCACGCGCGGTGGCATTTCCGTCACAAACATTTCCTCCGTCGAGGTCGTGAGAGGCGGAGATGACACTGCTGCGCACAGGGTGGCTCCGAGGTCATCCAATCGTCTCATTCCACGGTGAAGGGCCGCACCTCGCGACGTGTGCGCAAGCCGCGCCGCGCGGCGCCCTCGGCGGAGTCGTTCGCCGGCCGTGGGAGCTGACGCGGCGGGCGCCTCTCAGGACGTACCAGCGCGGGTGCCGACGCCCCGGGCCTCCGCGGGGTCGGCGGTTTTATGCCGGCGCACTTCTCGGGCCCTACGGGGCGTGTCGGCAGCGTGTTCGGTCGAGCGGAGCGTGCTCGTTGGTGTCACCGCTCGCGTCACACACCAACACCAACTGCCTGGTCGCTGGTTCTCGATGTCGAGGTCCTACTTCTCTGGCGCGTGGCCAATCTTGTCGCCGCGCGCGCATCTTCGAAGGTGCAGGACGGCGGCCGTCAGCGCTAAGCCCAGGACAGCACCAGCCGTGTTGGCGGCCGCGTCCCAGATGGACGCGGTACGTCTCGGCAGTGCGAGCCCCTGGACGCACTCCAGCGCGATCGATACGGCCGCCGCCGCGAAGATCACGTGCCACCACGGGCGCCGCCGCAGCAGCAAAAGGCCGAGCGCACCAATTGGCACAAATAGAGCGATGTTTGCTACGAACTCGGTCAGCTTGTAGTTGATGCGATGTGGGACGCCGTGACCGTGCATGCTGGCGATGGCGCGGTCTGTCGGGCCGGCGGCGACGGTCTGAAGCGGCCACGGACTCAAGACGATGACGAGTGCGGCGACGCTGAAGGTAGTGAGCAGCGCGACAGCCCATCGACTGCCCCGCGTCTTCATACGAACAGGGTAGGCGGTCCGCGAGGACTCTCATTACGTAAGGCAATGAGCATGTATCCGTACATGCAATTCTGTCGCAACCTCGCCACAGGCTCCGACTAGCCTTCGTTGGTGACGCGGCGCTGCTTGCCCACGCGCTCGGATTTGACTTGCGCAACAGTCGGCGTCTCCCTAGCGGCCACTCTCAGGTCTTGGTCGAGTGCGGCCGGCTGCGGCATGGGCCGGGGGAAGCCGCCGTCTGGGCCTGCTGCGCGCTGGGGCGTTCTTAACCGTGCGATCTCGGCTGGGTTGGGTGCTGGTGGGGGCGGGCGTCGTCTCGCCGCCGTCGCGTTGCTGCTGGTTGCGCGACCGTCGGGTCCAAACCCCGGCCGTGGTCGGTCGATGGCGCCGATCCTGCGACGTACGCCGCCGAACTCGTGGTCGCGACCAACGACGCACGCGCGGGCGAGGGGTTGCCGGCGCTGACGGTCTCGGAGTGTGCAGCGAGCGAGGCGGACCTCCGGGCGAAGGCGTTGGTAGGTGAGGCGCTGGAGCACGCACCGTTGACGCCCGTGCTCGAGGCGTGCCCGCCGTCGACGGTGGCAGCGGAGAACCTGTCACGCGGGGCGGCGACACCGCACGACGTCCCCGACGCCCGGCTGGTTTCCGCCGGCCATCGCGCCAACCTGCTTGACACCGGGCTCGACCAGGTGTGCATCGGCTGCCTGCTCGACGACGGCGAGATGCTCTGTTCCCAGGTGTTCCTCGGGCCGTAGTCAGCCGGCGGGGACGGGCACCGGCTCGCGGGTCCGCGACCGGCGCCGGGCGACGACTAGGATGCCAGCACCGACCGCCGTCCCCAGCGTATTCGCGATGAGGTCGCGCACGTCGGCCACCCGGTCGGGGAGGAACAGCAGCTGCGTCAGCTCGATGGCCGTCGACGTCGCCAGCCCGAGCCCGACGACGGTCCACGGCCGCAGTCGGGTGAGCAGCCCGACCAGGACGCCGAAGGGCACGAAGAGCACGATGTTGGCGGTGTACTCGGTCGCGGAGTAGGTGAGCGCGATGCCGTGGGAACCCAGCCAGGCGAGCACCGTGCGGACCAGGTCGAAGGCGTCACCAGTCCCGAACTCTGGCCAGAGCGTCACACGCGCGAGGCCGACCAGGTAGACGACGAACAGTGCGATCGTGACCTGTCGTGCCCGTCCGGCCGTCATCGCTCGATCTCGCGGACGGCGTCCGGCTGCTTGCGGAGCACCAGCGACAGGCCGACCCCGATCGCCGCCCCGAGCGAGTTGCCCAGCACGTCCCGCGCCGACGAGCGCCGGGAGGGGAGCCCGATCGCCTGCACGAGCTCGATGCCGACCGACAGGCCGACCAGCGCCAGCAGCACGACCCACCAGTACCTGCGCGGGGCGAGCAGCGCGGTGAGCAGGCCGAGCGGGACGAACAGCAGGATGTTGGCGCCGAACTCCGCCGCGTGCAGGTTGACGATCGCCGGCACGCCGAGGTCGTGCAGTCGGACGAGGCCCCTGGTGATCGGTGCATCGAAGACGTCCTGCACCTGCCAGGGGTTGAGCACGAGCACGGCGGCGCTGATGCCGACTAGCACCAGGAGCCCGATCACCACCTGCCGCTGCCGGATGCTCATGCCGCACAGGGTACGGTGGCCGACTGGTCGGACGCGGGCGAAGTTTCATTACGTAAGGTAATGAGTTAGGCTAACGATCATGCCCTCTCCCCGTGACCTCGCCGGTGAGCTCCGTCTCGCAATCGGCCAGGCCTCGCGGCGGATCCGGGCGGAACGCGGCGCCGCCGGGCTGACGGACCCGCAGTACACGGTCCTCGTCTGGCTCATCAAGCAGGGTCCGATGGCGCCCGGCCAACTGGCCGAGCGCGAGCGGATCCAGCCGCCGAGCATGACCCGCACGGTCAACTCGTTGGTGGACCTGGGCCTCGTCGCCAAGTCGGAGCACCCGACCGACGGTCGGCAGGTCGTCGTCAGTCTCACGGACGCCGGCGTTGCCGAGGTCCACGAGACCCGACGTCGTCGCGACGCCTGGCTCGCCGGGCGCCTGGGCACCCTCACCTCCGACGAGCGCGCGCTGCTCGTCGACGCCGCCGAGCTCCTCCGGAGGATCGCCAGTTCATGAGTCCCACGTTCTCCTCGCTGAAGTTCCGGAACTACCGGCTGTGGTTCGCCGGAGCGCTGGTGGCGAACGTGGGCACCTGGATGCAGCGCGTCGCCCAGGACTGGCTGGTGCTCACCGAACTGACCGACCTCTCGGGTGTGGCCGTCGGCATCACCACCGCCCTGCAGTTCGCGCCGGTGCTCTTCCTGTCCCCGTACGCGGGGCTGCTGGCGGACCGGGTGGACCGCCGCAAGCTGCTCATGGCGACGCAGGTGGGTCAGGGCGTGCTCGCCGGCGGGCTCGGCGTCCTCGTCCTGTCCGGGCACGCGCAGCTCTGGCAGGTCTATCTGTTCGCGCTGACCCTGGGCTGCGTGACCGCCATCGACGGGCCGGTGCGCCAGACCTTCGTCGCGGAGCTGGTTCCCGCCAGCAAGCTCTCCAACGCCGTCGGCCTGAACAGCGCGAGCTTCAACGCCGCCCGCCTCATCGGCCCGGGCGTGGCTGGGCTGCTCATCGCCGCCGTGGGCACCGGGTGKGTGTTCATCATCAACGCGGTGACGTTCGGCGCGACGATCTTCTCGCTCACCCGCATGCGTACCTCCGAGCTGAACCCGATGCCGACGGCTCCGCGCGCCAAGGGCCAGCTGCGCGAGGGCATCGCCTACGTCCGCGGGCGCAGCGACATCCTCGTGATCATGGTGGTCGTCGGCGTCGTCTCCACGTTCGGCCTGAACTTCCAGCTGACCAGCGCCCTGATGGCGCGCACCGAGTTCGGCCGGGGCGCGGGGGAGTACGGCATCCTCGGGTCGGTCCTCGCGATCGGCTCGCTGACCGGTGCGCTCCTGGCCGCCCGGCGCGAGCGACCCCGCGTGCGCCTGGTCATCGGCGCGGCGTTCGGGTTCGGCATCGCGACGGGCGTCATGGCCCTGATGCCGACGTACCTGTCGTTCGCGATCGCGTGCATCCCGGTCGGGCTGGCGTCGCTGACCATGATGACCGCGGCCAACGCGACCATCCAGATGAGCACCGACCCCGCCGTCCGTGGCCGGGTGATGGCGCTGTACATGATGGTGTTCCTGGGGGCCACGCCCATCGGGTCGCCCATCGTCGGTTGGATCGGCCAGACGTACGGCGCGCGCTGGGCCATCGGCATCGGCTCGATCTCCGCCCTGCTCGTCGCCACCGGTGCCGCTCTGTGGGCGTGGAAGAAGTGGGACGTCACAGTCCGCTACCACGTGCGCACTCGGCCCCACCTCGAGGTGGTCCACCCGACGCTGCCCGACCGGCGCGTCGAGACCGCGGCCCGGCTCGGCGCGCAGGAGGCGGCGGACCGCCAGACCGCGGCCTGACGGCCGACCGGGTGGAAGCCCGGGTGAAGAGCGCCGCAGGCATGTCGTCCGGGATGTCCGAGATGTCACGATCGGTCCGTGAGTGCCACGATCGACGAGCCGCGCGCGCCCGAGGCGAGCCCGCCGTCGGATGTGCCCTCGCCGGAAGCGGCACCGCGCAGGACCGTCTTGCGCGTCGTGCTGGCGGTGATCGCGCTGCTGGTGCTCGCTGGCGGCTGGCTGGCGTTCCGGGTCTACCAGGCGGGTACCGGGCTTCTCGCCGCCAAGGACGTCGTGGCCGATCTCGAGGGTGACGTCGGGGGCGGCGACACCCAGCAGATCCAGGCGCGGCTCCCGGAGGTCCAGGCAGACCTCGCCCAGGCCCGCAGCGCGACGAGCGACCCGGTGTGGCGGCTGGCCGAGCACCTCCCCCGGGTCGGGGCTCAGCTGACGGCGGTCCGCATCGTGTCCACCTCGCTCGAGGACGTGGTGCGCGAGTCGGTGCCGGCCATCGGGCGCATCGACGACGTGCTGCTCGCGCAGGAGGCGCCGGGCACCGACGGCCGGATCGACCTCGCGCCGCTGGTCGCCGCGGCACCCGACATCCAGGCCGCCGCCGTGAGCGCGCGCGAGGCGCAGGCCGCCGTCGGCGCGATCGACACCGGCGCGCTGCTCCCTCAGCTGGCGGGTCCGGTGACGCAGGTGCAGGAGGGCATGGACCGGGTCAGCGGCGCGCTCGACGCGGGGTCGCAGGTGGCCACGCTGCTGCCGGCGATGCTGGGGGCGGACGGCCCGCGGACCTACCTGCTGGTCTCCCTCAACTCCTCGGAGCTGCGCAGCGCCGGCGGCATCGTCGGTGCCTTCGCGGTGCTGCACGCCGACGACGGCACGATCGACCTCACCGAGCAGCGCACGACCGCCGACCTGCCCGGTATCGCCACCTCGATCCTCCCGCTCAGCGAGGACGAGCAGCGGTTCGACACCGACCGGCTCGGCCGCTGGGTGCAGGACGCGGTGATGACTCCCGACTTCCCCCGCAGTGCGCAGCTGCTCACCGCGCGGTGGGAGCGGGACATGGGCGAGCATGTCGACGGCATCGTCGCCACCGACCCCGTCGCGGTCTCCTACCTGCTCGGCGCCACCGGTGCGGTGACGGAGCCGAGCGGCCTCCAGATCGACGAGTCGAACGTCCTGCAGGTCCTGCTGCGCGACTCGTACCTCAGGTTCGGCGACGACGCCGCGGCCGGCGACGCCTTCTACACCGGCGTCGCGTCGTCGATCTTCCGTGCCGTCGGCGCGGGGCAGGGCGAGCCGCGGGCGGTCGTCGACGCGCTGGCGCGGGCGGGCGCCGAGGGTCGGCTCCGGATGTGGTCGGCCCACCCGGAGGAGCAGAAGAAGCTCGCGTCGACGAGCGTCGGTGCCGCCTTCCTCACGGGCCCCTTCCCGGATGCGACCGGCGTGTTCCTCAATGACGGGACCGCAGGCAAGCTCGGCTACTACCTGAGCACGGCCGTCACCGTCGAGGACCTGCGCTGTGCGGGCCCGGACCCGACCGCGACGGTCCGGCTCGACCTCAGCTACGCACCGCCCGCCGACGTCGCGACCTTCCCGAAGTACGTCACCGGCTGGAGCGGCACGGAGCTGCCCGTGGGCTGGCTCGCGACGAACATCACCGTCTACTCGCCGGTCGGGGCCACCCTCGACGCGCTCCGTCTGGACGACGGCTACGTCTCCGGCGGGACGGGGGAGGCGGCCGACCGGTCGGTCCAGGTGGTCACGTCGTGGCTCGAGCCCGGCGCGCACGAGACCTACAGGTTCGACGTCCCGGTGCGTGACGGCCACGTGTCGGTGTGGACCACCCCGACGCTGACCAGCCCGGGGCAGGTCGTCGTGGCGTGCCCGGAAGGCTGAGGAGTCCGTTTCCGCACTAAATCACCCGTTATGCCCATGCTCGAACGCGTCGCCAGGCAGCACAATGGGACCGAAATGTCCGATTAGCCGACAGGGGCGAAGTCATGGTCAGGCTCGTACGGGGCGCGGTCGTCGCGCTCCTCGCAGTCCTCGTCGCCGCCATCGGTGCGTTGCCGTCCTCGGCGGCCGACGGTGCCCCGTCGCAGGACCCCACGATCTCCTCGTACGGGTGCCTCAACCCCGTCGACTCCTACGGCGCCCCCCAGGTGTGCCAGCTCGCGGTCCACACGCTGTCACCGGTCTGCGACAACGACGTGCCGTACCTCTCGTACAACATCGCGGCGACTGGATCGCCGAGCACGACGGCGACGATCACGTGGCTCAACCCGAACGGCGCCAACGTCGTCTACGCCAACCAGCCGCTGAGCGGGAAGGTTCTCTGGCCGGGAGCCGTGCCTGGTCCCGGAGGCAAGGGCGTCGACTGGCCAGGCTGGCGCCAGCTTCCGGACGGCACGTGGGTCGAGGGCGACGAGTTCGACTGGGTCCGCCCCAGCGTCAAGGTGAAGTTCCAGGCCACGGCGACCGCTCAGGCTACGGCGACCGCTCAGGCCGCGGCGACCCCTGAGGCCACGGTGACCGTTGCCTACCCGCCGTCGACCCCCACCTGCCTCACCAGCCCGCCGAACACCGAGGTGCTGGCCGACAACCCCGTGCAGCCCGCGGCGGCAGTGGCACCCGCGGGCTCCTCGCCCGCGGACACCTCCTCGGCCGCCGTGCTCTYGGCCACCGGCTCTGAGGTGCAGCCGCTCCTGCTGATCGGCGGCTCGCTKGTGCTCATCGGCGCCCTGACCGTCGCGCTCATCTCGATCGCCCGGCGCCGGCGCCCGACCGCCTGACCCGCTCAGGTGGACGTATGCCCGCCTCCCGCGCTGACCGCGGGAGGCGGGCAGCCGTCTGTCAGGACAGCTGCTCGACCACGTGGTCGATGCAGGCCGTCAGCGCCAGGACGTCGTCGGGCTCGACGGCGGGGTACATCGCGACGCGGAGCTGGTTGCGACCCAGCTTGCGGTACGGCTCGACGTCGACCACGCCGTGCGCCCGCAGGACGCGAGCGACGGTGGGGGCCTCGATCTCGGGGTCAAGGTCGATGGTGCCGACGACGTTCGAGCGCAGGCCCGGGTCGGTGACGAAGGGCGTGGCCCAGTCGCGCGACTCCGCCCAGCCGTAGAGGTGCGCGGCCGACATCGCGGTGCGCTGGGCGGCCCAGGCCAGGCCGCCGTTCCCGAGGATCCAGTCGAGCTGCTCAGCCAGGAGCACGAGCGTCGCGATGGCGGGCGTGTTCAGGGTCTGGTCGAGGCGCGAGTTGGTGATCGCCGTGGTGAACGACAGCGACTCGGGCACCCAGCGCCCGCTCGACTCGATCCGCTCGGCCCGCTCGATCGCCGCGGGGGAGGCCGCCGCGAGCCACAGGCCGCCGTCCGAGGCGAACGACTTCTGCGGCGCGAAGTAGTAGACGTCGGTCTGTGCCACGTCGACGGCCAGCCCGCCGGCGCCGGACGTGCCGTCCACCAGCACGAGCGCGCCCTGCTCGCGCGAGCCGGCCACCCGGCGCACGGGCGCGACCACGCCGGTCGACGTCTCGTTGTGCGGCCACGCGTAGGTGTCGACGTCGTCGGCGAAGGCGGGGACGGCCACGCCACCGGGCGCCACCGCGGTGACCACGGGCTCGCCGACGAACGGGGCGCGGGTCGCTGCCGCCGCGAACTTGGCCCCGAACTCGCCGAAGGTGCCGAACGCTGCGCGGTCCTCGATCAGGCAGAGCGTCGCCACGTCCCAGAACAGCGTCGAGCCGCCGTTGCCTAGCACGATCTCGTAGCCGTCGGGCAGGTCGAGCAGCGCGGCGAGCCCGGCGCGGACCCGGCCGACCAGCGCGCGGACGGGTGCCTGGCGGTGCGACGTGCCGAGCGGGGCCGCCGCGGGGCCGGCCAACGCGTCCACCTGGGCCCGGCGGATCTTGGACGGGCCGGAACCGAAGCGGCCGTCCGACGGCAGCAGGTGCGCGGGGATGGTGATCTCGTGGGCGTCAGGCACGTGGCCGAGGATAGGCGGTCGCGGCCCCCGGCTGTCGGCTCGACCAACTAATCTGTGCACCAGCGCAGCCGCCCGCCCCCACGTGATCGACCGGGCAGGCGCCTGCGCACGATGACGCGACGCGGGAGGCCATGCAGTGAGCGACCTGATCGACACGACGGAGATGTACCTCAAGACGGTCTACGAGCTCACCGAGGAAGGCATCACCCCCCTGCGCGCCCGCATCGCCGAGCGGCTCGGACACTCGGGACCCACGGTCTCGCAGACCGTCGCCCGCATGGAGCGGGACGGCCTCGTCGTCGTCACCGGCGACCGCCACCTCGAGCTGACCGAGCTGGGCCACGACAAGGCGGTGCGCGTCATGCGCAAGCACCGCCTGGCGGAGCGCCTGCTCACCGACGTGATCGGCCTGGAGTGGCCGTACGTCCACGAGGAGGCCTGCCGCTGGGAGCACGTGATGAGCGAGCGCGTCGAGAAGCGCCTGGCGTCACTCCTCGACCACCCGCACTTCGACCCCTACGGCAACCCGATCCCCGGCCTCGGGGAGATCGGTGAGGAGACGACGCACGAGGGCTTCCTCGACGGCGTCACCTCCCTGGTGACCTACCGCGGAGCCGCGGCGGCCGACGGCGTCGAGCGGGCGGTCGTGGCCCGCATCGCGGAGCCCCTGCAGGTGGACGTCGAGCTGCTGTCGCGGCTGGCCGAGGCCGGGGTGCTGCCGCACCAGGAGATCGTGATCGAGCGGGCCGACGGGGTCGTCACGGTCTCCGCGCCGGGCTCCGAGACGGTGCTGGACCTGCCGGACGACGTGGCGCGCCACATCTTCGTCGGCACCCGCTGAGCCGTCTGTGAGGGCTCTGAGAGCCCCCTGTGAGCGATTCACCGGCATCGGCCGTGATCTTTGGTCGACACCGTCCGTGTGGTGTGTGCGCACGCTCCCACGCCTCTGATCGGCGTCTTTGCAGGTCACCTCGGCCGCGTCGCCGCGCCCGCAGGACGACCGTCCAACAAGAACAACGATCTCCGTGATCGGAACGTGACAATTGCCGGGGGAGTCCTGTACGTTCGACCTGCTTCCCCGGAACCCTCCTCCAGAGAAGCCCTCGAGCGGAACGCCTAACCCTGCCGCCGCCGCGAGGTTCGCACTATCCGCCGGCAGGGGCGGGGGACCCAATTGCGGGCACCGGAAGTTCGGTGTCCTTGGGGTGAAGCCGGAGATCCGATCTCGATCGGGGACACGGCCGGGTGTTCTCCCACCCGAACCCGACAGCTGACCTCGTAGGCATCAGGAGAGGCAACGCGTGACCGTGAGCACCACTCGCGCCCGCCATCGTGCGGCGCGCCGTCCTTCGACGCCACTGACCGAACTTGCAGCTGCAGCGACGGGTCAGATGGGAACCGTCGGACGCCGTACTGCTGTCGTCGCCGCATCGTCGGGACTCGTCGTCTCGATGCTCGGCTCCCCGGCCAGCGCCGCCCCCACCGGTGAGGCCGGCGCCCTGCCCGCGGTGGACACCGCTGCGCTGACGGCCTCGGCCCGCGCCGTGCTGAACACCGCACCCGTCGTCACGGCCCCGGCCGACGCCGCGTTGACGTTCGACATCCCGGCCGTCACGGCCGAGACCCCGCCGCCGCCGCCCCCGCCGCCCGTCAAGGCCAAGGTCAAGGTCGCCGCGTCGCGCAGCACCACCCGTGCCGCCGCCGCCGCGACGACCACCGCGGCTGCTGCGCCCACCACCAACGCGGCCGTGCCGCAGTCGGTCGCGGGGAACGCGGTCCTCGAGGTCGCTGCCCGCTACGTCGGCACGCCGTACGTCTCGGGCGGGTCCACCCCGGCCGGCTTCGACTGCTCGGGCTTCGTGTCCTACGTCTACGCGCAGCTCGGCATCTCGCTCCCGCGGACGTCCAGCGGTATCAAGGCGGCCGGCACGGTCATCTCCCGTGCGGACGCCCAGCCGGGCGACCTGATCTGGAGCCCCGGGCACATCTCCATCTACGCCGGCGGCAACGACCAGATCGACTCGCCCCGCCCGGGCAAGACGATCCAGTTCCGCGCCATCTGGCAGAGCGCACCGGTCTTCATCCGGATCGGCTGACGCCTAGCAGCGCTGCATCACGCGAGGTCCCGACGACAGCGATGTCGTCGGGGCCTCGCGTCGTTCACCGGCCCGTTGCCCCGTCCCGAACGGGCCGTCGCGTACTCTGGCCCTGCATCACGCTGTTGCTTCGCTTCGCCGGGCCGGCAGCCAGCCGGTCCGACCCCCGAGGTCGGGAGAACGCCGTGCTCATGAATGCCACCAAGCTGTCCACCGAGGCCATCGGCGGGGCGGCACCCGAGGTCGGCTCGCCAGGGCTGATCGCGTCCGGAGCACGCACCCTGCTGCTCAACGCCAGCATGGAACCCCTGTGCATCGTGAGCCTGCGGCGCGCCGTCGTGCTCGTGATGACCGGCAAGGCGACCGTGCTGGAGACCGACGGTCGCCTCTTGCACTCGGAGCGCGTCACCGTCCCGCTGCCCGTCGTCCTGTGCCTGACCCGCTACGTGCACGTCCCGGTCCGTCGCCCCGTGCCGCCCACGCGCCGCACGGTGCTGCAGCGGGACAACCACCGGTGCGCGTACTGCGGTGGTGGGGCCGACACCGTCGACCACGTGCACCCGCGCTCCCGCGGCGGCCGGCACGAGTGGACCAACGTCGTGGCCGCCTGCGTGCGGTGCAACCACCGCAAGGCCGACCGGCTGCTGCACGAGATCGGCTGGGAGCTCCCGTTCGTGCCGCGGGCGCCGCGCTGGTCGGTCGCGTTCGGCACCACGTCGGTCCGGTCCGAGCCGCTCTGGTCGCAGTACGTGGTGGCCTGAGGGCCGGTTTCCGGGCCTTTCGTCAAAGTTGCGCCAACGTATGGCAACATTCCGGTACCTCACGGGCGCAACGGTGCGCCCGGAGAGCACACTGGACGAGTGCACGGCGGGCTCGTGACGAGCACGGAGGCTCCGGATGACGCGTGACGATGTGGTCCTCGTCGGGGTGGACGGGTCGGCCGCCAGCCTGCACGCGCTCGACTGGGCGGCGGCGCAGGCCCGCGCCCACGGCTGGGGCGTCCGGCTGGTCTGCAGCTACTCGCTGCCGTCGTTCACGGCGGCCTCGCTCGACGGTGGGTATGCCGCTCTCGACGACACCGCGATCCAGGAGGGCGCCAAGGCCGTGCTGGCCGAGGCGACCGAGCGGGTCGCGTCGATGGGCGTCCCGGTGACGGCGAAGGTGCTCACCGGCGACGCGGCGGGCGTGCTGGTCGAGCTGTCACACAACGTGCGGCTCGCCGTGGTCGGTACGCGCGGCCGCGGGGGGTTCGCGGACCGGCTGCTCGGTACGGTCTCGTCGGCACTGCCCGCGCACGCGTACTGCCCGACCGTCGTCGTCCCCCTCCGGGAGGACGGCAAGACGCTTCCCGACGACGCGCCGATCCCCGCGACCCGGCCCGTGAAGCGGATCGTGGTCGGCGTCGACGGATCACCGCAGGCCGAGCACGCCCTGCGGTACGCGATCGGGGAGGCCGAGGCGTGGGGCGCCGAGCTGACCGCCGTCGCCGGCGTGCCCGTGGGGTCGATGGCGGGCGTCCTGGCCTGGCTGCCGTCCACGGTGGACCATGAGCAGGTGCTGCGGGACGTCACCGAGGGGCTGCACGTCGTCGTCGACCGCGCGCTCGTCGACCATCCCGACCTCACCGTGCGGCGCATCGCGCTCGACGGGACGGGAGCGGAGCTGCTCACGGAGTTCTCGGCGGCGACCGACCTCATCGTCGTCGGCTCCCGCGGCCGCGGCGGCTTCACCGGGCTGCTGCTGGGTTCCACCAGCCAGGCGGTGCTGCACCACTCCGACTGCCCGGTCATGGTCGTCACCAACCGGTGCGTGGCCGTCGAGGCCGTCGCGGGTTAGCCCTCGGGCGCCGGTGGCACGTCCGGACGGCGGACCAGTGCGGAGAGCACCACGGTCGAGCGCGTGCGGGCCACGAACGGCTCGGCGGCCAGCTTCTCGACGACGCGCTCCAGGTGCCGCATGTCCCGCGCGCGCACCTGCACCACGAGGTCGACGTCGCCGGTGACGGTGCTCGCGGCGACGACCTCGGGGTAGTGCTCGACCGCCGCGCGCATGGTGGTCGGGCTGGTGGACCCGTTGCAGAAGAGCTCGACGAACGCCTCGGTCTGCCAGCCCATCGCGGCCGGATCGAGCCGGACGGTGAACCCCCGGATGACGCCCCGCTCGCGCAACCGGTCCACGCGCCGCTTCACCGCCGGCGCCGAGAGCGAGACCTGCTCGCCCACCTGCGCAAACGTCGCGCGAGCATCCAGCGCGAGCACCCGCAGGATCGCGGTGTCGAGGGCGTCGAGGCCCGAGTGTTCGGTCACGCCCTCATCATCGCCGAGCGCCTCCGATTTGGTGTTCGTGCGGAGAGATGGCACTTTGGGGCGCGTTGGGCCGAATGGGTGATTCGCGAAATTGGGCAAGTGCCTCAAGGCGGACGCCGTGCGTGCCGAACAGTTTGGAAGCCCCACCCAGCGCCACACCCGGGGTCCCCGCGAAGGAGGCGACGTGGTCAAGGACACCAAGAAGCGGCTCGATCTCGTGCCGAGCCAGCGGCCGTCGGTCGTCAGCGAGCCCACGCCCTCGGTCGTCGACGTCCCGCATCAGCGTTCCGCCGGCGATCCCCTCGTCGAGTCCACCCGGGCGCGGTCCGTCGCGGTCCGCCGGTCGGTCTGGGTCGGCATCGCGGCGGCCACGGCGCTGGCGGTGGCCGCCGGGGGCGCGGCGTACAGCTCCGACCAGCGCGCCCTCGCCGCCGCCGACGCGGCCCTGGACGCCCAGACGCGGGTCGACCAGGCGACGCTCGCGKCGGACCGCGACGCGGTCGTCGAGCAGGCCGCCGAGCAGGTCGTCGTGCCCGCCGCCTACGCCGCCAGCCGTGCGGYGGCTGCCGCCGCGGCACAGTCGGCCGTCGACCACGCGAACGCGACGCTCGCCGCTGTGCCCAATGCCGGCGACGGCCCGCGCGCCGCCCTGTCCGCCTCGAGCGGTGCCGTGAGCACCGCGCTCACCGCGCCCGGCGTCAGCCTGGTCTCCCTGCGCTCGGTCGTCGCCGGTGTGGCCGCGCCCGAGAAGGCTGCCGTCGACGCCCAGGCAGCCTGGCAGGTCGCCGAGAACGCCCGCATCGCCGCCGAGCAGGCCGCCGCCGCGCAGGCCGCCGCTGAGGCTGCTGCCGCAKCCGCCGCGCGCGCCAAGGCCCCGGC
>NZ_JBFUAI010000026.1:0-53251 GCF_056406355.1 Cellulomonas sp. P1_C4 | reverse complement strand
GGGACAGGGCGCGCAGCACGGGCGGCAAGGCGCGGGCGGCGAGGAGCGTGGCGGCGGTCGCGAGGAGCACGGGCGTCGACGCGAGCAGCAGGTCGACGCCGCCGGTCGCCGTCTGCAGCAGCCCGCGGCCGTGTACGGCCACCAGCGCTGCGGCGGCAACCGCGACGAGGGCGAGCTCGGCGGTCAGGCGGCGGACGCGCCGGCGGCGCACCAGCCGCTCCCGATCCACCCGGTTGGCGGGCACCCGGCGCCCGGTCCACGCGCCCCGGACCACCCGAGCGGCCGCGATCGCCGGCGCCACCGYGGCGACCAGGGCGACGACGGCGGCGATCGTCCACGACCCGCGGGCGTCGGGCCGGATCAGCCACGCGCCGAGCGCGCCGACGGCGGTGGCGAGAACGACGAGCGGGACGCTCTCCACGAGGGCACGCACGGCGACCGACGCCACGGACGCCCCCCGGGCCCGCTCCGCGAGCAGGAACGTCTCGCGGCGCACGACGAGCAGGCGGGCGGCGAGCACCAGCGCGAGCGCGCCGACGGTGGCCAGCCCGATGAGCAGCACCGATGCCTGGGCGGTGCCGGCCCGCAGCCGCGCGTCAGCCGCCCGCAGCACCACGCCGAGCCCGGTGGTGATCGCGGGCGTGTGCCCGTCGGAGCCGGTGAGCACGGTCGGGTCAGCGCGCATCTGGAAGACGGCGCGCTCGATCTCGTCGGTGTCCGTGGCGGCCAGGTCGCCGGGCTGCGCGGGGAACCGGACGATCGTCTCGACGGGCTGCTTCGATATCCCGAGCTGCATGTCGGGAAGCGACGCGTCGGACAGGAGCAGGCCCACACGGCCGACCGCGGCGGCTTGGGCGGGAGTGGGCACCTCGCCCAGCAGGTCCGGGTGCGCGGCCCACAGCGGGGAGCCGGCGTCGAGCGCCTCGTACAGCCCGGTCACCACGACCTCGACGGCGCCGAGCGTCGGCCCCTTGAGCGCGAACCGGTCGCCCACGGCGATGCCCACGTCCTCCGCGGCCGACGCGGAGACGCCGACCTCGACCAGGCGCGGGTTGTCGGCCGGTGGCACGGCGTTCCCGCTCGACAGGACGGGCGGCGGCGACATCCGAGGCTCGAGGCCCGTGACCCACCGGACCGTCTCGGGCGCGACGTCGCCGACGTGCTTCGGAGCGCCGTACCCCACGTGCACGAGCCGCGTCGCGACCAGGCCCGCGGTGGTCTGGATCGTCAGGGACGGGCTCTGCACGGCCGTGACGGGCGCGTCGGTGACCTCACGCACGGAGGCCGGCAGCAGGTCGACCATCCCGGCCGCGGCATTGGCGACGAGGGTCGCGGCGTCGTCCTGGCGGCCGTCCGCCGTGCCCAGTGCGCGGCCGATCGTCGCGACGACGTCCGCCGTCCGGCCGGCGTCCGTCACGGCCTGCTGGACGCCCTCGTCGGCCATCCGCAGCACGACGCGCGGCACGACGAGCGAGAGCAGCACCGTGACCGCCAGGAGCAGCGCCGAGAGCGTGAGGAGCCCGGCGTCCTGCCGGCTGCGCCGCCGCGCGACGAGCACTCCGTCGGCGGTCGCCGCGCGCCAACCGGCGGCCGCACGTGTCGTCGTGACGCTCATCGCTCGTCCCCCAACCGCAGCAGCTCGCCGGACGCGCGGCGAAGGAGCAGGTTCGTCGTGAGGGCCACAGCGGTGCCGACGAGCAGGACGAGGAGCGTGAGCAACGCGACCTCGGCCGGCCACGGCCAGTGCACGACGACCTGCGGGACGGGCCGGCCACCGGTCGCGGAGACCGTGACCAGGGGCGCGACGACCCACGCGAGGAGGGCGCCGAGCGCGAGGCCCGCGGCGAGCCCGAGCGTGCCGAGGATGACGTGCTCGACCAGCACCGATCGCACGAGCGAGGGGCGGGACGCGCCGAGCGCCTGCAGCCGCGCGAGCTCGAGGCGCCGCGTGCGCACGGCGACCGTCGCACTCATCGCGAAGCCGGCCACCGCGAGCGCCAGCGCGGCGAACGTGACGATCCAGAGCGCGGCCTGCACGCCGACCCGCAGCGGACCCTCGATCGCCGCCGTCCGCACCTCGACCCGGCTGGTCGGGGTGCCCAGCTCGTCGGCCACCACCTGGTCCACCAGCGCGGCCGCACGGTCGTCGGGGACCTGCAGCCACCACTCGTCCAGGAGCGGGTCGCTCCACGCCGACTGCAGTGCGGCCCGGCCGAGCAGGTCGCGGTCGACCAGCATCCCGGCGCCGCGGGGCATGCCGGGCAGGTACGGGACCTCGCGCTCGATCGACACGCGGACCGGCGCGCCGTCGAGATCGAGCTGCACGATGTCCCCGATCTTCGCCCCGAGGCTCGCCAGCACGGTGTCCGTCGTCACCACCGGCACCACGCCGGGGTCCACGAACGTCATCGCCGCCATCCGAGCCTGTCCGAAGATCAGCCCGATCGGGTCCAGCCGCGCGCTGAGGTGCAGGCCGTCGTCGTCGGCCGTGGTGGCCACCAGCGCTCGCCGGCCGCGGTCGTCCGCGGGCGCGCCGCCCGTCCACGTGGCGCCGCTCAGYGGGACGGGCGTCACGGTGTCGGCCGTCGCCCCGGCCGGGCGCGCGACCGACCGCAGGTTGCTGACGGTCACGGCCACCGCGATCGTCTTGCCCGGCCCGTCCCCGTCGTTCAGTGCGCCGATGTCCGGGCCGGCCGCGATGCCCTGGGCGACGACCGCGACCAGGCGCAGCCCTTCGGCGGCCGCAGGCAGCGGGACGCTGACGTCCCGCGTCGTCCCGAGCAGCGGCACGACCGGCAGCTGGAGCGACGTGCGGGTGCCGGACGTGTCCTCGACCACCACCGTGACCAGCAGCGAGCCGGTCAGCTCCGGTGAGACGGCGCTGTCGACGTCGAGGAGCAGGGAGGTCGGTGCACCGGGAAGCGGGATCGCCCCGTCGGGTGTCGTGGGCGCCAGCGGTGCGCTGATCTGACCCCAGTCGGGCGTGATGCGGCCCCGCAGCAGGTCGCCGCCGCGCGTGGCGTCGAGGGCCAACAGGTTGACCGTGCCGGCGTTGGTGGCGTCGTCGCCGTCGGTCGGCGCGCCGAAGCGGACGCTGCGGAACGCCACCGCGCTCGTCGCCTGCGCCCCCGGTAGGCCGTCGACGACCTCCGTCTGCGTGATCGCCTCGCCGTTGAGCCGACTCACCCGCACGTCGGTGCCCACCTGCAGGTCGACCTGGTCGGCCTGCGACGTCCGCCAGGTGGCGAGGAACGACTGCGAGAAGGAGCCGACGGCCAGCGCGAGCGTGAGCAGCAGCACCGCGCCCGCCGCGCGGGACGGCCGCCGACCCACCTCCCAGGCGGCCAGCGGCGCGACGAGCGAGCGACCACGGGCCGCGAGCCGCTCGCCCACGGCGGTGACCAGCGGGAGCGCCCGCAGCGCGAGCACCGCGCCCGCGAGGAGCAGCAGCGCCGGCGCCGCGACGAGGATCGGGTCGAGCTTCGCGCCGGCCACCACGGGGGAGCGGTACGTCTGCAGCTGCCACACCGCCACCCCGGCGAGGGCGACCAGCGCCAGGTCCACGCCGGACCGCGCGAGGCCACCGTGCCGGTCCTGGCGGACCAGCTGCTGCTCGGTGTCGACGACGCTGCCCCGGCGCCGCAGGAGCGGCCCGAGCAGGACGCCGGCCAGGACGAACGACGCCACGACGCAGGTGACCCAGAGCGAGACCGGCCGGCCCGGGTCGGTGTGCATCCCGGCGCGCTCGAGCGGGCCGAACGACGTGATGAGCCCGAAGAGCAGCCCGGCGAGCCACGGCGACACCAGCGTGGTGAGCAGCGCGACCACAGCCGCCTCGAGCGTCGCCAGGCCGAGCAGCTGGCGGCCGGACGCGCCGCGGGACGACATCAGCGTCTGCTCGGCCGCCCGCCGGTCGGCCAGCAGCCGGGCGGCGAGCAGCAGCACGGTCACGGAGAGCACGACGAGCATGAGTCCGACGATCACGATGCTGATCCGGGTGACCGCGAGGTTGCCCTCGGCGACGTCGATCGTCTCGGCCAGGTGCGAGCGGAAGGCACCGGAGACCGCAACGCCCTCGACCGCAGCGGTCAGCGACGCCTGCGCGTCGTCCAGCCGGGAGCGCAGGCCGGTGACCGCGCCGTCCGGTGCATCGGTGAGGTGCGGGGAGGCGACGAGGTCCGCGGTCGCGAGGGCGCCGACGCCGTCGAGGGCGCCCGGGTCCGCGACGAACGGACCCCACGCGTCGGTGGTGAGGAAGCCGAAGGTGCCCGGGACGGGGTAGCTGGGATCGTGCTCGGCGCCCTGCAGCAGGTCCCGGGTCCAGATGCCGCTAGGCCCGGTCAGCTCGTGGATGCCGACGACCACGAACCGGGTGTCCTGCTGGCTCGCCACGCTCTGCACGGCCAGCTCGCTGCCCACCGACCAGCCGTACGCGTCGGCCGTGACCTTCGGGACGGCCACCTCGACGCGGCCCTGGTCGTCGGTCGCGGCGGTCGGCCACGCGCCCGCCACCAGGGTGGCGTCCGACGGCAGCCGGGGGTTGGCGGCGAGGTAGGAGAGCGGGGGGACGCGGCCGCCCTGCCCGACCAGGCGGTACATGGGGGACGTGAGCCACTGGCCGCGCGTCGCCGGGACGTCGTCGAGCAGGTCGTCCAGGAACGACTCACCCGCGGCGACCGCGGTGGCCGGGTCGGACGTGGCGTCCACCGTGACGACGGCATCGATGTCGGTGGCAACCGTCGGGGCGCGGTCGAGGGCGGTGTCCAAGGACCCGTGCGCGCTGGTGTACAGCAGCAGGGCGAAGGTGCCGAGCAGCGAGGCGCCGACGAGGGCCACGGCGACGACGGCGACCAGGAGCGTCCGCTGTGCCGCGGCGCGGTGGCGCAGCACGCGCAGGCTCCAGCCCATGCGACCTCCTCCCGACGTCGTCGTCCCAGGCGCGAACGATCGAGGGATGACGCACGCGGCTCCGTGATCGTAAGGGACGCCGGAGGAAGTGTGGGAGCGATTCCGCGGATGCACAGCGGACCGTGATCCAAAGGTGACAGGTGGCGCTTCCCTGAGATATATTCCCGTCGGAATAATTAGTAAGGAGGTGGGATGTGGCCGAGCTGTCAGCGGTCGCCGTGCTCGTGCTGGCCCTGCTGCACGAGCAGCCGATGCACCCCTACCAGCTGCACCAGACCCTGGTGGAGCGCGGCGACGCCCGGATCGTGCGGGTCAACCCGGGCGCCGTGTATCACGGCGTCGAACGGCTCGAGCGGGACGGCCTCGTCGAGGTCGTCGGCACGGACCGCACCGGGAAGCGCCCCGAGCGCACCACCTATCGCATCACCGACGCCGGGCGCGCAGCCTGCGCCGAGCGCCTGGCCAGCCTGCTCGGCGACGAGCACCCCGCCTACCCGCTGTTCTCCGTCGGGCTCGCCGAGGCGAACGAGCTGCCGGCGGACGTCGTCGTCGAGCAGCTCACGGGGCGGCGCGACCGCAAGACGGGCAACCTTGCCGCCTTGGAGGCGTCCTACGGGGCTGTCCGGGAGCGGGGCCTACCCCGCCGGTACCTCCTCGACGTCGAGCACGACCTCGCCGTGCTGCGCGCGGAGATCGCGTGGCTCGACACCACGCTCGAGGAGCTGCGCGTCGGCGCACTCGACTGGGGCGGCCCGGTCCCGCCCGGCTACCTCGAGGCCAAGCGCACCCTCACGTCTTCCTCCCACCCGAACTCGAAGGACAACTCATGAGCACCGCCACCGAGCAGCCACCCGCGCTCGTCGACCTCCACGGCCGCAGTCCGTGGAGCATCCTGCCCGCCCTCTGCCTCGGCTTCTTCATGATCATGGTCGACACCACGATCGTGAACATCGCCATCCCGTCGCTGGTCACGGCGTTCGACGCCGACCTCACGGCGGTCGGCTGGGTCAACAGCGCCTACCTGCTGACGTTCGCGACCCTGCTGCTGGTCACCGGCCGGCTCGGTGACCGGTTCGGCCCCCGGCCCGTCTTCATCGTCGGCCTCGTCATCTTCACGCTCACGTCGCTGCTCTGCGGCCTGTCCGGCTCGATCGGGATGCTGATCGCAGCGCGCGCGGCCCAGGGCGTCGGCGCCGCGCTCATGACGCCACAGACCATGTCGATGATCACGCGGGTCTTCCCGCCGCAGAAGCGCGGGTCGGCGATGGGCCTGTGGGGTGCCGTCGCCGGCATCGCCACCATCACCGGCCCGGTGCTCGGTGGTCTCCTGGTCCAGACCGTCGGCTGGGAGTGGATCTTCTACGTCAACATCCCGGTGGGCATCGTCGCCCTCGTCCTCGCGGTGCGGACGCTCCCGACGCTCCCGACGGCGAACCGCTCGTTCGACGGCGTCGGCGTGCTGCTCTCGATCGTCGGCATGTTCCTCGTCGTGTTCGGCGTCCAGGAGGGTGCCACCTACGACTGGGGCACCATCGCCGGCCCCATCACGGTCTGGAGCGTCATCGGCGCCGGGTTGCTCGTGCTCGTGGCCTTCGTGCTCTGGCAGCGCCACCTCGGCAGCAACGCGCTGCTCCCGCTGAGCCTGTTCCACCACCGCAACTTCTCGCTGTCCAACGTGGCCGGGGCCGCCGTGAGCTTCGCGATGATGGGCATCTTCTTCCCGTTCACGCTCTTCCTGCAGGAGGTGCTCGGGCTCGAGCCGCTCCAGGCCGCTCTCGTGGGCCTGCCCGGCTCGCTCATCTCCGGGGTCGTCGCACCGATCGCCGGGCGCCTGTCGGACAAGATCGCCGGCAAGTGGGTCGTCGCCAGCGGGTTCGCCCTGCTCACGGTCGCCATCACCTGGCTGGCCGTCGCCGTGCAGCCCGACGCGCCGGTGTGGCACCTGGTCCTGCCGATGATCCTGTTCGGGGTCGGCACCGGCGCGCTCTTCTCGCCGCTGGCCAACCTGGCGACCTCGGGCCTCGACGGTCGCACGGCCGGTGCCGGCGCGGGCGCGTTCAACACGACGCGTCAGATCGGCGGCGTCATCGGGTCGGCCGCGGTCGTCGCCATGCTGACCTCGCGCCTGGCCGTGACCATCCCCGCGGCGGCGCAGGACGTCGCCGGGCAGCTCCCCGAAGAGCTTCGCAAGCCGTTCGTCGACGGCTTCGCCTCGGGCAGCTTCGCCAGCGGCGCGGCCCCGCAGCTGCCGTCGTCGGTTCCGGCCGACGTCGCCGCGCACATCCAGGACGTCGCCCTGCAGGCCGTGCACTCCGGCTTCGCGACCGCGGTCACGCAGACGATGCTGCTCACGGTCGGCGTGCTGGTCCTCGGGCTCGTCGCCAGCCTCGCCATGAAGGGCGGCCGCCCGGTGCACCACGCGCCCGCGCAGCAGCCGGTGGCGGCCGAGGTCTGACCCTGCGAACGACGAAGGCCCCGGTCCTGGTGGACCGGGGCCTTCGTCGTCGTGTCAGGCCTGCGGCGGCCGCGTCATGCTCAGCACGTCGAGAGCCGAGTCCAGCTGCTCCTCGGTGACCTCGCCGCGCTCGACGAAGCCCAGGTCGACGACGGCCGCGCGGACCGTGATGCCGTGCTTGACGGCGTGCTTGGCGATCTTGGCGGCGGCCTCGTAGCCGATCACCCGGTTGAGCGGCGTGACGATCGACGGCGACGACTCGGCCAGCGCGCGGGCGCGCTCGACGTTGGCTACCAGCCCGCTCACGGTCTTGTCGGCGAGCAGCCGCGAGGCGTTGGCCAGCAGGCGGATCGACTCGAGCACGCCGGCGGCGATCACGGGGATCTGCACATTGAGCTCGAACGACCCGCTCGCGCCGGCCCAGGCGACGGTGGCGTCGTTGCCGACGACGCGCGCCGCGACCATGAGCACCGCCTCCGGGATCACCGGGTTGACCTTGCCGGGCATGATCGACGAGCCGGGCTGCAGGTCGGGGATCGCGATCTCGCCGAGGCCGGTGTTCGGGCCGGAGCCCATCCAGCGCAGGTCGTTGCAGATCTTCGTGAGGCTGACGGCGATGGTGCGCAGCGCGCCCGACAGCTCGACCAGGCCGTCGCGCGAGCTCTGCGCCTCGAAGTGGTCGCGCGCCTCGGTCAGCGGCAGCCCGGTGTCCTCGCGGAGCAGCGCGATGACCCGCTGGGGGAAGCCGGCCGGGGTGTTGATGCCCGTGCCGACGGCGGTCCCACCCAGGGGGACCTCGGCCGCGCGGGGGAGTGCCGACCGCAACCGCTCGATGCCGTACCGGATGGCGGCGCCGTACCCGCCGAACTCCTGCCCCAGCGTGACCGGGGTGGCGTCCATCAGGTGCGTGCGGCCGGACTTGACCACCTCGGCCCACTCGACGGCCTTCGCCTCGAACGCCTCGGCCAGGTGCTCCAGCGCCGGGACCAGGTCCCGCACCACGCCGGCCGTCGCGGCGACGTGGACCGACGTCGGGAACACGTCGTTCGACGACTGCGACGCGTTGACGTGGTCGTTCGGGTGTACGTCGCGGCCGAGCCGGCGGGTGGCCAGCGTCGCGAGCACCTCGTTGGTGTTCATGTTCGAGCTGGTGCCCGAGCCGGTCTGGTAGACGTCGATCGGGAAGTCGCCGTCGTGCGCGCCGGAGGCCACGTCGTCGGCGGCGGCGACGATGGCGTCGGCGACGTCCTGGTCCAGGACGCCCAGCTCGGCGTTCGCGCGGGCGGCGGCCTTCTTGATGCGGGCGAGGGCCTCGATGTGGCTGCGCTCGAGGCGGCTGCCCGAGATCGGGAAGTTCTCGACGGCCCGCTGGGTCTGTGCGCGGTAGAGGGCGTCGACCGGGACGCGCACCTCGCCCATCGTGTCGTGCTCGATCCGGAACTCAGAAGTCATGCGTTCATCCTGCCGCACGCCCGCGGTGGTCGGTGTCAGGCGTCGAGCTGGCCCGCCGCCTCGGTGAGGTGCACCGTGCCGTCGGCGAGCGTGTACTCAAGGCCGACGATCGCCAGCCGTCCCTCGGTGATGGCCTCGGCGAGCGACCGCGAGTAGCCCTGCAGCATCCGGACGGTGTGCCGGACGTGCTCGTGCCCGAGGACCGCGGGGTCGAGCGTGTCCAGGGACCCGTGAGCGCCGCCCGCGAGGTTCACGATGCTGGGGATGACGCGGTCGACGATCGCGCGCACGAACCCGTCGGGCAGCTCGCCCGTGGTGAGCGCGGTGGTAGCCGCAGCGACCGCGCCGCAGCTGTCGTGCCCGAGGACCACGACCAGGGACGCGCCGAGGACCTGGACGCCGTACTCGATCGACCCGATCACCGTGGTGTCCAGCACGTGCCCGGCGGTGCGCACCACGAACACGTCGCCGAGGCCTTGGTCGAAGATGATCTCGGCCGCCACCCGCGAGTCCGAGCACCCGAAGATCACCGCGAACGGGAACTGCGCGGCGCTCAGCTCCGCGCGATGGTCGACACCCTGGGACGGGTGCAGCATCTCGCCGCGGACGAACCGTTCGTTCCCCTCGCGCAGTGCGGACCAGGCTTCGGCGGGGGTCGTGGGGCGTGTCACGGCGCCATCGTCGCAGGTCCGGCGCCCGCTCGGGAGCCGGTGTTCAGCACGCGGGTATCCCGCTTCCACTGGCGCGCCACTACCCAACGGGTGTAGCCCTTGGGTGTGAGGCGTCGACGCCTCGGGTCGGGGGTGGCGCCGTGCGACGACGAACGCGAGGGATTGCCGTCGCGCTGGCGGTGGGACTCGTCGCCCCGCTGGCTGCGTGCGCCGGGTCGGGGTCCGGGACTCCCGTGCTGACCTGGTACATCAATCCCGACGCCGGCGGGCAGGCGGAGATCGCCAAGCAGTGCACCGAGGCCGCCGGGGGTGCCTATTCGATCGAGACATCGGTCCTCCCGCGCGACGCCAGCGCCCAGCGGGAGCAGCTGGCCCGCCGGCTGGCCGCCAAGGACTCGTCGATCGACATCATGAGCCTCGACCCGCCCTTCATTCCCGAGATGGCGGAGCCCGGCTTCCTGGCCCCGGTCCCCGACGACGTCGCGTCGAAGGTCACGGAGAACGTCGTCGCCGGCGCCCTGGCCGGTGCGACGTGGAAGGACAAGCTCGTCACCGTGCCGTTCTGGGCGAACACGCAGCTGCTCTGGTACCGCAAGTCCGTCGCCGCGGCGGCGAGCCTTGACCCGGCGAAGACGCCGGTCACGTGGGACCAGATCATGAAGGCGTCCAAGGACCAGGACAAGTACCTCGGAGTCCAGGGCACCAAGGCCGAGTCGCTCACCGTGTGGATCAACGCGCTCGTCGCGTCGGCCGGCGGCAAGATCCTCGAGAACCCCGAGGCCCCGGCCGACGAGATCACGCTCGGCCTGGAGACGCCCGCGGGCGAGGCCGCCGCGACGATCATGGGCACCATCGGCAAGGAGAACCTCGGCGGTCCCGCCCTCCCGACCGAGGACGAGAATGGCTCGCTCGCCATCTTCCAGGGGGACAAGGGCTCGTTCATGGTGAACTGGCCGTTCGTCTGGTCCGCCACACAGACTGGCGTCAAGGACGGCACGTTCCCGCAGTCGCTGCTCGACGACATCGGCTGGGCGCTCTACCCGCAGGTGACGGCGGACAAGCAGACCGCGCCCCCCTACGGCGGGATCAACCTCGGGATCGGGGCCTTCAGCAAGTACGTCGACCTCTCGTACCAGGCGGCGGAGTGCATCGTCACCCCCGAGCACCAGGCGCAGTACTTCGCGACGAACGGCAACCCGCCGTCCAACACGACGTCCTACGACGACCCCGCCGTCAAGGAAGCCTTCCCCATGGCGGACGTCATCCGGGAGTCGCTCGAGCTCGCCGTGCCCCGGCCGCAGACGCCGTACTACAACGAGGTGTCCACCGGCCTGCAGCAGACGTGGCACCCGCCGAGCTCGGTGACGCCGGAGGTTACGCCCAAGGAGTCGACCGACCTGATCACCGCCGTGCTGCGAGGGGAGCAGCTGCTATGAGCAGCCAGGTCCAGACGAAGACACCCGGCGGGCTCCCACCGGACCTGCGCGACGCGGCGGCGAAGGCGGGGCGGAGCGACCGGTCGAGGTCCGAGGCGCGCCTCGGCTGGCTGCTTGCCGGCCCGGCGTTCGTCGTCATGCTGGCCGTCACGCTGTACCCGATCCTCCAGGCCTTCTTCGACTCGCTGTACCACTTCCGGCTCACGGCGCCGGACGACAAGCGCTGGGCCGGGCTGAGCAACTACGCCGTCGTGCTGACGGACCCACTGTTCTGGCAGGCGCTCGGCGTCACGGTGTTCATCACGGTCGTCACCGTGGTGGTCGAGCTGCTCCTCGGGTTCGCGCTCGCGCTCGTCATGCACCGAGCGATCACCCAGCTCCGCGGGCTGCTCCGCACGGCGATCCTGGTGCCGTACGGGATCATCACCGTGGTCTCGGCCTTCGCGTGGTTCTACGCGTTCGACATCAACTCGGGGTACATCAACCACTGGTTCGCCTGGGTGCCCGGGATCAGCACGGACCTCAACTGGTTCGCCCAGCAGGGCACCAGCCTCTTCGTCATCATCTTGTCGGAGATCTGGAAGACCACACCGTTCATCTCGCTCCTGCTGCTGGCGGGCCTCTCGCAGGTGCCGACCGAGCTGGAAGAGGCGGCGGAGGTCGACGGTGCCACGTGGTGGCAGCGCCTGACGCGGGTGGTCCTGCCGAACATGAAGGCCGCGATCATGGTCGCGGTCCTGTTCCGGGCCCTCGACGCGTTCCGCATCTTCGACAACGTGTTCATCATGACCAACGGCGCGAACGGCACCGAGGTGCTGTCGCTGCTCGCCTACCGGACGTCGATCGGCCGGCTCGAGATCGGCCTCGGGTCGGCGATCTCCGTGCTCCTCTTCCTGTGCGTGATCCTGATCTGCTGGGTCGCGGTCAAGCTGTTCAAGGTCGATCTGGCCGGCGGCGCGAGGGGGGCGGGCTGATGAAGCAGCTGTCGACGAGGGCCAAGTGGGCCTGGGCCCTCATCACGATCTTCGTCATCACGTACGCCCTCTTCCCGATCGTGTCGATCTTCGCGACGTCCTTCAAGCTGCCCAGCCAGCTGAACCTCGGGCTGTTCTGGCCGAAGACGTGGTCGACCGTGAACTACGAGGAGATCCTCGCGCCGGGCGGGTCGGCGCAGACGCTGTTCCTGTCCTCGCTGCGCAACTCGATCGGCATCTGCCTGATCGCCACCGCCATCGCCGTCGTCCTCGCCACGCTCGCGGCCTACGCGATCGCCCGGCTCGACTTCCCCGGCAAGCGGCTGGTCCTGCTCACCGCGCTCGGCGTGTCGATCTTCCCGGTCATCTCGATCGTCACGCCCCTGTTCAACCTGTGGCGGAACATCGGCCTCTACGACACGTGGCTCGGGTTGATCATCCCGTACCTGTCGCTGACGTTGCCGATCTCCATCTGGACCCTCGCGGCGTTCTTCCGACAGATCCCGTGGGAGCTCGAGCAGGCCGCGCAGGTGGACGGCGCGACCACGTGGCAGGCCTTCCGCAAGGCGATCGTGCCGCTCGCCGCACCCGGTGTGTTCACCACCGCGCTGATCGCGTTCTTCATCGCCTGGAACGACTTCGTCTACGGCATCTCGCTCACGTCGACCGACCGCGCCCGACCCGTGCCCGCCGCGCTGGCGTTCTTCACCGGTGCCTCGCAGTTCGAGGAGCCGACGGGATCGATCTCCGCCGCGGCCATCATCGTGACCATCCCGGTGGTCATCCTCGTCCTGCTCTTCCAACGCCAGATCGTGTCCGGCCTGACCCAGGGCGCCGTCAAGGGCTGACGTCCACGCGCGCAGTCCGTCCCACGAAGGAGATCCGATGGCCGCCATCACCCTCAAGGACATCGTCAAGCAGTACGGCGACGGCTTCCTCGCCGTGAAGGGCGTGAGCCTGGACATCGCCGACGGCGAGTTCGTGATCCTCGTCGGCCCGTCGGGCTKCGGGAAGTCCACGCTGCTCCGGATGATCGTCGGGCTCGAGGACATCACGGCCGGCGACCTGGAGATCGGTGGCAAGCGGGTCAACGAGAAGGCGCCGCGCGACCGGCACCTGGCGATGGTGTTCCAGAACTACGCCCTGTACCCGCACCTGACGGTCTTCGAGAACATCGCGTTCCCCCTGCGCCTGCAGAAGGGGCAGTTCACCGACGCCCAGATCCGCGAGAAGGTCGAGTTCGCCGCCAAGACCCTCGAGCTGCAGGACCACCTGGAGCGCAAGCCCGCCAACCTGTCCGGCGGTCAGCGGCAGCGCGTCGCGATGGGCCGCGCGATCGTCCGCGAGGCCGAGGCGTTCCTCTTCGACGAGCCCCTGTCCAACCTCGACGCCAAGCTCCGCGGGCAGATGCGCACCGAGATCGCGCGCATGCAGCGCCGCCTGGGCACCACGACCGTCTACGTCACCCACGACCAGACCGAGGCCATGACCCTCGGCGACCGGGTGGCCGTCCTGCGCAAGGGCGAGCTCCAGCAGGTGGCCAGCCCGCGGGGACTGTACGAGCAGCCGGTGAATCTGTTCGTGGCCGGCTTCATCGGATCGCCGCCCATGAACTTCCTGCCGGGGGAGATCAGCGGGTCAACGATGAAGCTGCCGTTCGCGGAGGTCCCGATCTCCGCGGACCTGGCTCCCAAGCTGCAGGGCAAGGAGATCGTGATCGTCGGCATCCGCCCCGAGCACTTCGAGGACGAGGCCCTCCTGGAGGACGCGCGCAAGGGCAGCGGCGTCTCCTTCTCGGCGCCCGTGGACGTCACCGAGTGGCTCGGCTCCGAGCTCTACGCCTACATCCCGTTCGACACGAATCCGGACGTCGCGACGACGCTCGAGGAGCTCGACCGCGATCTCGACGGCGAGGGCCTGCGCACGCAGCTGATCGTCGCGCTCCCGTCGGAGACCAAGATCCGGGACGGGCGCGACGCAACCCTGTGGTTCGACCCCGCCCGGATGATGGTGTTCGACCCCGAGAGCGGCGAGAACCTCACTTGGGACGGCGCGGCTGCCGAGGCGCTCGACCGTGAGAACGAGGCCGACCGCAAGGCCTCCCTCGAGCGGGCGCAGGCCCGGGAGAAGGCGCGCGTCTGACTCGCTCGCGGCGCGGGCCCGTCTACAGCACGAGCCTGCTCGTGCGTCTTCCGCACGCTCGCGGGGTGGGTTCGACTCGAGCGCGCCGAGGCTGCTGATCCCGACGGGATCGTCGGTCAGGCAAGCTCCGCCGAGCTCGGCGGGTTGGCGCCCGGTCGCGAGACGGTGATCGCGGCGATCCGGGCGCAGCGCTCTAGCACGGCCTCGACGGTCGCCGAGTCGACGTCGGCGAGCGCCTGCCGACGGTCCGCCCCGAGCAGCCCGGCGGACCAGAGCCCGTCGATCAGGCCGCCCATGAACGAGTCGCCCGCGCCGACCGTGTCCGCCACCTGCACCGTCGGCGCCGCGACCGACAGCCGGGCGCCCGCCGACGTGCTCGCGAACGCCCCGTCGCCGCCGTGCGTCACGACGACGAGCGACGGCCCCGACCTGCTCCACTCCTCGGCGATCTCCGCCGGCGCGACGCCGGGGTGCAGCCAGGCGAGGTCCTCGTCGCTGACCTTGACCACGTCCGCCAGCCGCACGAGCGCGTCGACCACGGGCAGCGCGTGCGCGGGCGACCCCATGAGGACTGGCCGCAGGTTCGGGTCGTACGTGATGGTGGACGTGGCGCGCCGCCGGGCGAGGATCGCGGCGACGGCGGTTCCACCGGGCTGCAGCACGGTCGCGATCGATCCCGTGTGCACGACGAGCGGGTCCCCGGGTTCCTCGTCCCACGTGTCGGGCAGGTCCCACTCGAGGTCGAACTCGTAGGAGGCGGACCCGTCGGCGTCGATGTGCGCGGTGGCGAGCGGCGTGCGCCGCGCCGACCGGTTGCCCTCCAGGACGTGGACGCCGGACCCGCGCAGGTGCTGCCGGACCAGGTCGCCGTCGGCGTCGTGACCCAGCCAGGTGAGCAGGTCCACGTGCCGGCCGAGCCGGCCGAGCCCGAGTGCCACGTTCGCGGGGCTGCCGCCGGGGTGCTGCGCACGGGTGCCGTCCGGTCTGGCGACGACGTCGATCAGCGCCTCGCCGACGACGAGCGCCCGGTCCGTCGTGCTCATCAGGACTCCTCGTCGTCCGTGGCGGTGGCACCCACTGGGGTGTCACGCACCGCACTGAGCCGCTCGCGTGCCCCGTCGAGCCACTCCTGGCACCGCGCGGCGAGCGCCTCGCCGCGCTCCCAGAGGGTGAGCGACTCCTCGAGCGTCGCGGCGCCGGCCTCGAGCCGGGCCACGACCGCGACCAGCTCGTCTCGAGCCTGCTCGTAGCCGAGCTCACGGACATCGGCGTTCGCGTCGGACGGCTGGGCGGCGGGCGAGGTGGACGGCTTCGGCACGAGGACAGTCAACCAGGACCAGCCCACACCGCCGCGCCGCCAAACCGCTCACCGAGACGCGGGCCGTCCCTGTCAGGCGGGGCGCACGCGGTGACCTGGGCGGTGGGGATCACGCGGAGGCGCACACGTGCCGTCGTCGCGAGGCGTGGCCGTCAGGTCGTGACGCGCGCCGCGACCTCGCCGCGGGCAACCCGGATGCGCAAGGGGTCACCGTCGGCCACCTCGACCGGGTCCCGCAGCACGTGCCCGTCGGCGCGCTGGACGACCGCGTACCCGCGGTCGAGCGTGGCGGCCGGCGACAACGCCCTGACCTGCGCCGCGAGGCCMGCCACCTCCGCCCGGCCGTGCACGAGCGCGGTGTGCAGCGAGCGGCGCGCGCTGTCGCGCAGGGCCGCCACCCGGTGCTCGTGCAGGTCCACCAGCGTCGTCGGGTTGGCCAGCACGGGCCGGCTGCGCCAGTGGTCCAGGCCGGTCTGCTCCCGGGTCAGCCGCGCCGTCAGCGCTGCCCGGGCCCGCAGGCGGGCCTGCGTGACGCGGGCGCGCTCCTCGCTGACGTCGGGCACGATCCGCTTGGCCGCGTCCGTGGGCGTCGACGCGCGCAGGTCCGCCACGAGGTCGAGCAGCGGGGTGTCGAGGTGGTGGCCGATCGCGCTGACCAGCGGGGTGCGGCAGGCGGCGGCCACCCGGACCAGGGACTCGTTGCTGAACGGCAGGAGGTCCTCGAACGAGCCTCCGCCGCGCGCGACCACGATCACCTCGACGCGGGGGTCGCGGTCCAGCTCCACGATCGCGGCACTGACCTCGGGCACCGCGCGTGGTCCCTGCACGGTCACCCGGCGGATCTCGAACTCCACGGCCGACCAGCGAGCGCGGGCGTTGGACACCACGTCGTGCTCGGCGTCGCCCTGCTGCGCCACGATCAGCCCCACCCTCGACGGCAGGAACGGCAGTGGACGCTTCCGCGACAGCTCGAACAGCCCTTCGGCCCCGAGGATGCCCTTGAGGTGCTCGATGCGGGCCAGCAGCTCGCCCAGGCCGACCAGCCGGACGTCGTCGGCCGAGAACGACAGCGTGCCCTTCTTGGCGTGGAACTGGGGCCGGGCGTGCACCACGAGGTGAGCGCCGTCCGCGAGCTTGTCCGCCAGCGGGCCGATCGCCGAGGCCGGCGCCGTCACCGACAGCGACATGTCGAGGTCCGTGTCGCGCAACGTGAGGAAGTAGAGGGTGTTCCACTTCTTCAGGTTGAGCACCTGGCCCTCGACCCACACCGGCGGCATCTTGGCGATGTAGTCGGCGATCTTGGGCGCCAGGTGCCGGACGGGCCACGGGCGGTCGGGCGTCGTGTCCGCCGCGCGCAGCGGCGGGGGACCGGCCGCCGGCGGGCTGGTGATGGGACCGGTGCTCACGCGCCCAGCCTGCCTCATCCCGCCGACAGCGCGGTCGCCGGGCGCGTCGCCAGCTCGCGCTCGTGTGCACCCCGTGCGGGTCGGGTGCAGGTCACAGCCGCCGGCGCCCGTTACGGAGGGCCCGTCGGACACGCCGAACTAGACTCCGGAGCGTGACTTCTTCGACGCCCGACGGCCAGCACCCCGACGGTCAGCACCCCGGCGACGTGCCTGCCGCCGTCGCCGGCAAGCGCGTCCTGCTCGCCGCACCGCGCGGGTACTGCGCCGGCGTCGACCGCGCGGTGATCGCCGTCGAGAAGGCACTCGAGCACTATGGCGCCCCGGTGTACGTGCGCAAGGAGATCGTGCACAACAAGTACGTCGTCGAGACGCTGGCGGCCCGCGGCGCCGTGTTCGTCAACGAGACCGACGAGGTGCCCGAGGGCGCGCGCGTGGTGTTCTCCGCGCACGGCGTCTCCCCGGCCGTCCACGCGCAGGCGGCGGCGCGGTCGCTGCAGACGATCGACGCGACCTGCCCCCTGGTGACCAAGGTGCACAAGGAGGCCGTGCGGTTCGCCTCGGAGGACTACGACATTCTCCTCATCGGTCACGACGGGCACGAGGAGGTCGAGGGCACCTACGGGGAGGCCCCCGACCACATCCAGGTGGTCAACTCGCCGGACGCCGTGGCCGACGTTGTCGTCCGTGACCCCGACAAGCTCATCTGGATCTCGCAGACCACGCTCTCGGTCGACGAGACGATGGACACGGTCCGCCGCCTGCGCGAGCGGTTCCCGAACCTGCAGGACCCGCCCAGCGACGACATCTGTTACGCCACGCAGAACCGCCAGGTCGCGGTGAAGAAGCTGGCGCCCGAGTGCGACCTGGTCATCACGGTCGGCTCCGCCAACTCGTCGAACTCCGTGCGGCTGGTCGAGGTCGCCCTCGATGCCGGCGCGCGGGCGTCCTACCGGGTGGACCAGGCGTCCGAGATCGACGTCGCGTGGCTCGATGGCGTCACCACCGTCGGGGTCACCTCGGGCGCCTCGGTGCCCGAGATCCTGGTCCGCGACGTCCTCGCCCTGCTCGCCCAGCACGGCTTCGGGGATGTCGAGGAGGTGCGCACTGCGACCGAGGACCTCATGTTCTCGCTGCCGCGCGAGCTCCGCGCCGACCTCAAGGCCGCCGGCAAGGCTCCGGAGGTCCCGCGTCGCGACGGCCGACGGTCGCTGGACGTTCAGCCCGCGTAGGCGGGCCCCACGCGGCACACGTCACGCGCTCGACGCGTCGCTGTCGTTCGTCCGCGGCACGACGCCCTCCGCACGCAGCGCTCGCTCGTCGCGCTCGGCGCGCCCGTCGAACATCACGATCTGGTCCTCCGCCGACGCCACCAGCTCGGGCGCACTGACGGCGGACAGCTGCGGGTTCACGGGGTCGGGCGTCGGGAGGTCCGCGTCCACGACGTGCAGGTCGGCGAACCGGCGGGCGCTCACCAGCACGCGCGTCTCGAGCGACGACACGGTCTGGTTGTACGCGCCGGCCGCCGAGTCGATGGCCCGGCCGAGCTTGGCCAGGTGCGACCCCATGGTCGCCAGCCGACCGTGCAGCTCCTTACCCAGGGAGAGGACCGCCTGGGCGTTGCTGGCCAGCGCGTCCTGCCGCCACGCGTAGGAGATGGTCCGGAGCAGGGCCAGCAGCGTGGTCGGGGTGGCGATGACGACGTTGCGCTCGAACGCGTACTCGATCAGGAGCGGGTCCTGCTCGGCGGCCGCGTGCAGGAACGACTCGGCGGGCACGAACATCACGACGAACTCCGGGGCCGGCGCGAACTGGTCCCAGTAGCGCTTCGCCGCCAGATCGTCGACGTGCGCCCGGACGTGCCGCGCGTGGGCGGCGAGCCGCTCCGTGCGCACCCGCTCGTCGGTCGCCTGCGCGGCGTCGAGGAACCCGAGGAACGCGACCTTGGCGTCGACCACGACGTTCTTGCCGCCGGCCAGCTTGATCACCATGTCCGGACGCAGGAGCCCGTCGTCGGTACGCACCTGCTCCTGCTCGACGAAGTCGACGTGCGCGAGCATCCCCGCCGCCTCGACCACCCGCTTGAGCTGCAGCTCACCCCACTTGCCGCGCACCTGCGAGGAGCGCAGCGCGGTGACCAGCTGGGCGGTCTCGCCCCGGAGGTGCTCGGAGGCCTGCTGCATCGCGCGGACCTGCTCGCCGAGCGCGGCCTGCCCGGCGGCGCGCGCCTGCTCGGCCGTCGACAGCTCGCGGCGGACCTGGTCGAGCGTGCGAGACAGCGGCTCGACCATGGCCCGGACGGCCTGCTCGCGCTGCGTGAGCTCGCCGACCTGCGTCTGGTGGTCGGCGGCGAACCGTTGGTGCGCGAGTGCGAGGAACTGGTCGGAGCTCGTCGCCAACGCGTCCGCCGCCAGCGAGCGGAACTGGTCGGCCAGGCGGTCGGAGTCCGCCAGCCGCGCCTGCGTCCCGTGCCGCTCCGCCTCGAGCAGCGCCGTCGCCCGGGCGGCCTCGAGGTCGGCGGCGCGCAGCMGGGCGGACGCGAGCATCCAGCCGAGGAGCACGCCGACGACGGCGCCGATCGCGAGTCCCAGCAGCAGTCCGGTGTCCATGCCCGAACGCTCCCAGGTACCTCTGACACCCCGCTCGAAACAGGCCCTGCCGCCGCGTGTCGCCGCCTAGTGTGGTCCGATGTCGACCCCACCCGCCCTGGAGCTGCGTGGCCTCTGGCGCAAGTTCGGGGACAAGATCGCTGTCTCCGGGATCGACCTTGTCGTGCCGGCCGGGTCGTTCTACGGCCTCGTCGGCCCCAACGGCGCGGGCAAGACGACGACCTTGTCGATGGCGACGGGCCTGCTGCAGCCCGACTTCGGCACCGTCCTGGTGCACGGCCACGACCTGTGGGCGGCGCCCGTCGAGGTCAAGGCGATGCTCGGTGTCCTGCCCGACGGCGTCCGGCTCTTCGACCGGCTGACGGGCGAGCAGCTGATCACGTACGCGGGCCTGCTCCAGGGCCTCGACCGCGCGACGGTCGCCGAGCGCGCGACCGACCTGCTGGCCGCGCTCGACCTCACGGCGGACGCCACGAAGCTGGTCGTCGAGTACTCCGCGGGCATGACCAAGAAGGTCGCGCTGGCGTGCGCGCTGGTGCATGCGCCGCGCCTGCTGGTGCTCGACGAGCCATTCGAGGCCGTGGACCCCGTCTCCGCGGCGAACATCCGCGACATCCTCGCCTCCTACGTCCGCTCCGGCGGCACCGTCATCGTGTCCTCGCACGTCATGGACCTGGTCCAGCGGATGTGCGACCACGTGGCGGTCATCGCGGCCGGGCACGTGCTCGCGGCGGGCACCGTCGACGAGGTCCGCGGCGACGGCAGCCTGGAGGACCGCTTCGTCGACCTGGTCGGTGGCCGGGTGACCGGGGAGGGGCTGGCGTGGTTGCGCACCTCGTCCGCCTGAAGCTGACGCTGCTGCGCAACGGCCTGCGGCGCAGCGCCTGGCAGATCGTGGGGCTCGTCGTCGGCGTGCTCTACGGTCTGTTCGCCGTTGCCCTCGTCGTGGGGTCGATGGCCGTGCTGAGCGTCCAGGAGCCCGACATCCGCGGGCTGGTGACGGTCCTGCTCGGGTCGGTGCTGGTGCTCGGCTGGTGGGTGGTGCCGCTCATCGCCTTCGGACTGGACGCGACGATCGACCCCGCGCGGTTCGTCACCTTCGCCATCCCGCGACGCTCGCTGCTCACGGGTCTGGCGCTCGCGGGCGTGCTCGGCATCCCCGGGGTCGTGACGACACTGTCGGTGCTCTCGATGGCGGGGGTGTGGTGGCGGACGCCGGCCGCCCTGGTCGCCGGGCTCGTCTGCGCGGTGCTCGCGCTGGCCACGTGCGTGGTCGGCGCGCGCGCGACGACGTCGGCCGCCTCGGGCGTGCTGAGCGGCCGGCGTTTCCGCGAGGTCATGGCAGCCGTCGTCCTCCTGCCGTTCATCCTCGTCGGCCCCGTGCTGGGCCGGTTCTTCTCCGGCACGACGATCACGCAGCAGACGGTCCAACAGGTGGCCGACGTGCTGTCCTGGACCCCGCTCGGCGCCGTGTGGGCGGTCCCCGCCGACGTCGCCGACGGCCACTGGTCCCTCGCCGCCGCGCACTTCGCGATCGCCGTCGGCACGCTCGTCGTCGTCGCGGTCGTCTGGGACCGGGCCATGGCCCACGCGCTGGTCAACCCGCCGCACCAGTCGGTCTCGACCCGGGGCCACGGTCTCGGCTGGTTCGACCGCCTGCCGGCGACAGCGCTGGGAGCCGTCACCGCGCGGTGCCTCACGTACTGGGCGCGGGACCCGCGCTACGCGATCGCGGTCGCCATCGTGCCCGTGCTCGCGGTCGTGTTCTACGTCGTGAACCCGGGTGGCGGCCTTGTCCTGCTCATCGGCCCGATCGCGGGCTACCTCATGGGCTGGGGCATCTCCGCCGACGTCGCCTACGACGGGACGGCCTTCTGGACCCACGTCGCCTCGCCGCTGCGCGGGGTCGCCGACCGGCTCGGGCGCGTCCTCGCCGCCGCCACGATCGCGGTGCCCGCCGTGGTGGTGCTCGCCGTGGCGTCGGCCGTGGTCACGGGCAAGAGCGCCATGATCCCGGCCTTGCTCGGGGTGTCGTTCGGCGTGCTGCTGACGGCGCTCGGCGGGTCGAGCATCGTCTCCGCACTCGTCGTCTACCCCGTCCAGATGCCCGGTGAGAACCCGTTCCAGAGCCGGCAGGGAGCGTCCATGTCGGCCCTGATCTCGCAGCTCTGCGGCTGGCTGGCCGTCATGACCCTGTGCCTACCGGAGATCGTGCTCGCGGTGGCGGCCGTCGGGTGGGGATCCGTGCCCCTGGGCTGGGTGACCCTGCTGGTCGGCGTCGTGCTCGGATCGGTCCTGCTCACCATCGGCGCCCGCATCGGCGGGCGCACGCTCGACCGCACCGCGCCGGACCTCCTGCGACGCATCGTCGCGTTCGCCTGACCGCCGCGCGGAGAGCGCGGGCTGAGTCGTCGGGAGGGGGCGGGCGCCCGCGCGGCCTAGACTCCTTCGTCGTGGCACTCACCATCGGCATCGTCGGCCTGCCCAACGTCGGCAAGTCCACCCTCTTCAACGCGCTGACCCGCGCGCAGGTCCTCGCGGCGAACTACCCGTTCGCGACGATCGAGCCCAACGTCGGCGTCGTCCCGCTGCCCGACCCCCGGCTGGACAAGCTCGCCGAGCTGTTCGGCTCCGAGCGCATCCTGCCCGCGACGGTGTCGTTCGTCGACATCGCCGGCATCGTCAAGGGCGCCAGCGAGGGGGAGGGCCTGGGCAACAAGTTCCTCGCCAACATCCGCGAGGCTGACGCCATCTGCCAGGTCACGCGTGCGTTCGCCGACCCGGACGTCGTGCACGTCTCCGGCGCGGTGAACCCCAAGGACGACATCGAGATCATCGCCACCGAGCTGATCCTCGCGGACCTCCAGACCCTCGAGAAGGCGATCCCGCGCCTCGAGAAGGAGGTCCGCGCCAAGAAGGCCGACGCGGGCCTGCTGGCGGCGGCGCAGGAGGCGCAGGCGATCCTCGAGACGGGCAAGACGCTGTCGCAGACCGGCAAGAAGATCGAGCACCTCGACGAGCTGCAGCTCATGACGAGCAAGCCGTTCATCTACGTGTTCAACACCGACGACGCCGGTCTGGCGGACACCGCGATGCAGGACGAGCTGCGTGCCCTGGTGGCACCCGCCGACGCAATCTTCCTCGACGCCAAGTTCGAGTCCGAGCTGGTCGAGCTCGAGCCCGACGAGGCCCGAGAGATGCTCGCCGACAACGGGCAGGAGGAGGCCGGGCTCGACCAGCTGGCCCGCGTCGGCTTCCACACCCTCGGCCTGCAGTCCTACCTGACCGCCGGCCCCAAGGAGTCGCGCGCCTGGACGATCCACCAGGGCTGGACCGCCCCCCAGGCGGCCGGCGTGATCCACACGGACTTCCAGAAGGGCTTCATCAAGGCCGAGGTCATCTCGTTCGACGACCTTGTGGCCGCCGGTTCCGTCGCCGCCGCCCGCGCTGCCGGCAAGGCCCGCATCGAGGGCAAGGACTACGTCATGGCCGACGGCGACGTGGTGGAGTTCCGCTTCAACGTGTGATCGCGTCCTCCCTGAGCTGCGCTGTTCACCCGACAGAACCGAACCGGAGAAGTCGGGCGGAGCCCCCTCTGCGTCGATGAGAGTGGGAGGCGAAGGGAGCGGCGATGATCGAGATCCTCAACCGGCTCGTCGACGAGATCGAGCAGCGCCTCGGCGACGACCTCGACGTCGATGACCTCGCGGCATCGATGGGAACGACGGGCTATCACGCGCGTCGCATGTTCTCGTCCTTGGCGGGCATGCCGGTGTCCGACTACGTGCGGCGGCGGCGTATGACTGTCGCCGCGGCTGACGTGATCGGGGACGAGGATCTGCTCACGATCGCCGTGCGGTACGGATACGGCTCGACCGAGGCATTCGGGCGAGCATTCCGTGCCGTGCACGGCGCAAGTCATGGCGACGTCCGCCGTGATGGAGGCCCCCTTCGTAGTCAACCGCAGCTCAGGTTCCGCCTGACCGTCGAAGGGACGCACCCTATGGATGCCCGCATCATCGAACGCCCCGCCTTCCGTCTGATCGGCCACGCCGCTCGCGTGCCGCTGGTCTACGAGGGTGTCAACCCACACATTCAGCGGCACGTCGCTTCGCTGCCCGTCTCCGAGCATGAGCGCCTCAAGCAGCTCGGCGGCACCGAGCCGTCGGGGCTGCTGCAGGTCAGTGCTGATGTCGAACCGGACGCGACTGAGGGCAGCGAACTGACATATCTGCACGGCGTGGCAGTTGACGTGGACGCCCAGACTCCCGATGACCTCGACGTGATCGACGTCGACGCCGGAGCGTGGGTGGTCTTCCGCACTTCCGGTTCGCACCCGGCGGCCCTCCAGGAGGCGTACGCGGCGTCTGCGACAGAGTGGTTCCCCTCCAACCCGTGGCGGCTGCGCCCTGGTCCGTCGATCGTCTCCGTACTCGACCGCGCGCCCGACTTCAGTACCGCGACGTGTGAGCTCTGGTTCCCGGTCGAGCGGGCCTGAGTGAGCGGCCGGACCGGGCTCGGGAGTCCCTGGGCCCGGTCCGCCTCCGTTTCACACGTTGTTCCGGTACGGAACGTGGTGGAGTTCCGCTTCAACGTGTAGTCGGCGCGGAGACGAAAGAACGTCGCCACCGGGCCAGCCTCGTCGCGTGGGTTGGCGTCGCCGCGCGTGCGCCGTCGGCATGCGCGTGCCCTCGGGCGAGCTTCACGGCACGAGGGCTCGGCGACGCAGCCGCAGCACGGAGAGGATCAGCGAGGTCAGCAGTAACCCGGTGTACACGTCGTTCTCCAGCCATCCGAAGGTGGTCTGCTGCTCGAGCGTGAAGGTCGTCGGGTAGTAGAAGACCGACACCCCGAGGATCACGACGAGATAGCCGAGCACGGTGATCTGCGCGGCGCGGGAGTCGAGACGGGCGAGAGCGGTGACCCCGAACGCGACCAGGTAGAACACCCAGGTGAGCGGGCTGGTCACGGTGAAGTCCGGATCCTCCAGCCCGGAGAGCCCCGCGTAGACCGTGTGGATCACGGACAGGCTGAAGGCTGCGACGAGCAGGGTCGGCACCGCCACGCCGTAGCGGGTGCGGCCCGCCGGATCGATCGCGTGAGCAGTGGTGCGGGTCTGGGCGCTGGTGGTGGACATGTCTTCCTCCGATGGTGTGGAGCTCGGGTGGTGGTCGTCGACCCAGACCGGGCCGGCGTGGTCAGGTACCAGCCTCCAGAGGCGGCTGCGGACCCGACACCCACAGCACGACCACAGTTGAGCCACGTCCACGCCCGCGGGGCGACTACCGTCCGTTCGGTGGGTGACAGCTTCGCGACACTGCTGCGGGCCTTTCGTGACGAGCGCTCCCTGACCCAGGACGAGCTGGCCGACAAGGCCGGCATCACGGTGAAGGCCGTCGGTGCGCTGGAGCGCGGCGAGCGTCGCCGTCCCTATCCGCACACCGTCCGCGCGCTCGCGGACGCGCTGGCTCTGGACGAGGGCCAGCGGGCTCGCCTTGTGGGCGCCGTCCCGGGCCGGACCCGTTCCGTCGTCGGTCCGTCGTCGGCTCCCCACCCGGACGCCGCTGCATCGAAGGCTCTGCCGAGCTCGACGGTCGACCTGGTCGGCAGGTCCACCGTGCTCGAGAGCCTCACGGCGCTGCTGGCCGAAGCAGCGACCCGGGTGGTGACGCTGACAGGTCCGGGAGGCGTGGGGAAGTCCACGCTCGCGCTCGCGGCGGCCCGAGCGGCGTCGCATGCGTTCCCCGGGGGCGTGACGCTCGTCGAGCTGGCCGGCATCACYGAGCCCCAGGTGGTCGTCCCGACGATCGCGGCAGCGCTGGGGGTTCCCGAGGCCGGGCACCGAGGGACCGTCGCCGGCCTGGCGCCCTTCCTCGCCGGTCGGCGGATGCTGCTGCTGCTCGACAACCTCGAACAGGTCCTCGCGTCGGCGCCGTCGATCGCCGAGCTGTCGGCGCACTGCCCGGGCCTGGTGATCCTCGGAACGAGCCGGGCTCCGCTGCGGATCCGGGCCGAGCGCACCCTCCGCGTCGAGCCGCTCGACCACGGCGCGTGCGTGCGGCTGTTCCGCGAGCGCGCCGAGGCGGCGGGCGGGCGGTTGACGCGAACCGCCGACGAGGACGAGGCAGTCGCCGAGATCTGCCGGCGGCTCGACGGCCTCCCACTCGCGGTCGAGCTCGCGGCCGCCGCGACCGCACTCCTGCGCCCGGCGGAGCTGCTGGTCCGGCTCGACAGCGCGCTCATCGACGGTCCGCGCGACCTCCCTGAGCGTCAGCGGTCGATGGCGGCGACGCTCGACTGGAGCTACGACCTGCTCGGCGAGCCCGAGCGAGCGCTGCTGGCGAGGCTCGCGGTGTTCCCGGGCACCTTCTCGCTGGGCGGGGCCGAGGCGGTCGCGGGCCAGGACGTGCTGCGCGACCTGCGTGTGCTGCTCGACCACTCGCTGGTCAGCCGCGGCGCCGACGTGCAGGGCACCGAGCGATTCCGGCTGCTCACCCCAGTTCGTCAGTACGCCGCGCTTCGGCTCGCCGAGGCCGATCGCGCGGTCGCGACGGCGCGCCTGGCCGACTCGGTGCTCGCGCTCGGCCGAGACCTGGAGCCGGATCTTCGAGGACCAGCACTGGTGGCCGGCCTCGACCTCGCCGAGGCCGACCTGCCCACGCTCCGGGTGGGCCTGCTGCACGTGATCGACGCCGGGCGCCTGGACGACGCGGCCGAGGCGATCTGGAGGCTGTGGCCGTTCCTGGCGCTGCGCGGTGTCGGGCAGGAAGGCCTGGCGCTGGTGGGCCTGCTCCGCGGCAGGCCGATGACCGACGAGGCGAAGGCCCGACTGCTGGTCGCCGCGGCCGGGATGAGCTACGTGGGCGGTGAGATCCCGGCCCTGCGTGCCGATGCCGACGCCGCACTCGCCCTCGCGCAACGGCTTGACGATCCCGGCCTGCTCGCCGAGGCCGCCGCGCTCGCGGGGTCGGGAGCATTGTTCGCCGGTGACCTCGGCGAAGCGTCGGCGCGCCTGGCCGTGGTGCGCACGAGGGTCGCCGACAACGACGAGACGTGGGCCGTGCTGCACTGCCGGATAGCCGACGCCCAGGTCGCGCTGCTGGCCGGCGCACTGCCTGCGTCGGAGCAGCTCCTCCTGGGCTGCGAGCATGGCGCTCGCAGGCTGGGGAACCCGTTCACGCTGGCGACGGTGCTCAATCTGCGCGCCACGCTGACCCAGCTCCGCGACGAGCACGGCGAGACCGCACGACTGCTGGCCGAGTCGGCCGAGATCTCCATGACCGCCCGGATCAGCTGGACGTTCGCCTACACGCTTCCGGCGCTCGCGAGCGTGGCCGTCAGGTCGGGGGACCCCGAGCTGGGGGCGACGCTGTTCGGTGCCGCCGCGTCGTGGTCCGCGGACCACGCGGTGGACACCGGTTTCCCGGCGTCGCAGGCGCTGGCGCACCGCGACCTGGCCCGTGCGCGCGAGGTGCTGGGCGAGGTGCGGTTCCGTCCCGCCTGGGACGCGGGAAGGGACACCACCGGGTCCGACGTCGTCGAGCTGGCGCGCGAGCTCAGCCGCCGCGCACGCGGCTGACGTAGCGGCGGTACTGCCACCGGCCGAGGGTGGCGAGGAGCACCCGGACCGGGACAGGCAGCTTTCCGAGCATCATCGACCGCTCGTCGTCGTCCGCCTCCTCGAGGACCGCTCCGAACATCAGGGGAAGCTGGCTCCGGGTCATCACCTCGACGCCGTGGTCGCCCATGGAGTCCCACTCCTTCGCGGTGACGTGGCGTGCTGCGACGGGGAGGATCGCGCGTTCCTCCAGGTCAAGGTGCTCGAGGAGCGCCGCACGGAAGTCCTCGACGAGCCGCGCGAGCTGCTCGCCGCGGACGGCCGACGCCGTCGTGCGCCAGTCTGCGCTGAGGGGAGCGATCTGGTCGGCGTACTCGTCCACGGCGTGGTGCTGCACCTCCATCGTCGCGATCAGGTCGGCTGACGGCGCAGCTCGCTCGAGGAGCAGCGGCCACAAGACCACGTCCTCGCCGGTGTGGTGCATGTGCAGGCCCGCAAGGACGAGGTCGAGGTGGGAGGCGACGACCTCGGCGCGCGCGACGTCGCCGGAGATGACGTCGCGGATCAGGTCGGGCAGCAGCCCGAACTCGCGGCGGAACGCGCGGTGGACGACGTACATGTCGCGGACATCGGCCAGGGGGCCGGCGGGGATCGTGGTGGACATCAAGTGCTCCTCTCGGTCGGTACACCGAGAATCGCGGCCCTCTCAGTGACCGGACCAGCCACGGCACTCCCACGTCGACCCCACACTCGGGCCCGAACGCCCACCCGTGGAGACGTCATTTCGGGCGGGGCTGATCACCCTCGAGCGGGACCACGCGAACTGATCGGCCGAGCTCACGGTCGATGGACCCGCAGCCGTCTGCCGCAACCTGCCGCACGGGCTGAACCGGTTTGCCCCGGCGCGACAGCCGGTTGGCCTGCCAGTAACTTGAGGATGAGACGGGCAAGGAAGCCGGTCGAACCTTCGGGCTTGGCGCCTCGGGAGGCACCGATGGAAACCTATCGATCTCGGGCCCGCACGCTGCGCGCCTTCATCGCCGCGACGCTGGTCGCGCTCTTCCTCGCCGTCGGTGGTGTCAGCACCGCGTCAGCCGCGTCCGCCGCTGCGCCGGAGTGCACCGGCAGAGGAGTTCCGACGAGCAAGATCTCGATCCAGCTCTGGACGTTCGCCGAGTACATCGGCTTCGGCACCGACGCCGGCACCATCGCCAGGACGGAGGAGGTGTTCAGCCGCCTCAGCGAGATGGGTTACCGGAACGTCGAGCCGTTCACCCTGAGCGGTCTGACGGCAGATCAGTACCGCGCGCTCCTCGACAAGTACGGGCTCAAGGCCTCCGCGCGGCACGTCGACGTCGGGACCCCTGAGGCCCCGGCCGACATCGACCAAATCCTTGCGGACAACAAGACGCTGGGGATCAAGTTCTTCGGCTCAGGAGCGACCCCGATCTTCCCGCTGGTCTACACCACCGAAGCCCAGTGGATCGCTTACGCCGAGTACCTCAACGAGATCGGCGCCGTGGCCCGGCAGAAGGGACAGACGTTGATGGTGCACAACCACAACGTCGAGTTCGAGGAGGTCTTCGGCGACCGGACCGTGTTCGACATCCTCGCGAACTACACCGACCCGAAGAACGTCGTGTTCCAGCTCGACCTCTACTGGGCTACCAATGGCGGCGGCATCGGCAACCCCCTCGACGTCATCGAGCAGTACGGCAACCGGATCAAGCTGTTCCACGTGAAGGACATGGCGACCGGCCCGTTCCCCGGTCGGATCGAGATCGTCGGCGACGGGATCATCGACTTCCCGGCGATCTTCGAGGCCGCGGGTGGCAGCACGCGGTACTACGTCGTCGAGCACGACCCCCGGTTCGGCGACCCGACGTTCGATCCCTTCGAGGCCGCCCAGGAGGGCTTCGACTACCTCGCCTGCGTGACCTTCTGAGTACCGGCCGACCCCGCTGCTGGACACTCCTCGAGGATCGGTCCCTGCCTGCCGACGTCGGACGACGGACCGACGAGGCCTGGCGCCGGTGGCCGCGAGAACGTCACTCCCGGGCGCGAGCCCGGTCTGCAGCCTCGAGCACCCGCCGGAGGCCGGTGAAGTCGCGCAGCAGGATCCGCGCCAGGACGAACGTCGGCAGGAGCGCCACCAGCCGGAGCCAGGCGGCGACGTCGCCGCCATAGTCGGCGCGGATGCGCGTGCCCCCGGCGTCGGGCGTGCACACGTACTCGACGCGGGAGTTCCACGGGGACGTCGAGTGCCACACGACCCGACGGTCGGGCTCGACGACCTCGAGCACGTCGGTGAACCGGATCCGGAACGGCCCGATGCGGTCGACTGCGGCCCACCGGTTCCCCACCTGCAGCGGACCGCCGTCCAGCGGGCGGCGGGAGTCGACCGCGGGCGCGAACTCGGGCCACCGACCCGGGTCGGCGAGGTACGGGTAGACGCGCGACGGCGGGTGATCGAGATGGACGTCTAGCTTGACGCGTCGCCACATGTCGGCGCGTCACACCATCGAGGGCACGGGCCGGTCGGGGTAGAGCTCCTTCATCGCGTTGTCGTACCCGCTTCATGAGGAGGAGATACAGGAGCCGGATCGGGGCGGGCACGTTGGCGCGGACCCAGTCCTCCCGCTCGGCCTCGGGAACGCTCGCGATCAGCAGGCCGACCTGCAGCGACAGGACGTCCTTCCCGAGCTCCTTGCGGTGCGCCATGAGGGTGGCGCGGGTGTGCTCCTCCATGAAGTCCCACTCCTGCTGGGACATCACCTCCCCCGCGACGGGAAGGATGTCGTCCTCCTCCTGCCCGAGGTGCGCCGACAGGAGGTCGCGGAGACCCTCGATGTCGGTGGCGAAGGCATCACGAAGCCGGGGATCGGCACTGACCACCCAGGGCTCCAGCTGCGGCTCGATCCGCGCGAGCCGCACCGCGACCTCGGCGTGCTGCGCCCGCATCTGACCGACGTGCAGGGTGCAGGCGGGTTCGCGCGCGACCAGCCTGTCCCACAGCACCATGTCCTCGGTCTCGTGGTGCATGTGCAGGGCGAAGAAGTCGAGGTGGGCATAGCGGCCGACGATCGCCGAGCGTGCGGTGTCGCCCGGCTCGACCTCGCGCACCAGCTCGGGGAGCTCCCGATACAGCCAGCGGAAGATCCGATGGACGAGGATCATCCCCGACGTGTCGCAGCCGGGGTGCTGCCCCGCGGGCAGCGGCCCGGGGGGAGGCAGTGTCTTGGCCATCCCGTCCTCCACCCGATCATCGACATCGACATCGCGGTGCGAGGCCGACGTTACTCCGACCCGCCGCGCGCAACATCACCCGCGGCGTCGGCGTCCGGGACCCTGTCAAGCGCGTCTGGGAGTCCGTCCGGCGGGATCGACATCGCCTGGTCGGGTCAGGCCCAGGCCGGCGATCACTCCGCCGGCCGGTCGCCTCGACCTGGTGGCGATGGATGGCGAGCTGGTGGGTTCAACCCGTGACGCGGCCGAACAGTCCGCGGTAGTGGTCCGACTGCGTGGGGTAGTAGGCGTCGAAGTCGACCGCTGCGACGTCGGCGCCGGTCTCCGCGGCCACGAGCCGGTCGAGGTAGTACTCCCAGCCCGGCCCGACGCCGGCCGCCGTCTCCGCGTCGGGCACGGACTGGCTGAAGCTGAGGGTCGTGGTGCCGGCGTCCTCGGTGAGCTCGACGAGGAAGTGCCACACGGCCTCCTCACCCTCGACGTTCGAGGTGAGGGCGATCCTGTGGGGCGGGTTGCAGGTCTCGATGGTGAAAGTCTCAGGCCTGATGTCGTCGCCCTGCGCATTCATCCGGAACAGGACCGAACCGGAGGCCGGGTCGCCGACCCAGGTGCCGACCCAGCGTTCGAGCCGGTCGGACTCGGTCATCGCCGCCCACACGGACTCGATCGGGGCGCGGAAGGTGCGGTCGACGACGACGCTGTCGTGCCCGTTGCGGGTCTCACGGCGGCCCGTCGCGCTGGGGCTCATGCTGTCTCCTCCGTAGGTGCCGGTCCGACGAGTCTGGTCAAGGTCTACCGCGGGTCGACGGACCTCGCGACGGCGACGAGCATTTCCGGTAGCCACCGTCCCGCCGCGCTCCTAGCGTCCGGGTCATGGCCGACGACGGATTCGAGGTCCCCCGCCTCGCGCAGCTCTACGACCCGCTCGACACGGACCGCAGCGACCTCGACGCGTACGTGGCCATCGCCGACGAGCTCGGCGCCCGCAGCGTGCTCGACGTCGGCTGCGGCACCGGCGTGCTCGCGCTGCAGCTGGCGGCGCGTGGACTCGAGGTGGTCGGGCTCGACCCGGCACGCGCGTCGCTCGACGTGGCGCGGGCCAAGCCGGGTGCCGACGAGGTCCGATGGCTGGAGGGCGACGCCACGGACCTGCCGCCGCTGCAGGTCGACCTGGCGACGATGACCGGCAACGTCGCGCAGGTGTTCGTGACCGACGAGGAGTGGGCGGCGACTCTAGACGGGATCCGTAGCGCGCTTCGACCAGGGGGCCACCTGGTGTTCGAGACCCGGATCCCGGAGCGGCAGGCGTGGCGCGAGTGGACGCGCGAGGCGACCTTCGAGGCGACGGACGTCGAGGGGGTCGGGCGGGTCGAGACGTGGACCGACGTCACCGAGGTCGTCGGCGACACCGTGACGTTCCGCGCCCACTACGTGTTCGCGTCGGACGGAGCCGTGCTGCACTCGGACTCGACCCTGCGGTTCCGCGACCGGGGGACCGTCGAGCGCTCCCTCGAGGCGGCCGGCTTCGGCGTGCTGGACGTCCGGGAGGCACCCGACCGGCCGGGGCGGGAGATGGTGTTCGTGGCGCGGTGTCACGTCTGACACCACAATTGCTTGACGTGACACCACTGTGGTGTCAAGATGGTGCCATGGAACTTGGACAGTACGTCACCGACCTGCAGCGCCAGCTGGTGGAGGCCGCGGAGAACGGCAATGAGGACACTCGCGCCGTCGCCGAGCGTCTCGTCGCCGGCCTCGACTCCGCCGCCCGGATCGTGCTGCTCGACGCCCTCTCGGCCGCGGCAGGGGAGATCACTCGCGACCTCGCACCCGGTTCGGTCGACCTGCGGCTCCGCGGGCGGGAGATCGAGTTCGTCGTCGCCCAGCCGAACGCGGAGCACGACACCGACGACGCACCCGCCGCGGCCGTCGACCTCGACGACGTGAGCACGTCCCGCACGACGCTCCGCCTTCCCGATGCCCTCAAGGTGCGGGTCGACGAGGCGGCGGCCGCCGACGGTCTGTCCGTCAACGCATGGCTGGTCCGCGCGATCGCGGCAGCACTGCAACCCAGGCAACGACGGTCCGCGGCCAAGACGCTGCGGACCGGCGACAGCTTCGCCGGCTGGGCGCGCTAGCCCCCAGCCCCACCCACCTCCACCAGCCACGCGGACCCGCGGGGCCGGACGAACACACCCAGAAGCAGGGAGTCGTGAGCATGCCCACGTACAGCACACCCACTCCGATCGACCTCGCCATCCACCTGCAGGTCGGTGCGATCGACGTCGTCGCCGGCGACCGCACCGACACCGTCGTGACCGTGACGCCCACCAACCCCGCCAAGGCGGTCGACCGGCGGGGCGCGGAGGACACCAAGGTCGACTTCGACGGCCAGCGGCTCACCATCACGGGCCCGAAGCCCCGTCTCAGCTGGATCGGCCCGGGACCGTTCGACACGGTCGACGTCGTCGTCGAGCTGCCCGCGGGGTCGCGGCTCACGGCCGAGATCTCGGTCGGGAACGTGCGGACCGTCGGGCGCCTCGGCGCCACCCGCATCAAGGCGTCGTCCGGTGGCGCGGACGTCGAGGCCACCGGCGACCTGTGGCTGCGTGCCGGGCACGGCAACGCGACGGTGGGCACCGTCGAGGGCGGGGCGGAGATCACGGCCGACCACGGTCAGATCCGGCTCGGCACGGTGACCGGCGACGCGGTCCTCAAGGCGTCGCACGGCACCGTCACCGTCGGGAAGTCCGGCGGGGACCTCGAGGCGAAGCTGTCCTACGGCGACCTCGAGATCACCCAGGCGCTCGCCTCCGTCACCGCGAAGACGGCGTACGGGGCCATCGACCTGCGCGAGGTCTCGAGCGGGTCCATCCAGGTCGAGAGCGGCTACGGCCAGGTGACGATCGGCGTGCGGCCCGGAGTCCCGGCCTGGCTCGACCTGTCATCGAAGATCGGCCACGTCCGCAACCAGCTCGCGGGTGACGTCGCCCCCGCCGAGTCCGAGCGAACGGTCGCCGTGCGTGCGCGCACCGCGTCCGGCGACATCACCGTCCAGCACGCCCGATGAGTTCGGCACACGAGACGAGGGGAACCAGCGACATGATGGGCATCGAGGATCGCGGACCGGCGATCCGTCTGCAGAACATCGAGAAGTCCTACAAGGAGCTGCACGTCCTGCGCGGCGTGGACTTCGACGTGGCCCCGGGCAGCATCTTCGCCCTGCTCGGCTCGAACGGAGCCGGCAAGACCACGATCGTCAGGATCCTGTCGACGCTGCTGAAGCCGGACGCCGGCACGGCCATCGTCAACGGGTTCGACGTCACCGGCGAACCGCTGCAGGTCCGGGAGTCCATCAGCCTGACCGGGCAGTTCGCCGCGGTCGACGAGATCCTTTCCGGCCGGGAGAACCTGGTGCTCGTCGCCAAGCTGCGACACCTCAAGGGCCCCGGCCAGATCGCGGACGACCTTCTCGCGCGCTTCGACCTCACCGATGCGGGAGCCCGCAAGGTGGCGACGTACTCCGGAGGGATGCGCCGCCGCCTCGACATCGCCATGAGCCTGATCGGCCGGCCGAAGGTGCTCTTCCTCGACGAGCCCACCACGGGTCTCGACCCGGAGGCGCGGCTCGAGGTCTGGCAGGTCATCAAGGAGCTCGCCACGCAGGGCACGACGGTCCTGCTCACCACGCAGTACCTCGACGAGGCGGAGCAGCTGGCGGACCGGATCGCGATCCTGCACCAGGGCCGGATCATCGCGAACGGCACCCTCGCCGAGCTCAAGAAGCTGCTGCCGCCGGCGACGGTCGAGTATGTCGAGAAGCAGCCCACCCTCGAGGAGATCTTCCTCGTCCTCGTCGGGAAAGACGCCACCACCGAGCTCAGTGAGGACCGGTCATGAGCACCACGCACTTCTTCAGCGACACGGTCGACCTGACCGGCCGCTCCATGCGCCACATCACCCGCAGCGTCGACACGATCATCACGACCGCGGTCACGCCGATCGCCATCATGGTGCTGTTCGTCTACGTCTTCGGCGGGGCGATCGACACCGGCAACGAGAACTACGTCGACTACCTGCTGCCGGGCATCCTGCTCATCGCGATCGCGTCGGGCATCGCCTACACCGCGGTCCGGCTGTTCACGGACCTGCAGAGCGGCATCTTCGAGCGGTTCCACTCGATGCCGATCTCCCGACCGTCGGTGCTCTGGGCCCACGTGCTGACCTCGCTGGCGTCCAACGCCATCACGGTCGTGATCATCGTGCTCGTCGGCCTCCTCATGGGGTTCCGCACCTCGGCCGATGTGCTCGCCTGGCTCGCCGTGGCGGGGATCCTGGCGCTGTTCACGCTGGCGCTCACGTGGGTCGCGGTCATCGCCGGGCTGTCGGCGAAGTCGGTGGACGGCGCCGCGGGGTTCTCCTACCCGCTGATCTTCCTGCCGTTCATCAGCTCGGCCTTCGTGCCGACCGAGACGATGCCGGCGCCCGTGCGGGCCTTCGCGGAGAACCAGCCGGTGACGTCGATCGTCGACACGATCCAGAACCTGTTCTCCGGGCAGCCGGTCGGCAGCGACATCTGGGTCGCCCTCGCCTGGTGCGTCGGCATCCTCGTCGTCGCCTACTACTTCGCGATGCGCGTCTACCGGCGCAAGATCAGCTGAGGGGCGCGGACCCGGGTCCGTAGACGCACGCCCGGTGCGCGGCGAACTGTCGCTTGCCGACGAGCCGCCACAGCACCCGGGCAGGAGCGGGCGGGTTGGCACGCAGCCAACCTGCCCGTTCGCCTGCGGGCACGACCTCGAGGACCCAGCCGAGCTGCAGGAACAGCCGGTCCTTCGGGATCGACGCCATGCCGTGCTCGTGCAGCAGGCTCCACTCGCGCTGGGACATGACGGTCGACGCCGTCGGCAGGATCTGCGTCTCCTCGGCGCCGAGGTGCGCCAGGAGCGTGTCCCGGAGCTCGTCGAGGTGCGCGGCCACCGCGTCGCGCTCCTCGACGCCGGCGTCCTCCTCCCATGCCGTCATGAGCTCGTCCAGGCGCTCGAGCTGGTGGGCGGTGGCCGTGTGCTGGGCCCGCATGAGGCCGACGTGCAGGGCGCAGGCGGGCGCGCGCTGCTCGAGCGTGTCCCACAGAAGCAGGTCCTCGCCCTCGTGGTGGTGGTGCAGCGCACCGGCGACCTCCCGCACATGGCCGGCGACGGGAGCCAGGCGGGCGAGGTCACCGTCCTCGACCCCGCGCACGAGCCCGGGCGCGTCGGTGAACGCGCGCCGGAACAGCGCGTGGATGGTCAGCATGTCGGAGGTGTCGCAGCCGAGCTTCTCGGTCGTCGCGGTGGTCATCGGGGTCTCCTTGCGTGTGCATCACCAGTAAAACCGTTACAGTGGTGACGACTATTGTGGCGACCCGCAGCCGACGTCAAGAGCGATGGAGGACACCGTCAGCGAGATCACCCGCCCCGACCCGCTCCTCGAGTGGGTCTCGCTGGGCGCCGAGCCCGGCGTCGCCCCCGGGCCGCTGGAGCGCGTCCGCTCCCTGCTGAACACCGACGACCGCTTCCACGGGGTCGACCACCTCGAGGCCCGCGGTCCCCGACCGCTCCGGTCGTTCCGCGATGCCCTGCGCGACTACCTCGTGACGGGTGACCAGGCCGGGCTCGCGGCGATCGCGGCCGCGCACCCCCTGGTCGTGACCTTCGACGGCGGCGCGGCGGTCCTCGCCGCGGCGGGGGACGACGCTCTCGTCGCCGACCTGCTCGCCGAGGTCCATCGGGCACACGCGGCGGGGGAGTGGCCGCGGCTCAAGGCGTGCGCGAACCCCGACTGCCAGTGGATCTACTACGACGGGTCGCGCAACCGGTCCGGCCGCTGGTGCTCGATGAACGAGTGCGGCGACGTCATGAAGGCCCGGGCGTACCGTCAGCGCTCGCGGGGAACCTCGGACGAGCGAGCGCGGGGTCGAGGATCCTCGCGGTAGGGCGCGCCGACGTGCGCGGCACTCAGGGCGCAGTCGGGACGTCGTAGCGGCGCTTGCGCGATCCGTCGACGTCGACCGTGTCGCGCAGCACGCCGCCGCAGCGCTCGATCACCGTGGCCGACCCGACGTTGTCGTCGTCGCAGGTGACGAGGGCGCACTCGACGCCCTGGTCGGCCGCGACCCGCAGCCCCGCCCGCAGGATCTCCGTGGCGTAGCCGCGGCGGCGGGCAGCAGGCCGGACGGCGTAGCCGATGTGACCGCCGACCTCGGCGAGGTAGGCGTTGAGCCGGTGCCGGACGGAGAGGCGTCCGACGATCCGGTCGCCGACGACCGCGACGAGGAACGTCGCCGGCACGCGCCCCGGCGGCAGGTCGTGCCCGGTGCGTTCGCGCTCGAGGGACTCGAGCAGGGCCGGCCAGCTCGGGGCCTCGTCGAGCCCCAGGACGAACTCGAACCCCGCGTCGGCGAGCTCGCGGTGCGCGGCCCGGGCGTCCTGCTCGTCGGAGACGGAGAGTGCGCGCAGGAGCAGGGTGTCGGTCATGGCCGGATCCTGCCAAACCGGCCGCCGGCGGGTCACGACCTTTCGTCGCGACCCGCCGGGAGGTGTCAGCTGACGGGGAAGCCACCCGCGGCGCACTCCGTGCTGATCGTGGCGTCCTGCGCCGGGAGGTCGAGCGTGGCGGCGTTGGTGCCGCCGGACTCGGCGGCGGCCAGGGCGCCCTGGATGCGGTCCTGGATCGCGGTGTACGCCCCGGCCAGCGGCGCGGGCGCCACCTTGACGGCCAGGACGAGGGACGAGTCGATCGCGCCCAGCTCCGTGGTGGTGTCCTCGTCGAGCGGCGTGCCCGCGTCCTGCGCGTCCATGGCCGGCGCGACGGCCGCGATCCGCACCTTGAGCGAGCTCGCGCCGCCGTTGTAGTAGCGGCCGCAGGCGAGCGCGATGTTCGCCTCGGCCGGCGCCGCGGTGCTGCCGGCGTCGGCGGTCGGCTTCGCGGTGGACGACGCGGTGGACGACGACGAGGCGGTCGAGTCGTCGCTGGTGTCGTCGCCGCTGGAGCAGGCGGCGAGGGTGGTGGTCAGGGCAGCAGCGACGAGGAACAGGGCGGCACGCTTCACGGTGGAACTCCTTGCGACGTTTCGACGAACGGGGCCGTGTGCGGCCCACCCCCTGGTTACCAGCCGGTAACGATGTCGTCGGGCCGTGCCCGCTTCCCGGACTGCCTCGACGTTCGCGCTCTCGAGCATTCGCCGCACGATTGCGCGGCGCAACACCAAATCGCGGACGACCGCCGTGACGGACGCCTCACCGGCGTCCGGCTCAGTCCGCCGGAGCGAGGAGCGAGTACATGACCATGTCCCGCCGCTCGTCGCCCACCCGTTGCCAGGACCGCAGCAGACCCTCCGCCGTGAAGCCCGCGTTCTCGGCGGTCCGGCGCGATGCCCTGTTCCACGGCTCGACGTAGAGCTCGACCCGCGCGACGCTGCGCAGGCCGACGGCCCAGCGGCTCAGGGTGACCAGGGCGTCGGTGGCGAGGCCTCGCCCGCGGTGCGGCCGCGCGATCCAGTACCCCGTCGACACCCGTCCGTCCTGCAGGTAGTGCAGCCAGAGGCCGATCTGGCCGACGGCTTCGTCGGTCCCGAGGTCCGCGACAGCGAACGAGTAGCCGACGCCCTGGGCGAGCCGGTCCGCCTGGCGCGCCACGTAGGCCAGGCACGCGTCGTCGTCGCCGCGAGCCGGCACCGACGTGATGAGCGGGATCAGCGGGTCGAGCGCTGCCTCGCGCACGACGGGCACGTCGGCCGGGGTGAAGGCGCGCAGCCGGACGCCGTGGCCGACGAGGGTCGGCAGGATCAGCGGGTCGCTCATGCAGGTCAGGCCGGGGCCAGACGGAACACCCGGAGCTCGCGGCCGGCGCGCGCGGCGTAGTCGTCGTACCCCGGCCAGACCGCGAGCAGGGCGGGCAGCAGGCGGGCGCGCTCGTCGTCGTCGGCCAGCGACGCGAGGACCTCGGTGGTGACGCCGCCGACGGTGACCGATGCGCGAGGGTCGGCCAGGAGGTTCCCCGACCACGCGGGGTGGTGCGCCTGGCCCCAGTTCGAGCCGATGAGCACCCAGCCGTCGCCGTCGACCGCGTAGAGCAGCACGGCCTCGCGCGGCTCGCCGGACTTGCGGCCCGTGGTCGTGAGGATCAGCTGGGGGAGCCGCGCCCGGCCGAGGGTGCTCCAGCGGCCGTCCGTGGCCTTCTGCAGGCGTCGGTCGAGTCCGGTCGTGGCCCGGCCGAGGCGTGCGAACCATCGGGTGCGCCCCAGGCGGCGCGCGGTGGTGGTGAGATCCATCGGACGAGTGTCCCCGACGATCTGCCTGTGACCGGCGTCTCGCGGCGGGCGACCCTATAGCAGACGGTCGGGACCGCCATAGCAGATCAACGCGCCGGACGTGGCTTCTTTTGAGTCAAGACACCCCTGCGGCCTCGGGAACGGACACATTACGGTGATGTTTCCGCTGGTCGCCATCTCGCATGCTGGACGGTACTCGCCAGTATCAATCAGGTAACGATCCGGCGTCAGGCCCATACGTGCCCGATATGTCCGAGCAACCGTGGCCTACCTTGTCTGCAACTCACGGCGGACGTGCTTACACCGCACCGCCTCTGTCCCGCGGCCCTGCCGCAGGCCCGAGGCGCGCAGGTCAGCGTCCACCCCTTCCCAGGAGGAACATTGAAGATCAGGCGAATCAGCGCCGCGGCCGCGGCTCTCGCAGCCGGCGCCCTGGTGCTCACCGCGTGCTCCAACAACGCCCCGACGGAGACCCCGTCGTCGTCGGAGTCGGCCGCCGCGGCTACGGGTGGCAACGTCGTCGTCGCCGAGACGAACGAGTTCTTCTCGTTCAACTCCTCGACGGCGAACGGCAACACGGACATCAACTCGAAGATCGCGCTCGCGACGAACTCGAACTTCTACTACATCGACGGCGACCTGAAGGTCAAGCGCGACGAGTCGTTCGGCACGATCGAGAAGACGAGCGATGACCCGCTGACGGTCAAGTACACGATCAACGAGGGCCAGAAGTGGTCCGACGGTGAGCCGATCGACGCGAACGACCTGGTCCTCGCGTGGGCCGTGTACTCCGGCTTCTACGACGACGGTGGCGCCCCCGACGACGAGGGCAACCCGACGACGGGCACCAACTACTTCAGCTACGCCGGTTCGACCGACGGCCTGGCCCTCACCGAGTTCCCCGAGATCGGTGACGACAACCGCAGCATCACGCTGACGTACTCCAAGCCGTTCGCCGACTGGGAGACCTCGTTCGGTCTGGACCGCCCGGCCCACGTCGTCGCGAAGGGTGCCGGCCTCGCCGACGCCGATGCGCTGACCGCCGTCATGAAGGACAAGCCGCGCGGCAACCCCGACGCCCCGGCCGCGACCGACCCGCAGCTCAAGGCCGCCGCCGACTTCTACAACACGGGCTTCGACTCCCGGACGCTGCCCAGCGACCCGTCGCTGTACCTGTCCAGCGGCCCGTACATCGTCACGGACGTCGTCGAGGGCCAGTCGGTCACGATGAAGGCCAACGACAAGTACACCGGCGGCCTCAAGCCGAAGCTGGACGAGATCACCATGCGCACCATCGCGGACCCGTCCGCCATGGTCCAGGCGCTGCAGAACGGTGAGGTCGACATCATCTCGCCGCAGGCCAACGCCGACACGCTCGCCTCGCTCGAGGGTCTCGACGGCGTTCAGGTCCACAAGGGCAACCAGCTCGCGTACGACCACATCGACCTGAACTTCAACGGCGTCTTCGCCGACCAGAAGGTCCGTGAGGCGTTCCTCAAGACGATCCCGCGCCAGGCGATCCTCGACGCGATCATCACGCCGCTGGACCCCGAGTCCAAGGTCCTCGACTCGCAGCTGTTCGTCCCGGCCCAGGACGGCTACGCCGACTCGGTCAAGAACAACGGCTCCGACAAGTTCGCCGACGTGGACATCGAGGGTGCCAAGGCGCTCCTCGCCGGCCAGACGCCGACCGTCCGCATCCTCTACAACGTCAACAACCCGAACCGTGTTGACGCGTTCACGCTGATCCAGCAGTCGGCCTCGCAGGCCGGCTTCATCATCGACGACCAGGGCGACGCCAAGTGGGGCTCGCGCCTCGGCGACGGCTCGTACGACGCGTCGATCTTCGGCTGGATCAACTCGGGCGTCGGCGTCTCCGGCGTGCCGCAGATCTTCGGGACGGGCGCCGACTCGAACTTCAACGGCTTCTCCGACACGTCGGCCGACGAGCTCATGCAGGAGCTCATCGTCACCACCGACAAGGACAAGCAGACCGAGCTGCAGCAGCAGATCGACCAGAAGATCTTCGCCGCCGACTACGGCCTGCCGTTCTTCCAGAGCGTGGGCGTGGACGCGGTCGCCGACCGGGTTCAGGGCATCGACGCGTACAACCCCAACCAGAACGGTGTCTGGTGGAACGTCTGGAACTGGAGCGTCAACGACGGCTGATCCTGGCCGAACTAGCGCACCACCCGGCGACTGTGTGACAGTCGCCTGAACGACCGAAGGTGCCGGGTCGCCCGCTCGCGGGGACCCGGCACCTTCGGGTCCGCCCACAGCTCGACGCAGTAGGACGACGAGGTCCGTGCGGTACTGGGGCGGCGACTGAATTACGCTTGACCATTCCCGGCACGCGGTTCGGCGTGCCGCCCCGACACCGACACCTGAGAAACGATGACCACCTACATCCTTCGACGGTTGCTCGCGTCCCTGCTGATCCTGCTGGGCGCGTCGTTCATCGTCTATCTGCTCATCGCCTACTCGGGCGACCCGCTGGCTGAGATCCGGTCGAGCAACTCGCCGAGCAAGGGCGCCCAGATGCAGCAGCGCACGGAGCTGCTCCACCTCGACGTGCCGCCGGCGCTCCGCTACTTCATCTGGCTCAGCGGCGCGATCAAGTGCGTGATCCCGTTCGGCGGGCAGTGCGACCTCGGGGTCACGCTGCAGAACCAGCCGGTGACGGCGGCGTTGTCGACCGCGATCCCCTCGACGCTCCAGCTGGTCACCACAGCCGCGCTCCTCGCGATCCTCTTCGGCGTGACCATCGGTGTCATCACTGCGCTGCGGCAGTACAGCACCCTCGACTACTCGGTCACGTTCATCACCTTCCTCTTCTTCTCGCTGCCGGTCTTCTGGGTCGCGGTCCTGCTCAAGGAGTTCGGGGCCATCGGCTTCAACGACTTCCTGCGGGACCCGTACATCGCGAACGGCACCGTGGTCGTGATCTCGCTGATCGTCGGTCTGATCTGGACCGTGATCATCGCCGGGAACCTGCGGCGACGCCTGATCACCTTCGGCGCCGCCACGCTCGTCACCGCTGCGGTCCTCTACTACCTGTCGGTCACCCGCTGGTTCACCACGCCGTCCCTCGGCGTCGTGGTCATCACGGTCACAGGCATCGCGGCCTCGTACGGGTTCACCGTGCTGTTCGCCGGGCTGCAGAACCGCAAGGCGCTCTACTCCTGCTTCATCACGGTCGGCATCGGCCTGGTCGCGTACTTCGCGCTCCAGCCGTTGCTCGACAACGCGAACCTGTGGATGATCATCGGCCTCGGTCTGCTGGCCATCGGGGTGGGTCTGCTCGTCGGGTACCTCATGGGCGGCTACGACCGTGGCCAGTCGATGAAGGCGGCCTCGCTCACCAGCTTCGCGGTCGCGTTCCTCATCCTGCTCGACCGCTACATGCAGTCGTGGCCCGCGTACATGGCCAACCCGCGCATCCGCAACCGTCCGATCGCGACGATCGGGGCCGAGACGCCGAACCTCAACGGCGACTTCTGGATCACCGGGATCGACAAGTACACGCACTTGATCCTGCCGACGATCGCGCTGATCCTCATCTCGCTGGCGTCGTACACGCGCTACTCGCGTGCGTCGATGCTCGAGGTCATGGGCCAGGACTACGTCCGCACCGCACGCGCTAAGGGGCTCTCCGAGCGCGTCGTCGTCACGCGGCACGCGTTCCGCAACGCGATGATCCCGCTCGCCACCATCGTCGCCATCGACATCGGCGGCCTCATCGGCGGCGCTGTCATCACCGAGAACGTCTTCTCGATCAAGGGGATGGGTCAGATGTTCCTGACCGGCCTGCACAACGTCGACCCCAATCCGGTCATGGGCGTGTTCCTCGTGACCGGCATCACCGCGGTGGTGTTCAACCTGCTGGCCGACCTCACGTACTCGGCCCTCGACCCGCGAGTGAGGGTGAAGGCATGACCGCCATCCTGGAAAACACGGCGGACGTCCCGCCGAACCCGACGACCCCGGAGAACCCGGAGGACGTCCGCGGCCTGAGCCAGGGCCGCATCGTCACCAAGCGGTTCTTCGGGCACACCGGTGCCGTCGTCAGCATCGTGGTGCTCGCCTTCGTGCTCGTCCTGGCCATCTCGGCGATCGGGCTCGGACCGATCCCGGGATGGTGGATGTGGAGCTACGCGGACACCCCGCCGCTCCAGAACGGCGGACACCCGACGCTCCAGCTGCTGCCGTTCTCGCTCGGTGACCACCCGTTCGGCCAGGACCGCGTCGGTCGTGACCTGTTCGCGATGACCATGCGCGGGACCCAGATCTCGATGTTCATCATGCTGATGGTCGGCTTCATCGCCGCCCTCGTCGGCGTGCTCATCGGCTCGAGCGCGGGCTTCTTCCGCGGCAAGACCGAGGCCGTGCTCATGCGGTTCACCGACATGATCATCATCATCCCGGCGCTCATCGCGGCCGCCGTGGTGGCCAACTCGGCGAAGAGCGTCGTGGCCCTGGCGGCGTTCCTCGGCCTCGTGTCGTGGACCGGCATGGCGCGCCTGGTCCGTGGCGACTTCCTGACCCTGCGCGAGCGCGAGTTCGTCGACGCCGCCCGCCTGGCCGGGGCGTCGAACCAGCGGATCATCTTCAAGCACATCCTGCCGAACGCGGTCGGCGTCATCACGGTGAACACCACGCTGCTGATGTCGGCGGCGATCCTCACGGAGACCGCGCTGAGCTACGTCGGCCTCGGCGTGAAGTCGCCGGACGTCTCGCTGGGCTCGCTCATCAGCGCCAACCAGGCCGCGTTCGCCACCCGGCCGTGGCTGTTCTGGTGGCCCGGCGTCTTCATCGTCGTCATCTGCCTCACGATCAACTTCATCGGCGACGGTCTGCGCGACGCGTTCGACCCTCGCCAGAAGAAGCTCGCGTTGCGCCGGGTCAAGGAGACGCGCGACCGCACGACGATGTACAAGCCCGGGGCCGCCCCGGACCACATCTCCAGCGCCGGCTCGGACTCCATCGCGTCTGGTGGGCTGTACGAGTCGTTCGACCAGCCTCGCGACATGGGCGACGAGAACGACGACGGGCGGGGCCGGCGGTGACGTCAGGTCAGAGCCACGACCGCGACGCCGACAACCGCCAGACCGAGCAGCGCGATCGCCGCTCCGTTCCAGTGCTGGTCCACGGGCGTGTCGTCCGCGACGCCGATGGGCAGCAGCTCGTTCTCCACGAGTTCCTCCCAGCGGCGGCGGACGATCGAGGCGACGTGGCCGGACGGCGCGCTGGGCAGGTCGCCGATGGAGACCGCTCCGCGGGAGTCGCGGGCCATGCGGGACATCCCGGAGAGCTCCTCGTTGCCGGCGGTCACCACCTGGTGGCGGCCCGGACCGGGTGCCGCCCAGGCGCGGTAGCGGCCGGTCGGGGTCACCAGAGTCAGCGAGTACTGCGTCTCGACCTGGATGAGCGCGGCCCACGGCACCCGGACAGTGCGCAGCGGGTTCACCAGCGTCACGCCCTCGTGCGTGACGTCGACCCGCGGGTGCCAGAAGACCAGCCACGCCAACAGACCCAGGCCGAACGCCAGCGGCAGCGCCCGCAGCACGGCCGTCGCCCCGTCCTCGAAGCCCCGCGCTGCCGTCAGTCCCGCGATCACCGTCCAGGCGGCGATCGTCGACACATATCTGCTGCGCGGCCTGTACGACAGGTCGCCACCTTCGGCACGCATGCCCGCATGATCTCAGGAGTCACACGATGACCGATACGACCTCCCAGGACGCACCCGTCCTCCAGGTCACCGACCTGTCCGTCGACTTCGCCGTGGACCGCAAGTGGATCCCGGCTGCCATCGACGTCAGCTACGAGGTCCACGCCGGCGAGGTCCTCGCCATCGTGGGCGAGTCGGGCTCGGGCAAGTCCGTGAGCTCCATGGCACTCCTCGGCCTGCTGCCCAAGAACGCGCGCATCACGGGCAGCATCAAGCTGATGGGCCAGGAGATGAGCGACATGTCGTCGGCGAAGGTCCGGGAGATCCGCGGCAACGACATCGCGATGATCTTCCAGGAGCCGATGACGGCGCTGAACCCGGTCTACACGATCGGCGCGCAGATCATCGAGGCCCTGCGGCTGCACAACATGATGTCGCCGTCGGACGCCCGCGACCGGGCGCTCGAGCTGCTCACGATGGTCGAGCTGCCCGACCCGCTCAAGGCCTTCAACTCCTACCCCCACCAGCTCTCGGGCGGCCAGCGGCAGCGCGCGATGATCGCGCAGTCGCTGTCCAACGACCCGGTCCTGCTCATCGCCGACGAGCCCACCACGGCGCTCGACGTCACGGTGCAGGCCGAGATCCTCGACCTCATGCGCAACCTGCGCGACCACCTGCACTCGGCGGTCATCCTCATCACCCACGACATGGGCGTGGTCGCGGACCTCTCGGACCGCATCGCTGTCATGCGTCGCGGGCTCATCGTCGAGACGGGCACCGCGCGGGAGATCTTCAGCAACCCGCAGCACCCGTACACGCAAGAGCTGCTGGCTGCCGTCCCGCACCTCGGCGCGGCGGACTCGTCGGGCGAGGAGATCGACCTCACGGCTGCCCTCGCCGCGGCCACCGGCAACGAGGACGTCCTCACTGTCGACGCCGCCGAGCTGGCGCGGCGCGAGGCGGCCAACAAGAAGGCGCTCGAGGTGTCGGAGCGCGCACGACGAGCGGCCGAGGTCGAGGGCACCGCCCCGATCCTGGAGCTGGTCGACGTCGCGATCGAGTACCCGAAGCAGGGGCGCATCCCCGCCTTCCGCGCGGTCGAGGGCGCCAACCTGCTCATCCGTCCCGGCGAGGTCGTCGGCCTGGTGGGCGAGTCGGGCTCGGGCAAGACGACCATCGGGCGCGCGGCCGTCGGCCTGCTGCCGGTGGTCGAGGGCACCCTGACCGTGGCCGGCGTCGAGCTGACCGTCCGGGACGCCAAGAAGCTGCGCTCGCTGCGCCGCAAGGTCGGCATGGTGTTCCAGGACCCGTCGTCGTCGCTGAACCCGCGGCTCCCCGTCGGCGAGAGCATCGGCGAGCCGATGTACCTCGCGGGCGTGGCCAAGGGTGAGGCGCTGCAGAAGCGGATCGAGGAGCTGCTCGACCAGGTGCAGCTGCCCCGCAGCTACCGCAACCGGTACCCGCACGAGCTGTCGGGCGGGCAGAAGCAGCGCGTCGGCATCGCCCGCGCGATCTCCCTGTCGCCCGAGCTGCTCGTCGCCGACGAGCCGACGTCCGCGCTCGACGTCTCGGTCCAGGCCACCGTGCTGGAGCTGCTGCAGGACCTGCAGGCGCGCCTGAAGTTCGCGTGCCTGTTCGTCACGCACGACCTTGCGGTCGTCGACGTGCTGGCCGACCGCATCGCGGTCATGCGGCGCGGGGTCATCGTCGAGCAGGGCACGCGCGACGCGATCCTGCGCAACCCGCAGCAGGCGTACACGCAGCGGCTCATCGCGGCAGTGCCCCTGCCCGACCCGGACAAGCAGCGCGAGCGTCGCGAGCTGCGGGCGCTCCTGCTCGAGAAGTCCTAGCCGTCCCGCGGACCCCGCGTGGCGTCCCGTCCTGTGGACGAGATGTCCGGAAGGGTTCAGGTGCGGGTGTGATCGACCGATATCGCTCGCATGGGGCGGATAGTCCGATCAGGTGCGAGCGGGGGTCGTGGTGCATCGTAGGTGGCTGGTCGTGGCGGGAGCTGTCGGGGCGCTCTCGCTCCTCGCGGCGTGCACCACGGAGACGCCCGAGCCGAGCCGGACCAACACGGTCGTCGTGGCCGTGGGGTCGCCGTTCACGTCGCTGAACGGCGGGACCACCGAGGGTCGGGCGCCGGGGAGCACGCTGGTGCGCTCGCTCGCGCAGTCCGGGTTCGTCTCGCTCGACGAGGACGGCACCGCCGTGCCCGACGAGGGCTTCGGCACCGTCGCGAAGGTGAGCGACGCGCCGCTGACCGTGACGTACACGATCGACCGGTCGGCCGCGTGGTCGGACGGCGTGCCGGTCACCACGGACGACCTGCTCCTCGAGTGGGCGGCGCGCAGCGGCCAGCTGGACGACGTCACCCCGGAGCTCGACCCGCAGGGCGGCATCACCAACAACGACGCGCTCGACGCAGGTGTGGCGTTCGCGGCGGCGTCGCCGGCCCTGGTGCACGCGGAGCAGCTGCCGACGACGGACGGCCCCACGTTCACGCTGACGTACGCCACGCCCGTCGCGGACTGGCCGACGGCGCTCGACGTCGGGGTGCCGGCGCACGTGCTGGGGCAGACCGCGCTCGGCGTCGAGGATCCCGCGGCCGCGGCCGCGGCGGTGACGAAGGCCATCGTCGAGCAGGACAAGGCCGCGCTGAGCTCGATCTCCGCCGCGTGGCGGACCGGGTTCGACGCCGACACGCTCGCGCAGCACGTCGACCAGGCCGTGTCGACGGGTCCGTACGTGGTCGACCTGATCGTGCCCGGCGAACGCGTCGAGCTGGCCAAGAACGACAAGTACAAGGGCTCCGGCCGAGCGGCGTACGACCGGGTCGTCGTCCGCAGCGACCTGGACCCGCTGGCGGAGGTCGCGGCGCTCGACGCGGGCACGGTGGACGTGGTCACGCCGACGGACACGAAGGACGTGCTCGACGCGCTGGCGAAGGTCGACGGGGCGGACGTGACCACGGGCGGGGACAGCACGCTGCAGCTGCAGCTGCAGGCGGCGGGCGGCGGGGCGTTCGACCCGGCGTCGTACGGCGGCGACGCGGCGGTCGCCTCGGCGGTGCGTCGCGCGTTCCTGCTGACGGTCCCGCGGGACGCGATCGTCTCCGACGTGATCCGGCCGCTGTGGCCMGAGGCGACMGTGGCCGGTGCGCTGCTGCCGACCGTCGGCCCGGACGCGGGCGGCGACGTGGCGCCCAGCGGTCCGGCCGACATCGCGGGGGCGCGCCGCCTGCTCGCGGACGCCGGCGTCACCGAGCCCGTGGTCGTGCGCGTGCTGGTCAACGCGACGGACCCGCTGCGGTCGGCGATGCTCACGCTGCTCACGGCGACGGCCGCCGACGTCGGGTTCCAGGTGGAGCCGTACGACGTGGTGGACGGCCTCGGGCCCGACCTGGTGGGGGCGCCGGACTCCTGGGACGCGGCGCTCGTGCCGGTGTCGCAGTCGGACCTGCCCGTCGACTCCGTGGTGTCCCGGTGGGGTACGGGTGGCGCGACGAACGTGACGCGCTGGACGGATGCGGCCACCGACGCGGTGCTCGCACCCCTCGCCGCGAGCGTCGACCCGACGTCGGTCGACGCCCAGCTGGCACCGGTCGCGCAGAGCCTCGAGGACGGCGGCGCCGTGCTCTCGCTCGTGCGGCAGCCCGTGGTCGTGGCGACGCGGGCGTCCGCGGCAGAGACGTCGGGCAGCACCGCGGCGCCGCTCGAGGTGGATCCGCTCCAGCTCGGGCGCGCGGACCTGACGTCGTGGTGGTCCTGGGCGCGCGCTGGGCGCTGAGGGATTGTTCGCGCTGGGCGCTGACGTGCGTCTGGTCACCATCTGACCCGTCGGGACAGGTGTGCGGGTAGAATCGATCGGCGCGGCCGACGACCCGGCGCGCTCCCCACCTTCTGAGATGAGTTCCCCATGTCTGAGCCCACGACTGCGCCGACGACCTCCGCCGGCACGAGCGTGCGCAACGACCTGCGCAACGTCGCCATCGTCGCCCACGTCGACCACGGCAAGACGACGCTGGTCGACGCCATGCTGTGGCAGTCCGGCTCGTTCGGCTCCCACGCCCACGTGGACGAGCGCGCGATGGACTCCGGCGACCTGGAGCGCGAGAAGGGCATCACGATCCTCGCCAAGAACACGGCGATCCGGTACACGGGTCCCGCGGCGGCGGAGATCGGCGAGCCCGGCGGCATCACCATCAACGTCATCGACACCCCGGGCCACGCCGACTTCGGCGGCGAGGTCGAGCGCGGTCTGTCGATGGTCGACGGCGTCGTCCTGCTGGTCGACGCGAGCGAGGGCCCGCTCCCGCAGACGCGCTTCGTCCTGCGCAAGGCGCTCGTCGCCAAGCTGCCCGTGATCCTCGTGGTCAACAAGACCGACCGCCCCGACGCGCGGATCACCGACGTCGTGCACGAGGCGACCGACCTGCTGCTGGGCCTCGCGTCCGACCTCCACGAGGACGTGCCGGACCTGGACCTCGACGCGATCCTCGACGTCCCCGTCGTGTTCGCCGCCGCCAAGGCCGGCCGCGCGTCGCTGACCCAGCCCGCCGACGGTGGCCTGCCGGACTCGGAGAACCTCGAGCCGCTGTTCAAGACCATCCTCGAGCGGATCCCCGCACCCACCTACACCGAGGGCGCGCCGCTGCAGGCGCACGTCACCAACCTCGACGCGTCCCCGTTCCTCGGCCGCCTCGCCCTGCTCCGCGTCTTCAACGGCACGATCCGCAAGGGTCAGACCGTCGCGTGGGCCAAGGCGGACGGCACCCTGGCGAACGTGAAGATCACCGAGCTGTTGGAGACCAAGGCGCTCGAGCGCGTCAGCACGGACTCCGCAGGCCCCGGTGACATCGTCGCCGTCGCCGGCATCGAGAACATCACCATCGGCGAGACCCTCACGGACCCCGACGACCCGCGTCCGCTGCCGCTCATCACGGTCGACGACCCGGCCATCTCGATGACCATCGGCATCAACACGTCCCCGCTGGCCGGCCGCGGCGGCAAGGGCCACAAGGTCACCGCTCGCCAGGTCAAGGACCGCCTCGACAAGGAGCTCGTCGGCAACGTCTCGCTCCGCGTCCTGCCCACCGAGCGCCCCGACGCCTGGGAGGTTCAGGGCCGCGGCGAGCTCGCGCTGGCCATCCTGGTGGAGCAGATGCGTCGGGAGGGCTTCGAGCTGACGGTCGGCAAGCCGCAGGTCGTCACGAAGAAGGTCGACGGTAAGACGTACGAGCCCGTCGAGCGGATGACCATCGACGTCCCCGAGGAGTACCTCGGCGCCGTGACGCAGCTGCTCGCGCAGCGCAAGGGCCGCATGGAGACCATGTCGAACCACGGCACCGGCTGGGTCCGCATGGAGTTCCTGGTGCCCGCCCGTGGCCTCATCGGCTTCCGCACGCGGTTCCTCACGGACACCCGCGGCACCGGCATCGCGTCCTCGATCTCCGAGGGCTACGAGCCGTGGGCCGGCCCGATCGAGACCCGCATCAACGGCTCGCTCGTCGCCGACCGCTCGGGTCCCGTCACGCCGTTCGCCATGATCAACCTGCAGGAGCGCGGCTCGTTCTTCGTCCAGCCCACGCAGGAGGTGTACGAGGGGCAGATCGTCGGCGAGAACTCGCGCAACGAGGACATGGACGTGAACATCACCAAGGAGAAGAAGCTCACCAACATGCGCTCGGCCACCGCCGACAACTTCGAGAACCTCATCCCGCCGCGCAATCTCACGCTGGAGGAGTCCCTCGAGTTCGCCCGCGAGGACGAGTGCGTCGAGGTGACGCCCGAGATCGTGCGCATCCGCAAGGTCGTGCTCGACCAGACGGAGCGCGCGCGCATCACGGCCCGCTCCAAGCGCGCCTGATCTTTGCGTGACTCGTTCTTCCGGCGGCCTCGTCGCGGTGCACGCGCACCCCGACGACGAGTCGCTCGCGACCGGCGCGCTGCTCGCCACCTGGGCAGCCGCCGGTCGTCCCGTCACCGTGGTGACCTGCACGCGCGGTGAGCGCGGCGAGGTCATCGGCGAGCGCCTGGCCCACCTCGAGGGGGACGGGCCGGCGCTCGCCGAGCACCGCGACCACGAGCTGGGCAAGGCGCTGGCGGCGCTGGGCGTGCCGGACCGCGGGTACCTCGACACCATCCCCGGGTCCGTCGACCAGCGGTTCGAGGACTCCGGCATGGAGTGGGTGGGCACCGGCCGTGCCGGGCTTCCCGACGAGATCCCCGCGGGGGCGTTCGTCGGCGTCGGGCTCGAGGAGGCCGCCGAGCGCCTCGCTCGCGTCATCCGGGCGCGCCGCCCCGACGTCGTCGTGACGTACGAGCCCGGCGGCGGCTACGGGCACCCCGACCACGTCCGCACGCACGAGGTCACGCAGTGGGCGGTCGAGTTCGCCGGCTCGCGTCCCGACGACGCGTCGCCCGCCTTCGCGGTCCCGGTCGTGCTCTGGGCCGTGCAGGGGCGCCTCGCGCTGCAGCGTGGCCTGCGCGCGCTCCGTGGCGACGCCGTGCTCGCGGCGCTCGGTTCGCTGTACGACGAGCTCGAGGTGCCCGACGCTGCCGCCGAGCTGCCGTCCGTGGCCGTCCCGGACGACGAGGTCGACCTCGAGGTCGACGTGCTGCCGGTCCGGGACCGCGTCCTGACCGCGCTGCGCGCCCACGTGACCCAGGTCCAGGCGATCCGGGCGATCGACGACGACGCGGGGCTGGTCGCCTGCTACGCGCTCAGCAACCGGATCCTCGCGCCGCTGCTTCCGGTCGAGGGCTACCGGCGGGGCACGGGCGGGTCCGGCGAGGACGTGGTCTGGCCCGTCGGCGTCCGCCCGGTAGCCTGACGCGCGTGCAACGCCTCACCGCCGGTGCGATCGGCACGGCCGTCGCGACCCTCGTCCTCGGGGTGGTCGTGGGCGCCCTGGGCACCGTGATGCACCGCAGCATCGAGCCCTGGGGCGTCGTCATCTGCCTCGTGCTCGCCTTCGCCGCCGCGATCACGGCGCGCGCCTGGGGCGGCCTCCTGGCGCTCGCCGGCTACGCGATCGGGCTGGTCGTGTCCGTGCAGGTCCTCACGCAGGAGGGGCCCGGCGGCGACGTGCTGGTGCCCGACGGGCAGGCGATCGGCTGGTGGTGGGTGCTCGGCTCCGTCGTCGTCACCATCCTCGCCGGCCTCCTGCCCGGCGCCCTGTTCGACGACCGCCCGCGTGCCCGCAAGCCGCGGCCGGAGGCGCCGGTGCTCGAGGGTGACGGGACGGGCGCGACCCCGTGACCGACGCGTCCGAGGTGTCCCCGGACGACTTCCGCTCCGCCGTCGGACGGCTCCCCGCGGGCGTCGCCGTCATCACGCTGCGCTGGCGCGGCACCCTGCACGCCATGACGGCCAGTGCGATCACGTCGGTCTCGCTCGAGCCGCCGATGCTGCTGTTCTGCGTGCATACCGACGCCCGGTTCCGCGACGCGTTGGACGACGTCGACACCTGGTCGGTGAGCGTGCTGGCCGACGACCAGGGCCACACCGCCGACTGGTTGGCCTCTCCGGGGCGCCCGGCGATCGACCAGCTCGCGCGCGTCCCGCACCGTACCGCACCCGTGTCCGACGCCGTCTGGGTCGACGGTGCCGCGGCGTGGTTCGACTGCCGGACGGCCTCCGTGCACCGCGCGGGGGACCACGACGTCGTCGTCGGTTCCGTCCTCGCGGCAGAGCAGGGCGCCGCCGGCGCCGGCGGCCTGGTGCACCTGCGCGGACGGCTGCGCCCGGTCCGCTGACCGACGTCGCCCGGTCCGGGCCCTCGTGGGCCGGAGGTCTCTCGACGCCCGGCCGGCGCGATTCCTCGCACCCGCCCGCGGGGCGGGGCCGGGCGGGTGAGAACCTCGTCCGCGCGCCGCGTCTCCGGCCGGACCGGTTAGCCCGGGCACGTAGACTCGCGCGGACGCGTGTGCGCGCGTGGAGCAGCGGGGGAGCAGGATGAGCAACGGCACCGACGGCGACGAGCCCGGACAGCGCAGCGGCGACGGGCGGCAGAGCCCGCCTGAGCCGGGCAGCGGTCCGTCGTCGGACCCGGTCTGGCCCGTCTGGGGCGGTGCCGGGACACCCGCAGGGCCGGACCTCTCGGAGCCCGAGAGCGCCAGTGACGAGTCGGCCACGTCGACGGTCGACGACGACCCGGCGACCGATGCTGTGGAGTCCGGGACGGCGGCCGAGCCCGGTGCTGTGGCACCGGCCGAGCCGGTGGCCGACAGCGAGACCGACGCGGATCCCGAGGCGGGATCCGACGCCGCGTCGCCGGCGGACGCTGAGCCGACGGCCGATGACGAGACCGAGGTGGATCCCGAGCCGGAGGCCGTCTCCGAGGTCGAGGCTGACGCCGCTCCCGACGACGAGGCAAAACCGGAGGCAGACCTCGATCCGGCGGTGGACGCCCCGGTCGGCGAGTCCGACGGCGTCGTCTCGCCCCCGGCCGATGCCGCTGACGACGCCGCCGAGTCCGGCGTCGATGCCACGCGCCAGGACGACGAGCCCGCCGACGAGACCGACGCGGCAGACGACCCGGTCCAGTCGGGCGAGGAGACCACCGAGCCCGCAGCCGCCGACGAGGTCGCCGCGACGGCCGTCGACGCTGACGGAGACGACGACTCGGGGCCCACGAGCCCGGTCGACGCGGCACCCGAGTCCGAGGTCGTCGCCGGCGCGACGCCGGAGGCCGAGGAGTCGGCCGACGACGCGTCCGCCTCGAAGGCGGCGGCTGCGGCTGTCGTCGCAGCCTCCGCCGCGACCTCRAGCGTGCCCGCGGCGAAGGTCGGCACAGAGAAGTCGGCCGACGCGACGAGCTCCGTCGCTGCCGAGCCCGCTTCTGAGTCGACGTCACCCGAGTCGACGAACGGCCGTGACGCCGCCACGGCGGTGATCGCACCGGTCGCCGCAGCCACAGCGGCGTCCACGGCCGCGGCGTCCACCGCCGCGGCGTCTGCCGCCGCAAAGCCCGGTGCCCMCGCGCCGGTCGGGACGCTCGCCGCCCCGGTCACCCGCACGATCCCGTCGTMGGCCACCGCCGCGACCGCGACGGTGCCGACCACGACCGCCGCGGCAACGCCAGACGCGTCAGCGC
>NZ_JBFUAI010000025.1:0-55715 GCF_056406355.1 Cellulomonas sp. P1_C4 | reverse complement strand
CCACCCTGCTCGGCCGGGACGACGCCCCCGGGTTCCTCGGCTCCTACGGGCCGATCCCGGCGCAGGTCGCCCGCGAGCTCGCCCAAGACGCCACCTGGCGCAGGGTGCTCACCGACCCGGGCACCGGGCAGGTCTGCTCCGTCGGCACCACCGCGTATCGGCCCGGCGCGGACCTGACCCGCACCATCCAAGCCCGGGACGTGACCTGCACCTTCCCCGGCTGCCGACAACCCGCCACCCGCTGCGAGATCGACCACCGCATCCCCTACGACCACCACCGACCACCCACCCAGAGCGCACCACCCTCCGAGGTCGGCGCACCACACGCCGACCTCCACGGGCACGACCCGCAGACCGGCCTCGACGGGCACGACCCGCAGACCTGCGAGGCGAACCTGCACGCCCTGTGCAAACACCACCACCAAGCCAAGACCGAAGGCTGGTGGAACGTCACCTACAACCCCACCACCGGGGTCTCCACCTGGACCGACCGGCACGGACTGACCTACGCCCGACACCCCATCCCGGTCTACGTCAGCCCCAAGGCGCTCGAACACCGACCACCACCACCGCCACGCTCGGACCTCGGCGACCCACCCTTCTGACCCACACTTGCGCAACGATCACGTCGCCTGCTGGCGTCCCCCGGTCTGGGCCGGCCCGCGGCCCAGGTTGTCGTGAGCCGGTTTGCGCAGGCCGTCGGCCCATCGGAGGTCGTGATCGCGGGCCTGGGTTGCCGCCAGCTGCGTGTCGGCGCTCGTCGCTAGCGTGCGGACATGCTCAGCGAAGGAACGTTCACGACCAGCGGGTTTGCCGGGGTGCCGATCGAGCAGGAGCAGCCAGTCACCACGGCTCTGGCCGTTGGCGTCGCCACGATGGCCAAGGTTTATGCGGGTGGGATCGAGGGTCGGTCGACGACCCTGTTCACGTCGGCGTTCGACCCCGAGCGCGGTGTCGGCACCTACGTGGCGATGGAGTCGTTCGAGGGCTCACTGGGCGGACGCTCCGGGTCGTTCAACTACGTGCACGCCGCGTCGACGCACGGGACCGACCGGTTCGACGAGCACCTGGTCGTCGTGCCCTCGAGCGGCACCGGCGAGCTGGCGGAGATCGCGGGCATGGGTGTGATGGGCGTCGAACCGGACGGCACGCACTGGTTGCGGCTCGAGTACACGCTCGGCGGGGAGTGATTGGCCTCAGCCCGGCTGGGATGATCGACCACAGGCCCCCGGCTCGCCCGCAGGTGGTTGGGCGTCATCCCGCACAGAGGTCCGCGTCGCCGTGGTCCGGCTACGTGCCCGGACGCGGTCGATCCAGGGACATGGCGGTGTGCTCGGCCTCGGCGAGGGCCGCGAAGGTGCGGAGCTGCTTGCGCATCATGACGAGGTCGCCCCACGTCAGCAGCCACGTTCGGACGGCGCCCGCCCGGGTGGACGGCCGGCCGAAGCGGATCACCGCCACGATCCGGGAGCGCGCTGGAGCCACCGGCACGACGGCGTAGGTGATGGCGACGTCGCCGAACAATCGCGTGCCGGTCCCCGGCATCATGCGGACCGTGAGGTGCTGGTCGGTCACGAACGAGTCGAGCGTGAAGATGCGGGAGAACGTCTGTCCGGCCTGGAGGTCCCAGCACCACGGCAACGGCACCCGCGGGCTGCGTCGGCCGCCGTTGTCGATCCAGTCGTAGCTGTACGGAGCGGCGCGGAACTGGCAGAGCCATCGGAACACGACGTCGGTGGGGGCCGCGGCGTCGACGGCCCGCAGCAGACGGCCGGCCGGCGAGGGCATCAGGAGGTCGCACGGATACTCGCGCTGCCGTTCGTCGTGGGTCACGCCCCAGGCCGTCGCGATGCTCATGAGTTCCCTGTCGTCGGTTCCCTCACGCTAGGCGGCACGACGGCCTCGGCGCTCCGACCTCTCAGCGGACGCTCAGTGGCGGGCGGACGACCGCGACGACGCGCTTGGTGAACCGGGCGATGATCGTGGTCGCGGCACCGCTGGGCGGTCTGCTGGGAGACGCGGTCTGCTGGGAGACGCGGTCTGCTCGGTGACGCGGTCTGCTCGGTGACGCGGTCTGCTCGGTGACGCGGTCTGCTGGACGACGCGCTGGGCTACGGCGCAGCCGTGCTCGTCGCCGGTGTCGCGCTCGTCCTGACGTCCGCGGTCACGGCCGCCTCGGCCGTCCGCGGAGCCCGGCTGGACGACGAGCACGCGCAGGCGCGCCCGTCGGCTCCTGAGCGGACCTCAGTCGCGGATCGCGCGGACCCGGTTGTTGCGGGCGTCGTGGGTGAGCTCGACGAGCCCGAGCGCCTCGAGCAGCGGCGGCAGGTACATGCCGAACCGTCCGCGGTAGCCCTTGCGTAGCCCGTACCAGCCGCCGACCGGGTTGCCCTCGTCGCGACCCCAGGCCTCGACGCTCCCGGCGGCGGCGGGCTTCTGCTCGTCGGCCGCACCGAGCGGCACCCAGTCGCCCTGCTCGACGAGCCAGGCGTGCAGATCGTCGACCGCGCGCAGGTGGTACTTCAAGGTGGTCGACCCGACCTGGCAGACGAGCGCCGGGGGGTCGGCGGACTCGTCCCGGTACATCGTGTAGGCCGACGAGCCCGGCGCGGTCGTGAGCTGCCACGGGTCGTCCTTGGTGCCGGTGCCGGCCATCGGTCTCTCCTTCGAGCTCGCGAACCCCACGACCACTATCGACCGGTCGGGCACCGACGAACAGCCCAGAGTCGACCGGTAGGACGTTCTGGATGCGCTGCTCACCGGCGAGCACAGCGTCGGAGAGCTCGCCGCGACGTTCGACCGACCCGGGCGGTCGTCGGTCCCTCCCGCTACTGTCGCCAGCGGTGCCGACGACGGATGCGGGGGATGACGGTGGTCGCAGGGCTGATGAGCGTGACGACGGAGGAGCCCTGGTACGTGGTCGTCGCGACCCTGGGCCCGCTGGTGGCCGCGATCGGCGCGATCGGCGCCCTCATCGTCGGCATCCTCACGGTCCGGCAGCGCACCGGCGCGGACGCGCGGGCGCAGTGGTGGGCCCGCGTGCAGTGGGCCGTCGATCTCGCGTTCGACGACGACGACACGAAGCGGTCCGTCGGCCTCGAGGCGCTCGCGCTGCTGGCGTCGTCGCCGCTGGCCAGTGCCGACGACGACGCGTTCCTCGCGGGGCTGTCGCTCGACGTGCTGCAGGCGCTGGAGGATGGGGGGGCCGCTGACTACGCCGAGTTCGTGGCGGCGGACGGCTCCGGTCCGGTCCGGCCGTCCGCGGCGAGCCCCGCGCTCGCGGTGCACCGGTCGGACGTGGCGGCCGCGCGGCTGCGCGTGGTGACGGACCGCGGTCGGGGTGAGCTGACGCCCGCGTGGATCGGACGGCTCGCCGCGACGCCCGTGCGGAGCTGAAACCGGGAATAACGGGAAAAGACTTACAGCCCTGTCAGGGTTGACACGAGTCACTAGACCTGTACGTTTTGTCCTGGCCGGCAACAAAAAGTCCGGTGCACGGCGCCAACGACGGTGCCTCCTCGCGCGCGAGGGCCCGTCCCTGCGGCGTGCCCTGTGCGGAGAAAGGTCCTCCCTCATGCTCCTTCGTAGGCGTCAGCATGGTCCGAATCAGGCGGCTCCCCGCCGCAGGCGAGCGGCCGCGGCCGTCGTCGCCGGCCTGAGCCTCGCGCTCGTGCCGCTGCTCGCGGCCCCGGCGCAGGCGTCGCCGCCCGCCGTCGACCTGGGCCCGAACGTCATCGTGTTCGACCCCAGCCAGCCGATCGCCGAGATCCAGGCGAAGGTCGACGCGATCGCGGCGCAGCAGGTCCCGGCGCAGTTCGGCGACGGCCGCTACGCGCTCCTGTTCAAGCCCGGCACCTACGGCACCGCCGAGCAGCCCCTGCGCTTCCAGGTCGGCTACTTCACCGAGGTCGCGGGCCTGGGCCAGAACCCCGGCGACGTCGTCATCAACGGCGCGATCGAGGTCTACAACCAGTGCTTCACGACGCCCGAGGGTGCCCCCGATTGCACCGCCCTGGTGAACTTCTGGCGCTCGCTGTCCAACCTGAGCATCCAGTTCCAGGCCGGCAACGCGGACGGCTGCCGAGCGGGCGCGAACTTCTGGGCGGTCTCCCAGGCGGCGCCGATGCGGCGCGTGAGCGTGACGGGCGCCAACGTGAGCCTCATGGACTACTGCACCGCCGGGCCGCAGTACGCCTCGGGCGGCTTCATCGCCGACTCGGCGCTGCCCCTGGTGATCAACGGCAGCCAGCAGCAGTTCCTGGTCCGGAACAGCTCGGTGGCCACCTGGACCAACAGCGTGTGGAACCAGGTGTTCGCCGGGGTGCAGGGCGCGCCCGCGACGGACTTCGTGGCCAACAAGTACACGACGCTGGACACCAACCCGGCTTCACGCGAGAAGCCGTACCTGTACGTCGACGCCAAGGGGAAGTACAAGGTCTTCGTCCCGTCGGCGCAGACGAACACCACGGGCACGACGTGGGCCGGCGGAAGCACGCCGGGCAGGTCGCTGCCGCTGAACAGCTTCTTCGTCGCGAAGCCCGGTGACAGCGCGTCGACGATCAACACGGCGCTGGCCGTCGGCAAGAACGTGCTGTTCACGCCGGGCGTCTACCACGTCGACAAGACCCTCAACGTGCTCTGGCCCAACGCGGTCGTGCTCGGGCTGGGCCTGGCGACGATCGTCCCCGACAACGGCGTCGTGGCCATGCAGACGCTCGACGTGCCCGGCATCGACATCGCGGGTTTGATGTTCGACGCGGGGCCGACGAACTCGCCGGCGCTCCTGCAGCTGGGCACCAAGCTCTCGACGCTGGACGGCAAGCTCAAGAAGCCCCGGTTGAGCAGCGCGAACACCCCGACGGCCGTGCAGGACGTGTTCTTCCGCATCGGCGGCGAGCACGTGGGCAGGGCGACCAACAGCCTGGTGGTCAACACGAACCAGACGATCATCGACCACACCTGGGCCTGGCGGGCCGACCACGGCACGGGCGTCGGCTGGACGATCAACACGGCCGACACCGGGGTGCTGGTCAACGGCAACGACGTCACCGCGACCGGCCTGTTCTCCGAGCACTTCCAGAAGTACAACGTGATCTGGAACGGCGAGCGCGGCAAGACGATCATGTTCCAGAACGAGCTGCCGTACGACGCGCCCGACCAGGCGTCCTGGCAGCACGACGGGGTCGACGGCTGGGCCGCCTACAAGGTGGGCGACAAGGTCACGACCCACGAGGCCTGGGGCATGGGCAGCTACATCTACACCAACGTGAACCCGACCCTGCACGCCACCCGGGCGTACGAGGTGCCGGTCACGCCGGGCGTGAAGCTGCACAACATCCTGACCGTCTCGCTCAACAAGGCCGGCACGATCGACCACGTGGTCAACGACACGGGCGACCCCGTGACGCCGGCCTTCCAGGGTCCGAGCGTGGTGCTGGAGTACCCGGCGCCGTGAGCTGACAGACGAGGGGCCCGGCCGACGGTCGGGCCCCTCGTCGCGTCTCAGACCTTCGCGACCAGCGCGTACCGCTCGTCCGTGACCGGTCCGCCCCACAGGGCGTCGTCGTCGCTCAGTGGCTCGACCCGCAGCCCGGCGACGAGCGGGCGGACGGCGTCGACCAGCTCGGCCGCGGTGACGCCACCGTCCCAGGGGAGGGCCGGCGCGTCGGCGGTGTACGAGGAACCCGTCGACCAGCGGCCCTCGATCAGGACAAGCGCCCCGCCGGGACGGACGAGGGACACCCATCGGGCGAGTGCCGCCCGCGGGTCCGGCAGGGTCCAGAGCAGGTGGCGCGCGAGCACGACGTCGACCTCGTCGCCGGGCGGGTGGGCAGCGTCGCCGACGACGAACGTCGCCGGCAACCCGGCGGCGGCCAGCTTGGCCCGGGCGCGCTCGATCATGAGCGGGGCGACATCGACGCCCGTCACCCGGTGACCCGCCTGGGCGAGGAGCGCGGCCAGCGACCCCGTGCCGCAGCCGAGGTCGAGCACGTCCCACGGACCGGCGGGCAGCCACCCCGCCACCCGCGACGCCCAGGCCGCGCGGGTCCCGGCGTCACGCAGGCCGTGGTCGGGCTCGTCGTCGAACGCGGCGGCGGCGTCGTCCCAGAACCGCGCGATGCCGGAGAGCTCGTCGGGTGCGGTCATCCGTCCACCGTAGGACGGTGCCGCGAAACTCGTCGGCGCTCCGTGTCGAAGCAGCCGGTGCCCGTTCGACGACCTGGTGAAGGCCCCGGCTCGGCACTAGCGTCGAGCGGGCACTCGAGTCGAAGGAGACAGCCATGAAGGTCCTGGTCATGATCAAGGGTTCCGGCGCGGACGAGGGCAAGGTCGCGCCCACCGACGAGATGTTCCGGGTGATGAACGTCTACAACGAGGAGCTGGTGAACGCCGGGATCATGCTCGGCGGCGAGGGTCTCCAGCCGAGCAGCGCCGGCGTGAAGCTCGTCTTCGACGGGCACGAGACGTCGGTGGTCGACGGGCCGTTCGCCGAGGCCAAGGAGATCGTCGCGGGCTACTGGATCTGGCAGGTCAGCTCGCTCGACGAGGCCGTCGAGTGGGCCAAGCGGTGTCCGACCACCGAGGGCATGGTCTCCGTGCTCGAGATCCGGCCGTTCTTCGAGATGGAGGACTTCGCCAAGGTGGTCTCGCCCGAGGTGCTCGAGCGGGAGCAGGCGATCGTCGACCGCCTGAAGACGTCGCAAGCCTGACGAGGGAGCGGGGCGATGACCGACGCGCGACGCACCGTCGAGGTCATCTGGCGGATCGAGTCCCCACGGCTCATCGCCTCGCTCACCCGCCTGGTCCGGGACGTGGGGCTGGCCGAGGAGCTCGCACAGGACGCGTTCGTCGCGGCGCTCGAGCAGTGGCCGACGACCGGGGTCCCGAACCAGCCCGGCGCGTGGCTGATGGTGACCGCGCGGCACCGGGGCATCGACCTGATCCGGCGCGAGCAGAACCGGGACGCCAAGTACGCGGTCCTCGCGCACGAGCTCACCGACGAGGCGGCGGCGGACCGGATCGTCGACGAGCCGATCCGCGACGACCTGCTGTCCCTCGTCTTCCTCACGTGCCACCCGGTGCTGCCGCGTGAGTCGCGGATCGCCCTGACCCTGCGGTTGTTCGGCGGCCTGACCACGGACGAGATCGCCCGCGCCTACCTGGTGCCGTCGCCGACGATCGGCCAGCGCATCTCTCGCGCCAAGCGCACGCTGGCGGAGGCGCACGTCCCGTTCGAGGTGCCGCAGGCCGACCAGATGCCCGCTCGGCTCGGCTCCGTGCTCGAGGTGGTCTACCTGATCTTCACCGAGGGGCACGCCGCGACCAGCGGCGAACGGTGGGTGCGTCGAGACCTGGCCGACGAGGCGATGCGGCTGGGCCGCGTGCTCGCGGGGCTGCTGCCGCGGGAGCCGGAGGTGCACGGCCTCGTCGCCCTCATGGAGCTGCAGGCCTCGCGCTTCGACGCGCGCGGCGACGGGGTGCTGCTGCCCGACCAGGACCGCACGCGGTGGGACAGTGCCCTGATCGAGCACGGGCTCCGGTCGCTGGACCGCGCGACGACCCTGGGGCGGCCACTCGGGGCGTACACGGTCCAGGCGGCGATCGCCGCGTGCCACAGCCGTGCCCGGACGTTCCAGGACACCGACTGGGAGGCGATCGCCGCGCTGTACGACGCCCTCGCACAGCTGACGCCGTCGCCGGTGGTCGAGCTCAACCGCGCGGTCGCGGTGATGTACGCCGACGGACCGGAGGCGGCGATGGTGGCCCTCGACGCCATCCGCGACGACCCGCGGCTCGCCCGCTACCACCTCTACGGCGCCGTCCGCGCGGACGTGCTCATCCGGCTCGGGCGCACCGAGGAGGCCGCGGACGAGCTCGAGCGCGCCGCGGCCCTGGCCCCCACGAGGCGAGAACGCAACCTGCTCATGGCCCGTTCGGCAACCGTCGCAGGGAGCGGCTGACGTCAGGACAGATGGGCGCCTGCCCCCACGGCGGACGCCTCCCGCACCCAGCCGGCGAACGTGTCGTCGAGGTCGGCGAGCGTGCGGATCCGGAAGTGGTTGACGTGCAGGCGCTTGAGGTACGGCGCCGAGCGGAGGATCCGAGGGTCCCCGTCCAGCGGCCGCATCGTGTCGAGGTAGCCGTCGACGCCCTGTCGGGTGGGGCGCGCGCCGGCGAAACCGCGGCGCGGACCCTTGAAGGTGATCGTGGTCTTGGACACGGCGTAGGTGACCGGTCCCGTGGACTCGACCAGCGCGGCGAACGCCCGCCACAGCTCGACGTGCGCCGGGTCGGCGTCCTTCAGGTGGTCGTCCACGGTCCAGACCCGCTCGTCCATGGACCCATCCTGCGCCAGGATGAGCCGCATGATCGAGCCCTTCACGCTCACCGGTCGGCACGTCCGGCTCGAACCGCTGGATCACGCGCACGTCGACGGTCTCGCGGCCGCCGCCGCCGAGGAGCGCGGGAGCTACGGGTTCACGTGGGTGCCCGAGGGGCAGTCCGACACGGCGGCGTACGTCGACGCGGCGCTCGAGCACGCGGCCTCCGGGCGCGCGGTGCCGTTCGCGGTACGGCGGCTGGCCGACGACGTGCTCGTCGGGAGCACGCGCTTCCTCGACCTCGAGGTGTTCCAGGACCCTGCTCCGTGGCCGCCCGGGATCGGCGTCGGCGGAGTGCCCAGCGACGACAACCCGCCGTCCGTCGCCGAGATCGGGAGCACCTGGTACGCGGCGTCGGCGCAGCGGACGGCGATCAACACCGAGGCCAAGCTGCTCCTGCTCACGCACGCGTTCGAGACGTGGCGCTCGCTGCGGGTGACCCTGAAGACCGACGCCCGCAACGCCGCGTCGCGCAAGGCGATCGAGCGGATCGGCGGCCGGTTCGAGGGCGTGCGACGCGTGCACACGGTCGCGACCGACGGCACCCCGCGGGACACCGCCTACTTCTCGATCGTCGCCGCGGAGTGGTTCACGGTGCGCGCGGGGCTGGTGGCCCGGCTGGGGTGAGCTGCCGATAGGCGGGCACCAGCTCGTCCCAGCGGGTCTTGAGGTCCCCGCGGCCACGGCCCGCGAGGTCGGCGGAGAGGTCCTCGAGGTGCACCTGCCATCCGGCGCCGTAGGCCGCGAGGTCGTCGACGGGCAGTCCGCGTTCCTCGACCACCAGGATCGTCTTGTCGCCCACAGAGGTCAGCGTCGCCTCGACGAGGGTGTCCTCCTCGTCGTCCTGCTCCCTGGTCCGCACCACCAGTCGCCGCGGTGGCTCGCACACCTCGACGCGGCCCGTGCCTTCCCAGCCGCTGGTGAAGCGGGCGCGGAACTCGCCGCCGACACCCAGGTCGCCGGACACCTCGGCGATCCAGCGCGCGAGCCGTTCGGGTGCGGTGCATGCCTCCCACAGGTCGTCGATGTCGGTGTCGAAGACGTCTTCGACCCGGACCGCGCCGTGCGCTTCGTCGAGCGCGTGCAAGGTGGCGATGAGCTTCACGGTGCTGCCTTCTTTCCCCGGGCGATCTCGGTGTGCAGCGCGTCGAGCCGGTTCTGCCAGAGCGCGCGGTACCCCTCCAACCACTGGTCCACCTCGACCAGCGGCTCGGGGCGCAGGGTGTAGATCCGGCGCTGCGACTCCTGCCGGACCTCGACGAGTCCGGCCTCGCGCAGCACGCGGAGGTGCCTGGACACCCCCGGCCGCGCGATGGGCAGCGCCGCCGCCAGCTCTCCGGCCGTTGCCGGATGTCGGCGGAGGATCTCGAGCACGGTGCGGCGGCTCGGGTCGGCGACGGCTTGTAGGACGGCATCCACAGGGCCGAACGTACCGACCTTGTTACGTAACCGCAAGGCTACGGAAGGTCACGGGGAGCGCGGTGATGGACTCCCGGCCGCGCCGAGAGCGTCCCGGGCGCGCGCCAGGAACGCGCGCTCGGCGTCGTTCGACGTGCGCGCGGATGCGCGGTCGTACGCGTCCGCTGCTTCGGAGGGCCGGTCCAGGCGTCTCAAGAGGTCCGCGCGGACCGCGTGGAAGAGGTAGAAGTGGTCCAGCGGCAGGCCGTCGACGAGCGCCAGCCCCGCGGCCGGCCCGTCCAGCTCGGCGACCGCGACCGCGCGGTTCAGCGCGACGACGGGGCTCGGCGCGATCGACATGAGCTGGTCGTAGAGGATGACGATCTGCCGCCAGTCGGTGCCGGCCGGCTCGCTGTGCACGGCCTGCATCGCGGCCTGCAGCTGGTAGGGACCGAGGTGGTCGCGACGAAGGCAGCGGCGCACGAGGTCGCGGCCCTCCTCCAGCTCCCCGGCGTCCCATCGTGAGCGGTCCTGGTCCCTCAGCAGGACGAGAGACCCGTCGGTCGAGACCCGGGCGTCGCGGCGGGCGTCGGTCAGCAGCATCAGCGCCAGCAGGCCGAGGGCCTCGGGCTCGTCGGGCATGAGCTCGACCAGCACGCGGCCCAGCCGGATCGCCTCGGCGCAGAGGTCCTCGCGCACGAGGGCGGCGGAGCCCGTGGTGAACACGAGGTAGACCACGGCCAGCACGGCACGCAGGCGGTCGGGCAGGTCGGCGTCGCGGGGGATCCGGTACGGGATCCGGGCGTCGCGGATCTTGCCTTTGGCGCGCACCAGCCGCTGCGCCATCGTCGGCTCCGGCACCAGGAACGCCCGCGCGATCTCCTCGGTGGTCAGGCCGCCCAGCAGCCGCAGCGTGAGCGCCACCTGGGCCTCGACCGACAGGGCCGGGTGGCAGCACGTGAACACCAGGCGGAGCCGGTCGTCGCGCACGGGCCCCACCTCCACGGGTTCCTCGCGCTCGTGCAGGAGCGCGGCCTGCGCGTGCCGGTCGTCGCGCGAGGCCTCCCGCCGCAGCCGATCGATGGCCTTGCGCTTGGCCGTGGTGATGATCCAGCCGGCTGGGCTCGGCGGGAGCCCGTCGACGGGCCAGTGCTGCACGGCCGCGACGAATGCCTCCTGCACGGCCTCCTCGGCGACGTCGAGGTCGCCGAAGGTCCGGGTCAGGACGGCGACGGCGCGGCCGTGCTCGGCGCGGAACACGCCGGCGACGGCGTCCTCGTCGAAAGCCGTCACTGGTCGAAATCCGTCACTGGTAGCGGAACGGCCGAACCTCGATGGGCAGCGTCGTCGCGACCGCGAGCTGGCGGCCCCAGTCGAGCGCCGCGTCGAGGTCGTCGACGTCGACGATCGTGAAGCCGCCCAGGTGCTCCTTGGCCTCGACGAACGGGCCGTCCGTGGTCACGACGTCGCCGTCCTTCGCGCGCAGGACCGTCGCGGTGCTGGGGTCGTGCAGGCCGCCCGCGTAGACCCAGATGCCGGCGTCCCTCATGGCCTGGTCGACGGCCCCGACGGCCTTGAAGATCGGCTCGAGGAACTCGGGGTCGGGCATCGGCCCGGCGGGCTCCATCACGCTCAGCAGGTAGTGGCTCATGGCGTCCTCCTCAGTGCTCGGCGCCGGCGTCGGTCCGGCTGCTCACCGTCTGTACGAACGGTGAGCAGCCGGATCGACAGGGTCCTCGAAATCTACCGAGGCACGTAGTCGAACGTGTCCGGGTTCGGGCCTGTGCGCTCGTCCCGGTTGAGGCTGGAGATGTCCGCCAGGTCGACGTCGCTCAGCTCGAAGTCGAAGAGCGCGAAGTTCTCCTCGATGCGGCTGCGGGTCACCGACTTGGGGAACACGATGTCGCCGCGCTGCAGGTGCCAGCGCAGCGTGACCTGCGCGGGAGTCTTCCCCAGCGACTCGGCGATGCGCACGATGATCGGGTCGTCGAGCACCTTGCCCTGCGCGATCGGGCTCCACGCCTCGGTAGCGATGCCGTGCTCGGTGTCGAACGCCCGCACCTCCTCCTGCGTCAGGTAGGGGTGCACCTCGACCTGGTTGACGGCCGGCGTGATCGTGGTCTCGGCGTTGAGGCGACGCAGGTGGTGCGGCTGGAAGTTGGAGACACCGATCGCCTTGGCGCGGCCGGACCGGTAGAAGTCCTCCATCGCCTTCCAGGTCTCGACGAAGTCGCTGACCATGGCGATCGGCCAGTGGATGAGGAACAGGTCGACGTGGTCGAGGCCGAGCGTGTCGAGCGTCAGGTCGAACGCGATCGCGGCGTCCTCGGGGTCGTGCGCGTCGTTGTTGAGCTTGCTGGTGATGAAGACCTCGTCGCGGGACAGGCCGGACGCGGCGACGGCCTCGCCGACGCCCTGCTCGTTCTTGTACATCTGCGCCGTGTCGATGTGGCGGTAGCCCACCTCGAAGGCCTGCAGGACCGCGTCCTTGGTCTCGGCCGGGTCGATCTGGAAGACGCCGAAGCCCAGCTGCGGGATCTCGACGCCGTTGTTCAGGCGGATGGTCGGAACGGTGGTGTTCATGCCTCCTATTCGACCCTCTCAGGGTCGCGGCTGCCTCTTGACGGGGGCGGGGATGCGTGACAGGTTGCCAACTAACTAGTTGGTTGTTCTTGGCGAGGAGCCTCAGATGTACGCAGTGCCCGACCAGACCGGACGCACCGTCGTCGTCACCGGCGCCAACAGCGGCACCGGCCGGGAGGCCGCCGAGCGGCTGGCCGCCGCGGGCGCCCACGTGGTGCTCGCCGTCCGCAACGCCGAGAAGGGCGAGAAGGCACTCGCGGAGATCCTGGCGGCCCACCCGGACGCGTCGGCCCAGGTGCGGATCGTCGACCTCGCGTCGCTGGCATCGGTGCAGGCGTTCGCCGACGCCCTGGGCCGCGACCTCCCGCACCTCGACACCCTGGTCAACAACGCCGGCGTGATGGCCCCGACCAGGCGGTTCGAGACCGAGGACGGCTTCGAGCTGCAGATGGGCAGCAACTACCTCGGCCCGTTCGCGCTGACCAACCAGCTGCTCCCGCTGCTGCTCGCGTCGCCGGCACCCCGCGTCACGACGATGAGCAGCGGCGTGGCGAACGTGGGCCGCATCCGGTTCGACGACCTGCAGTGGACGCGGCGCCGGTACAGCCCGACCCGGTCGTACGCGCAGTCCAAGCTGGCCGACCTCCTGCTGGCCCGGCACCTGGCGCGGGTCTCCGCGCAGCGTGGATGGCCGCTGATGAGCAACGCCGCGCACCCTGGCTTCACGCAGACCAACCTGCAGACCGCCGGCGCGTCGCTCGGCCGCGACACGATCCACCGGTCGCCCATCGGCAGCCTGCCCTTCGTCCCGTCCCAGCTGCCGCCCGAGGGCGCCGAGCCGATGCTGTTCGCGGCCGCCGACCCGCTCGCGGCCGAGGGCGGCTACTACGGCCCGTCGGGTCGCTTCGGGCTGGTCGGCCCCACCGGTCCCGCCAAGCTCAACCGCCGGATGCGCGACGAGGACACCGCGGCACGCCTGTGGGCGGTCTCCGAGGACCTCACGGGGACGGCCCTGCCGGCGTGATGGCCGCGGACACCCMGCGCCGGATCCTCGACGCGGCGGCCGACGAGTTCGCCGAGCGCGGGCTGGCCGGGGCGCGCGTGGACCGGATCGCGGAGCGGGCGGGCGCGAACAAGCAGCGGATCTACGCCTACTTCGGCAGCAAGGACGAGCTGTTCGACCGGGTGGTCGAGGACCGGATCGAGCAGCTGCTCGACGCCGTGCCGTTCGACGCCGCGGACCTGCCCGGCTACGCCGTGCGGGTGCTCGACTTCAACCTCGCACACCCGTCCCTGGTGCGGCTGCTGCTCTGGCACAACCTCGAGCGGCCCGGTGTGCTCGCCCGGCTGCCGCAGTCGGTGGCGTCGCACGAGCGGAAGGTGGCGGCGCTGCGGGAGGCGCGCGATGACGACACCTGGGCGGCGGACCGGTTGCTCGGACAGGTGCTGGGGCTGGTGCACGGGGTGACGCTGGGGGCGTCGGGCGACCCGGAGCACGTGCGGGCGGACGTGCGCCGGGCGGTCGGCCTGCTCGTCGGCTGACCCCTCGACGGCCTGTCGGTGGTCCGTGGAAAGGTCGTGCTCCCGCGGTAGTGCTCGTGGCAGCCTGCCTCTGACCCCGATCTGCAAGGAGCTGTTGGCATGTCCCATCCGCTCGCCTCCCGAGTCATCGGACCCGTGCTGCTCCCGGACGACGCCGGCTTCGCCGACGAGGTCGCCGCGCACAACCGCGCCGTGGTCCATTCCCCGGACGTGGCGGTCGGGGCCTCCAGCACGCAGGACGTGGTCGAGACGGTCCGCTGGGCTGCCGACCAGGGCGTCCGCGTCGCCGTCCTGGCCACCGGTCACGGGGCGAGGACGCCGGTGACCTCCGGGGTCCTGCTCACGACGCATCGGCTCAGCGGCGTGACGGTGGACCCGACGACGAGGGTCGCGACCATCGGCGCCGGCTCGCGCTGGACCGACGTCATCCCCGTCGCGGACGCCCACGGGCTCGCGCCGATCGCCGGGTCGTCCACCGGCGTCGGCGTGGTCGGCTACCTGCTCGGCGGCGGCCTCGGACCGTTCGCGCGCAGCCACGGCTTCAGCGCCGACCGGATCGAGTCGCTCACGGTCGTCACCGGGGCGGGCGAGGTGGTCGAGGCGTCGGCCGACGAGCACTCCGACCTGTTCTGGGCGCTCCGCGGCGGCCAGCACGGGCTCGGCGTGGTGACGCAGCTCCGGCTGGGGCTCGTCGCGATGCCGTCGCTGTACGCCGGTTCCTTGTTCTTCGACGCCGAGCACATCGAGGTCGCCCTGCGCGGCTGGTTGGCGTGGACGGCGACCGCGGACCCGGGCACGACCACGAGCGCGGCGATCATCGGCTTCCCGCCGTTCGACGCCGTGCCCCCGTTCCTGCGGGGCAAGACCGTGCTGGTGCTCCGGTTCGCCCGGCCCGGCGACGAGGCGACCGGCGAGGCCCTCGCCGCACCCCTGCGCGCGCTCGCCCCGACCCTGGCGGACACCGTCGGCGTGCTGCCCGTGTCGCGCGTCGCGGAGATCCACAACGACCCCACCGAGCCGGGGCCCAGCTGGGTCCGCGGCATCATGCTGACCCACGCCGACGACGACCTGGCCACGGCGTGGCTCGGGCTCGTCGGGCCCGGCGCGGAGCACCCGTTCATCGCCGCCGAGCTGCGGCACGTCGCGGGGCCCATGGCGGTGGACGTCCCGGGCGGCTCCGCCGTCGCGGGTCGCGGGGCGGCGTTCACCCTCGCCCTGGTCGGGGTCGACCCGACCCAGTTCGCGACCTCCATGCCGACGGCGGCGGACGCGGTCGCGGAGGCGGTGCGGCCCTGGACGGCGGCCGAGCTGAACCCGAACTTCGCCGGCGCGGGCACCCCGGTGTGGGAGGGTGCGACCACCGAGCGGCTGGCCCGGGTGCGGCAGGCGTACGACCCCGCGGGCGTCTTCGGCTGACGGCTGGGGAGGAGTCGTGAAGGCTCTACGGTTCGCCCACGGCGAGGTACCTGGTGATGACACGCTCTCGGGGCGTTGATGGAGCAGAACGAGAGGACAGCATGACGTTCGCAGGTGAACGGACGGTGGCCTGGCGCCGGCTGGCGGGCGGCGGGGCGGCGCTGCTGCTCGTGGCCGCGGKGCTGACGGCGTGCTCGGCCGAGCCGCCCGGCCCGGAGAGCGCCACGAAGGCCCTCGCCGCCGCTCTGGCGTCGGGCGACTTCTCCCAGGCGCCGTTCACCGGCGGACAGGACGACGTCACGGCCGCGACGTCGGCGCGCGCGGCCGCGTACGAGGGTCTGGCGCCGTGGGAGCCCCAGGTCAAGGTCGTCGCCGCCACGGTGGACGAGAAGGACGAGGACACCGCGACGGCCACGCTCGGCTTCACGTGGGACGTCGACCAGAGCGACGCCGACTGGACGTACGAGACGCACGCGCGCCTGACCCGCGACGACGAGGACGTCTGGCACGCCGCGTGGGCGCCGACGCTCCTGGCGCCGGACCTCACGGCGGGCGAGGTGCTCTCCGTGAAGCGCACGCGCGCCGATCGCGCGAACGTCCTCGGGGCCGACGGTGCCGTCATCGTCGAGCCGCGCACGGTGCACCGCCTAGGGATCGACAAGACCCGTGTGGCACCCGAGAACCAGGACACCGCGGCCCGGGCGCTCGCCTGGGCGCTCGGTGCCGACCAGGACGCCTACGCGGCGAAGGTGGCGGCGGCCGGTGAGAAGGCGTTCGTCGAGGCGATCACGGTCCGCGACGGTGATCCCGCGTACGACGTCGGCCACCTGTCCAGCATGGAGGGGGTCAACGACGTCGTCGGGACGCTGCCGCTGGCGCCCAGCCGGCGGTTCGCCCGGCCGATCCTCGGGTCGGTCGGCGAGGCGACGGCGGAGATCGTCGAGAAGTCGGACGGCGCCGTGGCGGCGGGCGACCTGGCGGGCCTGTCCGGCCTCCAGCGGCAGTACGACGCGCAGCTGCGCGGGTTGCCGGGCCTGACCATCACGGCCGCGCAGGCCGACGGGAGCTCGCCGCGGCAGCTCTACGACGTCGCGCCCACGCCCGGCACGCCGCTGACCACCACGCTCGACGTCCCGCTGCAGAACGCGGCCGAGGACGTGCTCGCGAACGTCGGGCCGGCCAGCGCGATCGTCGCGATCCGCCCGTCGACCGGTGACGTGCTCGCCGCGGCCAGCGGCGCCGGCGGCGAGGGGATGTCCACCGCCACGCTGGGCCAGTTCGCGCCCGGCTCCACGTTCAAGGTGGCCTCGGCCTTGGCCCTGCTGCGATCCGGGCTGACCCCCGACAGCGACGTGACGTGCCCCGAGACGGTCTCGGTCGACGGCCGGAACTTCACCAACTTCCCCGAGTACCCGACGGACAAGCTGGGCACCATCGCGCTGCGGACCGCCTTCGCCAACTCGTGCAACACGGCGTTCATCTCGGCGCGCGACTCGGCCGACCAGGACGCTCTCATCGACGCCGCCGGCTCGCTCGGCCTCGACCCGCACGCGACGCTCGGGTTCCCCGCCTTCCTCGGCGACGTCCCGGGCGACTCGGACGGCACCGACCACGCCGCCTCGATGATCGGGCAGGGTCGCGTGCTCGCGTCCCCGCTCGGCATGGCGACGGTCGCCGCGTCGGTCGCGCACGGTGCCACCGTCGTCCCCCGGCTCGTGGTTCCGGTCGAGGGCGCTGCGACACCCGAGCCGACCGAGTCGACGTCGACGGCAGCGCCCCCGACCGAGACCCCTCGGCCCATCAAGCCGCTGACGGCCGCCGAGGCGACCACGCTGCACGAGCTCATGCGTGGCGTGGTCACCGAGGGCGGCGCCACGTTCCTGCAGGACGTGCCCGGCGCCGAGGTGGCGGCCAAGACCGGCACCGCGCAGTTCGGCGACGCCGGGAACCTGCAGAACCACGTGTGGATGATCGCGATCCAGGGCGACCTGGCCGCGGCGGTGTTCGTCGACGTGGGCGACTACGGGTCGACCACCGCCGGGCCGCTGCTCGAGCAGTTCCTCCGGGCGGCCCAGGGGTCATGACGGACTCCCGCACGCAGTACGAACGGATGGTCGCCGGCGACTGGTACGAGGCCGACGCCGAGATCAGCGCCCTCACGAGCGCGGCGCAGGCACGCGCCGAGCGGTTTGCGGAGGCCGTCCGCAGCGGTGACGCGGATGCGGGCGACCGCCTGCGCGAGCTGCTCGGCTCGCTGGGCGAGGGCTCCTGGATCCGGCCGCCGCTGTACGTGGACCTCGGCGTGCACCTGCATCTCGGCGCGCGGTCGTTCGTGAACTTCGGGCTGGTCGCGCTCGACGTCGCGCACATCCGCATCGGCGACGACACCAAGATCGGCCCGAACGTCCAGCTGCTGACCCCGATCCACCCGGTCGACCCGGAACCGCGGCGCGCGAAGCTCGAGGCCGCCAAGCCGATCACCATCGGCAACAACGTCTGGCTGGGCGGCGGGGTCATCGTCTGCCCGGGTGTGACCATCGGCGACAACACGGTGGTCGGTGCGGGCGCCGTCGTGACCAAGGACCTGCCCGCCAACGTCGTCGCGGTGGGCAACCCCGCGCGGGTGATCAAGGAGATCTGATGACCGAGCGTGCCGTCGGCGTCATGCTCCCGCGGGACCTGCCCGCGGGGCAGTTCCGGCCGTTCGCGCAGCGCGCGGAGGCGCTCGGGTTCGACGAGCTCTGGGTGGTCGAGGACTGCTTCTTCCGTGGGGGCGTCGCGCAGGCCGCGGCGGCGCTCGCGATGACCGAGCGCATCCGGGTGGGCATCGGCATCCTGCCCGCCGCGGTGCGCAACGCGGCGTTCACGGCGATGGAGGCCGCGACGCTGGCGGACCTCTTCCCCGGCCGGGTCGACGTCGGCATCGGGCACGGGATGCCCGGCTGGATGCGGCAGGTGAACGCCTGGCCCCAGAGCCCGCTGACCATGCTCGGCGAGCACCTCGACGCCGTGCGCGCCGTGCTGCGCGGAGGCTCGCTCGACGCGCACGGGCGGTACGTGAACCTCGACGGCGTCGAGCTGAGCGCGGCGCCGAACACTGTGCCCCGGGTCCTGGCAGGTGTGCGCGGCCCGAAGTCGCTCGCGCTCGCGGGCCGGTCGGCGGACGGCACGATCCTGGCCGAGCCGGTCACCCCCGAGTACGTGGCCGAGGCGCTCCGGCACATCGCCCCGACGCGCGAGCACCGGATCGTGGCGTACTGCGTCGCGGCTGTCGACGACTCCGCAGCCACCGCGCGCGACGCCGTCCGGCCCGCGCTGGAGTGGATCGGGGAGCCCGACTGGGACGTGCACATCGCCCCGCTGCCGTTCGCCGACGAGTTCCGCGCCCTGCGCGCCGCGGCGACCGACCGCCCCGCCTTCGCGGCCGCGCTGCCTGACGAGTGGGTCGACCAGCTCGCGGTCGTCGGGACCGTGGACGGGGCGAGGAAGCGGATCGGCGAGCTGCACGACGCGGGCGTCACGACGACCGTGCTGATCCCGGTGGGCGCGGACCCGATGGCGGCGCTGGAGGACCTCGCGCGGGTGCTGTGATCGCCGCCGCCGATGCCCGCTGCGGGTAGCGTCCGAGCATGGCGCACCGCGGCGACATGGCGCAGGTCGAGCTCGTCGAGCCCGGCGACCCAGCCGCGACCGTGACCGTCGACGAGGTCGACCGAGCCCGCTCCGCCGTCCGCGACACGGCTCGCGACGGTCTCGAGTGGGTCCGGCACCATCGGGTCCTCGCCGGAGCGATCGTCGCCGCGCTCGTCGTCGCGACCGCGGTTCCCGTCGCCAGCTCGGCACACGCCGGGCGAGAGCGCGCCACGGCTCTCGCGGCCCTGCCCACGGTGGTCGCGCCCATGCAGGGCCCGCCCTCGGTGGCGTGGGCGTCGCGATCTGCGCCGGGTGACTACGTGCTGGGTATCCCCGACCGAGCGTGGATCCGCGACGGCGTCCTCATCCTGTGGGACCAGTCGGCCGACCTGCGCCAGTCGCTGCGAGCGGTCGACGCCGACACTGGGGTCGAGCTCTGGAGGGCGTCGCTCACGACGGCCCCGAACCTGGGTGATCCGCCGTACCTCTCCGTCGACGACCCGACGACCTGCTCGGCGCCGGGCGACACCGTCGTCGTCTGCCTGGTGCCGGACGCGTGGATGCTCGGCACGGGCGGGGACGGGAACGCCACGCTGGTGGTGCCGACGGCCCTGCGCCTGCGGACCTTCGATGTCGCGACCGGCGCGGTCGTGCGGGACGAACAGGTGGCCGACCACACCTCGGTCGTGGCCCTCGGCGGTGACGTCGTGATCGCCCAGACGGCGTCGTTGGTGGCGGACAGGTCGAGCCTGTCGCGCCTCGATCCGACCACGGGGGCGGAACGCTGGAGAGCCACCATCCTGCGCGATCCCGGCTCCATCGGGACGGCGTTCGCGGCCGTCCAGCTGTTCGGCGCCCGGATCGCCGTCGGGTGGCTCGGTGAGACGCACCTGTTCACGGCCGACGGGACGGCGTCGGTGGACTACGACACCGACCAGGTTCGGCGACAGCGCGGGCACAACCTGGCGTCCGGTGCCGACTCCTCCGCGCTGCTCGACCTCGACACCGGCCGGCGCCTCGAGACCGCGGAGTCCTCCTTCCCGTGGATCACCCCGGACGACGGCTCGGAGCCCGACCTGCTGGTGCTCCAGAACGACGACGGTCTGCGCGCCATCGACGTCACGAGCGGAACGGCGTGGACCGGCTCCACGCCGACGTCGAACGCGAGGTCGACGATGCTGATCGCCGACGGCCGGCTCGCGTCGCTCGTCGACGGCACACTCGAGGTCCGCTACCTGCGCAGCGGAGTCCGGGCGTGGCACGTCCGGACGGACGGGCAGGGTAGCCAGAACCTGGTCACCGACGGTCGCCATCTGATCGTCCTCGGCGGCGACCCGGTCCGGACCACCCTGGTCGCCTACGACCTGCGCGACGGCCGGCGCGCCTGGACTGTGGAGGCACCCTCGGGTCTCGAGGCGATCGCGGTCGTCGATCACCGGCTGTTCGGCGTGAGCTCCGCCGGGATCGTCGCCTTCACGTCGGGCGGGTAGGGACCGGTGCCCTAGTACCCGAGCCGGTCCGCGATCTGTTCGGCGACCTCCCACGGCGCGCGGCCGTCGTTGACCACGACGAGGTCGACGTCGACGGCCTCCAGCAGGGCCGCGAGCGGGTCGGTGCGGGCGAGGTGCCAGTCGCGTTCGGGGCCGGCCGCGTGGCGGGCGAGCAGGCGGTCTCGGCGGGTGGCCGCCGGGGCGTCGAGGCGCACGACGCGGACCGGAGTGCCGAGGGCCTCCGCGTAGTCGTCGCGCTGCGAGGGGTACTCGAGGACGCGCGGGAGGATCAGGACCTCGATCTCGGCCTCCCGCCAGTGCTCGCGCATCGCCCGGAGGTGGGCGAGGACCGCGCGCTCGTTGAAGGGGTCGTCGGCCGGGGCCGGGGTCCGGTGGGCCAGCTCGTCGACGTCGAGCTCCATCGCCTCCCTCCCCCGCGACAGCAGGGTTCGCCGGAGGGCCGCCGCCACCGTGGTCTTGCCCACGCCGACCGTTCCCGAGAGCGCCACGACGTCCATGGCGACGATCGTGCCATCGGGGACCCCGAGTACCGTCGTCCCTATGGCCCGGCACGGCCGGATGGGGGAGGTGGAGCTCCTCGAGCCCGACGACGCCTCGGCGTCCGTCGACGAGGTTGCCCGTGCGCGCGGCGCCGTCGCCCGCGGTGCGCGGGGAGGGCTCGGCTGGGTCCGTCGGCACCGGCTGGTGGCGGCCGCGGCCGTCGTCGCCACCGCGGTCGCGGTCGCCGTTCCCGTCACGCTGTCCGTGCGGGCAGACCGAGCGCGGACCGAGGCACTCGCCCTGCTGCCGGGGGTCCTCGCACCGATGCCCGTCGCGCCGCGGGTCGCGTGGACGCTCCCGTCGGCATCGGTCACCGCCGCGCTCACGGGCCCCGAACGGGCGTGGGTCCGGGACGACGTGCTGGTCCTGTGGGAGCACACGCGCGACTCGTGGAACTCGCTGCGGGCCCTCGATGCGACGAGCGGGGACGACCGCTGGGCCACCGCGCTCTCGACCGCCCCGGACCTGGGGGACCCCGACAATCGCGTCACGGACGACCCGACGTCCTGCGCGGCGCCCACGACCGAGCCCGGGCGCGGCGTCGTCGTGTGTCTGGTGCCCGACTGGTGGCAGATCGGCGACCCCGACGACCCGCGGCGGCCGACGGACGTCGACGCGTCGACCACGCTGGTCCAGCCCGCGGCCGTCCGGCTGCGTGCGTTCGAGGCGGCCACCGGCCAGAGGGTGCTCGACCGACCGGTCGCCGACGGGGCCTCCTTCGTCGCGGTCGGCAGCGACGTGGTCGTCGCGGAGACGCCGGAGTCCGGGGACGGCCCGGCGACGCTCGTGCGGCTCGACCCGTCCACCGGCGCGCAACGGTGGAGCGTGGACGTCCCCCGCCCGACCGGCGGGTCCGGGTCGACCTACGCGGTGGTGCGGACGTTCGACGACGAGATCGCCGTCGCGTGGCTGGGGACCACCACGCTGGTCACGGGCGACGGGACGGTGGCCGACGAGCTCGACGGCGAGGTCGTCTGGCGAGGGAACGGCCACGGCTTGACGCTCGATGGCGACCTGGTCACGCAGGTCCGCGACCTGGACACGGGCCGCGTCGTCGACCTGGGGCGGTCGTACCTCGCCTGGGTCGGTACCGACGACGGGACCGTGCCCGACACGCTGCTCGTGCAGGCGGACGAGCGGCTCGACGCGCTCGACCTGACCACGGGGATGCAGCGCTGGCGGGCGACCTCGCCGCCGAGGTCGACGCTGGCCCTCGTCGTCGCGGACGGCACGGTCGCCCGCCTGGCCGACGACGGCCTGACGGTCCTCGACGCCGCCACCGGAAGCCCGCTGTGGCAGCTGTCGACGCTCCCCTACGGCCTGAGCTTGGTCACCGACGGCCGCCACCTGCTCGTGCTGGAGTCAGTCCCGGACGCCGGCCGCGTCGTCGCGTCCTACGACCTGCGCGACGGCCGACGGGACTGGGAGGCGCCGATCCCGGTCGCCGTCCAGCGCTTGGCCGTGGTCGACCACCGGCTGTTCGGCGTCGGCAGCGGCGGACTGGTCGCCTTCACGAGCGACGGCTGACGGACCGGGGTCGAACGGTCCGACATCCCGGGCCGCGCCGTGGTGGGATGGCGGGATGAAGCAGCCCGACTACGCACCCGGTCAGCCTGGGTGGATCCGCGACCTCGGCCCCACGGGGCTGCGCGTCTCCGCCGTCTGCCTCGGCGGCGGTCCGCTCGGCAGCATGCCCGCCCTGTTCGGCCGCGACGTCCCCGCCGACGACGGCGTCGCGACGGTCCTGGCGGCCCTCGACAGCCCGATCCGGTTCATCGACACCTCGAACGCGTACAGCGACGGCGAGAGCGAGCGGCGCATCGGCGCGGCGCTCGCGGAGGCCGGGGGCGTGCCAGAGGACGTCGTCGTCGCCACCAAGGTCGACCCCGCGGGCAGGGACTACTCCGCCGACCGCGTCCGGGCGTCGGTGGCCGAGAGCCGCGAGCGCCTCGGCATCGACAAGCTGCCCCTGGTCCACCTGCACGACCCCGAGTCGTTCGACTTCGCGGAGATGTCCGCGCCGGGCGGACCGGTCGAGGCCCTCGTCCAGCTCAAGGAGGCCGGGGAGGTCGGCGCGATCGGCCTGGCCGGCGGGCGTGTGCAGGAGATCGCGAAGTACCTGGACCTCGGCGTGTTCGACGTCCTGCTGGTGCACAACCGCTGGACGCTGGTCGACCGCAGCGCCGGCCCGCTGCTCGACGAGGCCGTCCGGCAGGGGATGGGCATCCTCAACGCGGCGATCTACGGCGGCGGGATCCTGGCGTTCCAGGCCGGGGGGCCGACCACGTACGGCTACCGACCGGCGCCACCCGAGACGCTGGCTGCCGTCGAGGCGATGCGGCGGGTGTGCTCCGACTTCCACACCGACCTCGGCACCGCGGCGCTGCAGTTCTCGCTGCGGGACCCGCGGATCGCGTCGACCATCGTCGGCATGAGCCGTCCCGGCCGGGTCGCCCGCACGCTCGACCTCGCCTCGGAGCCGCTGCCGGACGCGATCTGGCCGGCGCTCGAGGCGCTGCTCCCGCCCGAGCAGGTATGGGTCGACGCGGGATAGCGTCGGGACCATGAGTCACGTCGTGGTCACCGGTGGGTCAGGCAAGCTCGGTCGCGCGGTCGTGGAGGACCTCGCCGAGCACGGGTACGACGTGGTCAACGTCGACACGGCCCTCCCGCCGGCCGGCCAGCGGGCGGTGTTCAGCCGCGTCGACCTCACCGACCTGGGTCAGGTGACCGAGGCGCTGACGGGCATCGACGACCGGTACGACGGCGTCGACGCGGTGGTCCACCTCGCGGCGATCCCCGCGCCGGGCCTGCGCCCGAGCGGCGCCACGTTCGCCAACAACGTCGTGTCCACCCACCACGTGTTCAGCGCCGCGCGTCGGGCGGGCATCAAGAACGTCGTGTGGGCGTCGAGCGAGACCGTGCTCGGCCTGCCGTTCGAGACGCCGCCGCCGTACGTCCCGGTCGACGAGGAGTACGCGGTCCGCCCGGAGAGCACGTACTCGCTGGGMAAGGCGGTCGAGGAGGAGATGGCGCGGCACTTCACGCGCTGGGACCCCGAGCTCAAGCTCATCGGGCTGCGGTTCTCCAACGTCATGGAGGTCGCCGACTACGCCGCGTTCCCGGGCTTCGCCGACGACCCCCGCAGCCGGATCTGGAACCTGTGGGGCTACATCGACGCCCGCGACGGCGCGCTCGCGGTCCGGCTCGCGCTCCAGAGCGATCTCACTGGCTTCGAGGCGTTCATCGTGGCCTCGCCCGACACCGTCCTGGAGCGGCCGTCGGCCGAGCTCGTCGCCGAGTACTTCCCGGACGTTCCGGTCGCCAGGACGATCGAGGGCCGCGAGACGCTCCTGTCCATCGACAAGGCCCGTCGGCTCCTCGGCTACGACCCGCAGCACAGCTGGCGCGACGAGGTGTAGACCCCACCGCACGTATCAGCCCGCTCCCGCGGCGCCCTTTCCGGGCAGACCACGAGCCAGGGAGCCCTGATGAGCACCGCCGCACCGTTCGCCTTCCTCGTCCACCCGCGGGCTCGGATCGCCGACGACCTCGCCCGCATCTGGCGCCCGCTCGGCCGCGTGCCGGAGGGGCTCGTCGACGTCGCGGTCCGCAAGCTGCCGCTGCGGCCGGCCGCGATCTCGCGCGTCGACCTCGACCACCAGCCCGTGGGCCACGTGGTGCTCGTGCCGTTCGGTGCGACGCACCTGCTGACGCACCGGCACGAGGGCGCGGCGCGCGTCGGGCAGGCGATCGACCACGCCGCGCGGATGGGCGCGGGGGTGGTGGGGCTCGGGGCGCTGACGGCGACCGTCACGGCCGGCGGCGTGACGCTGCGGGGCCGCACGGACATCGGCGTCACCAACGGCAACGCGTACACGGCGGCCATCGTCGAGGACCAGCTGCTCGACCTGCTCGCCGACGCCGCGGAGCGGCGCGTGGCGATCGTCGGGGCGACGGGGTCCGTCGGCACCACGCTCGTCCGGCTGCTCGCCCGGGCCAGGTCGGTGGACTCGCTGCTGCTGGTGGCGCGCGGCGCGGCGCGGTTGGCGGCGCTCGCGGCGGAGGTGGGCTCACGGGTGCCGACGAGCACGTCGACGAACATCCACGACGTGCGCGGCTGTGACGCCGTGGTGCTGCTCACGGCGTCGAGCGAGGCGCTGCTGGGCGCGGAGCACCTGGCCCCGGGTGCGCTCGTGCTCGACGCGACCCAGCCCCGCAACACCTCGCCCGGCCTCGCCGTGGCCCGGCCCGACGTCACCGTGGTCGACGGGGGCGTCGTCTCGATCCCCGGCATGACTCTGAAGGGCGCCGACATCGGGCTGCCGCGCGGGCAGGCGTACGCGTGCTTCGCGGAGACGTTCCTGCTCGGGCTGGCCGGTCACACCGGCCACTTCTCGATCGGCGTGCCCACGCTCGACCAGGTGGAGCACGTGCGCGGCCTGGCCCTGCGGTTCGCGCACCACGGGTTCGGCGCGGCGCTGCCCGCGAGCTTCGGTCGGCCCGTTCCCGTCGGCGCCGGCGCGTCGCTGTGAAGCGCGTCGTCCTGCTCGGCGGCGGGTACGTCACCCTGCACGCCTACGGCGCCCTGGCTCGCCGGCTGCGCGGCGAGCTGAACCGCGGCGAGGTCGAGATCGTCGTGCTCAGCGCCGACACCGTGCACAACTTCCACGGGTTCACCGGCGAGGTCGTCGCCGGCCTCCTGCCCCTCGAGCTCACGCAGACGCCGCTGACCGAGGCCATGCCGCGCGCCCGCGTGGTGCACGCCCGCGTCACCCGGGTCGACCTCGCGGCCCGCCGGGTGCACTACACGGCCGGCGACGCCGAGCACCGGATGGGTTACGACGCGCTCGTCGTCGGCACCGGTGCGCGGGAGCCCCTCGATGGCCTTGACGGCCGGGCCCTCACCCTGCGCGGCCCCGGTGACCTGGCGGACCTGCTCCAGCACGTGCGCGTGGTCGACGGTCCGGTGGTGGTGGTTGGGGGAGGGCTCGCGGGCGTCGAGCTCGCCGCCGCGCTCGCGGCCCGCACCCCGGACGTGGTGCTCGTCCAGTCGGCCGATCGCGTCGCGCCCGCCCTGTCGCCGCGGCTCGCGGGCCGCTGCGTCGCGGAGCTGGAGCGCCTCGGCGTCGACGTCCGCACGGGCCGGCGGGTGGTCGCGGCCGACGACGAGTCGGTGACGCTCTCGGACGGGTCCGTCGTCGGCACCCGCGCGGTCCTGGCGACCACCGGTCAGCGCGCGGTCGCCCTGCCGGGCCTCGAGACCCTTCCCCGCGACGACCGCGGCCGGCTGGTCACCACGCGCGAGCTGCTCGTCGCGCCCGACGTGTGGTCCGCGGGCGACGCGGCCTGCGTCGCGCACCCGCGTACCGGCGTGCCGGTCACCGCGAACGCGCTCTGGGCGATCAAGGGCGGCGACCACGTCGGTCGGAACGTGGCCCGGGCGCTGACGGGTCGGCCCGGCCTGCGCTTCCGCTACCTCGGGCTGGGCCAGGCGGCCTCGTTCGGGGTCGGCCGGGGCGTCGCGGACCTCTACGGGATCCCGCTCACCGGCTGGGTCGCGTGGCTGATGCGGGTGGGGTTCTTCGTGCGGTTCATGCCGTCGCGGGCGCGCGCCGTACGGGTCCCCGGGGAGCTGGTCCGACGGTCCCGTCGCACCCCGGCGCCGCAGGAGGTCCTCGCTCCACGCTGATCCGGGGGGCTCCCACCGAGTCCTCGAATCGTGCGAGTGTGGTCGCGACAGCGATCTCGCGACGAGGCGGAGGTGGGATGGCGGAGACGGACGGCACGACCTTCCTGGCCAGCGGTGAGCCCGTGGACCTCGACAACTGCGCGCGCGAGCCCATCCACGTCCCCGGCAGCATCCAGCCGCGCGGCGTGCTGCTCGCGGTGACGGAGCCGGACCTCGTCGTGCGCCACGCCTCGGAGAACATCGGGTCGGTGCTCGGGCACGCCGTCGACGAGGCGCTGGGCCGGACGCTCGCGGACGTGCTGGGGCCGCAGGGCGCCGACGTCCTCGAGCTGCACGTGCGCACGTGGGGCAACCTGCGGGCGCGCAACCCGATCCTGGTCACGGCCGCCACGCCCGACGGCGACCTGGAGCTCGACGCGGTGCTGCACCGCGTCGTGGTCGACGACGACACCCTGCTGGTCGTCGAGCTGGAGCCGGCCTCGGGCCCGCGACCGTTCTCGTTCCCGAACACGTACCAGGCCGTGCGGGGAGCGGTCGAGCAGCTGAACCACGCGCACGAGCTCGCGCAGCTGTACGACATCACCGCGCGCGAGGTGCGGGCGCTCACCGGGTTCGACCGCGTGATGATCTACCGCTTCGATGAGGAGTACAACGGCGAGGTCGTCGCGGAGGCCATGCGTCCCGATCTCAACGCGTTCCTCGGGCTGCACTACCCCGCGAGCGACATCCCGCCGCAGGCCAGGGCGCTCTACGAGAAGAACTGGGTGCGGCTGATCTCGGACGTCGACTACGCCCCGGCGCGGATCGTGCCGGGGCTCGACGAGCACTCGGGCGAGCCGTTGGACCTCACGCACTCGATCCTGCGCAGCGTGTCCCCGATCCACCTCGAGTACCAGCGGAACATGGGCGTCGCCGCGTCGATGTCGATCTCGCTGCTGCGCGACGGCCGGTTGTGGGGACTCATCGCGTGCCACCACTACTCCGGCCCCCACGAGCCCCCGTACGGCGTGCGCGCGGCGGCGGAGTTCCTCGGCTCGACCCTCTCGCTGCGCCTGGTCGCGCGCGTCGAGGAGGACGAGCTCGAGGGGCGGATCCGCGCGGGCCGCACGCAGGCACGGGTGCTCGCCGCCAGCCGGGACGAGGACCGCGCCCTCGCCACGGCGCTGGTCACCGGGACGGCGCTGCTCGACCTGGTGCCCGCGCAGGGTGCCCTCGTCTCGGCCGACGGGGTCGTCGACTCGGTCGGGCGCGTGCCGGCCGATCTCACGCGGCTGCTGGCATGGGTCGCCGAGCAGCCGGCGGAGGTCGTGGTCCGCGGAGCACTCGGGTCCGAGGAGCCGGAGCTCGCGGCGACGCTGCCGGACGTGGCCGGGCTCCTCGCGCTGCGCCTGCCCGACGGTCAGGCGCTCGTCTGGCTGCGGCACGAGGCCGTGCACAACGTGGACTGGGGCGGCGACCCGCACAACAAGGAGATCGCGCGCGGCGAGGGCGACGACGTCCGGCTCAGCCCCCGCAAGTCGTTCGCGCTGTGGCGGGAGACGGTGCGCGGGCGCTGCGAGCCGTGGTCGGACCGCGAGGTGCGCTCGGCCGAGGAGCTGCGCGGCCACCTGGTCGAGGTGCTGCTCGAGCGCGCCCGCCTGCAGGTCCGCGCGGCCGAGACCGTGCAGCGCAGCCTGCTGCCCTCGTCGCTGCCGTCGCCCGACGGCTGGACCGTCGAGGCGCGCTACGAGCCCGCCGCCGGGGGTCGGGTCGGCGGCGACTRGTACGACGCCCTGCTGCTGCCCGACGGGCTGCTGGCGGTCGTCGTCGGCGACGTCGCCGGCCACGGGCTGTCCGCCGCCGCCGCGATGGGCCAGATCCGCAACGCCCTGCGCGCCTATCTGCTGCGCGGAGACTCCACGTCCACCACGGTCGCGGCGCTCGACCACGTCGTGCGCTGGACGATGCCGTCGGAGATGGCGACCGTCATCGTCGCGCTGGTGGACACGGTCACCGGCGAGGTGACGCTGTCGGCCGCCGGGCACCCGCGGCCGCTGCACCTGCGGACCGACGGCGCTGCCGTCCTGCTCGACCTGCCGGTGGACCGGCCGCTGGGGGTCGGCTCCGGCGTGGTGCCGACGGGCACGCTGCACCTGAGGCCCGGGGCCGGGCTCGTGCTCTACAGCGACGGCGTCGTGGACTCGCGGCAGACATCGCTGCGCGACGGGCTGCAGCGGCTGCGGCGGGTGGTCGACCGGTCCGACCAGCCCGACCGGCCCATCGACATCGACGAGGTGCTGCGGGAGTGCCACGACCCCGACTCGATCGACGACGTGACCCTGCTGCTGCTGCGCCGTCGCGGCTAGCGATGCGCCGACGGGGTACCGTCCTGGCGTGAACTTCCGACGCACCCTGGCCCGCGCCTACTGGCGCCTGAGCCGCTGGACCCTGCGGACGGAGCGCGTGCCCGTGGACGGGGCCGGACTGCTCATCGGCGCCCCGCACACGTCGAACTGGGACTTCATCCTCATGCTCGCCATCTCGGGCGAGGCGGGTCTGAAGATCCGCTGGCTCGGCAAGCACCAGCTCTTCAAGGGCCCCKCCGGCCCGGTGATGCGGGCGCTCGGCGGCATCCCCGTCGACCGTCGCGACCCGGCCGGCCTCGTCGACGAGATCGTCGCGCGCATCCAGGGCGGCGACCGCTTCTACCTGGTGGTGACGCCCGAGGGCACCCGCAGCGGCGCGGGCTGGAAGTCGGGCTTCTACCGCATCGCGCGGGCCACGGACCTGCCGGTGACGCTGGGCTACGTCGACCGCACGACGATGACGACGGGCCTGGGGCCGACGTTCCGCCTGACCGGCGACGTCGCCGCCGACATGGACGTCGTCCGCGCGTTCTATGCCGACAAGTCCGGCTTCGCTCCGTCCCGCCGCACGGAGCCGCGGCTGCGCGAGGAGACGCCGCCCGAGGCGGAGCGTCCGGCCGCCTGACCGGGCGGCAGTCGGAGGTCGTCGCTACGGTCGGAAGATGGACGATTTCGACTGGTCGATCCTGAGCATCCCGACGCCGAAGGCCGTGGTGCGGGGGCAGTTCGAGTTCTCGTGGTGGGAGCTCGGGCGTCGGCTCGAGACCGTGACGCAGGACGAGTTCGTCTGGGAGCCCGGGCCCGGCGCGCTGAGCGTCCGGCGCCGGGCCGACTCGACCGCGCCGCGGACGTTCGGCGCCGGTGAGTGGGTGGTCGAGTGGCCGCCGTCGGGGGACTTCCCCGGACCCCGGACCATCGCGTGGCTCGTCGCGCACCTGACCGAGGTGCTCACCGAGCGGTGGGACTGGACGTTCGGGGACCACCAGGCCCGCCGGCCCACCCTGACCTACTCGGGCGAGGTCGGCCCGGCGGTCGCGGAGCTCACGCGCATCGCGGACCGGTGGCGCACCGGCATCGCGGAGATGTCGGACGACGACATCTTCACGGTCGGGTTCAGCCAGGCCACCGAGATCGACGCGCAGGCGCCGTTCGCGCACCTGGTCCAGCACGTCAACCGCGAGATCATCCACCACGGGTCGGAGATCTTCACGCTCACCGACCTCTACCGCGTCCAGGGAGGCGCTCATGTCTGAGAACCACATCGCCCGCGCGTCCGTCGAGATCCCGGCCGGTGCCGAGACCGTCTGGGACACGCTGGTTGACCCCGAGGCCACCTGGATGATGGGCGCGCGCGTGACCAGCACGTACGTGGTCGGCGTGCCGATCACGTTCGACGGCGAGTGGGACGGCAAGCCGTTCCAGGACCACGGCGAGATCCTMGAGGTCGACCGACCCAGGCGGCTGCGGTACACCCACTACTCGCCACTGAGCGGGCAGCCTGACGTTCCCGAGAACTACCACCACCTGACCTTCACCTTCGGCGAGGACGACGGGTCGACCACGGTGACGCTCGAGCAGGACGGCAACGGCTCGGCGGAGGAGGCGGCGCACGCGACGGCGAACTGGGAGCAGGTGCTCGGCGCGCTCCGGGACGCGGTCGCTCCGGATGCGAAGCGCGGCACCTCGTCATAACGTCGAGGCGTTGCCAACCCGAGAGGAGAGTGATTCTGATGGGTCTCGACGACAAGATCAGCAACGCTGCAGAGGAAACCAAGGGCAAGGTCAAGGAAACGGCCGGCAAGGTTTCTGACGACGAGCGTCTCGAAGCAGAGGGCAAGGCAGATCAGGCCAGCGCGAACATCAAGCAGGCCGGCGAGAACGTGAAGGACGCGTTCAAGTGATCTAGCTCCAGCCGCACGACACGAGGGCCCCCACCATGGCGGTGGGGGCCTTCGTCGTTCACAACATCTCTTTCGCAACAACCCTTGCGCAACGGTCGTTGCGAGTCCTACAGTCGAGCCATGAGCCCGCACGACGACACCAGCCGAACCGGCCGCAGCGACCCCGAGCGCATCCGTGCCCTCGCACACCCGCTGCGGCTGGCGCTGCTCGAGTACCTGGACGACGTCGGCGAGGCGACCGCCACGCAGTGCGCCAAGCACACGGGTGAGTCGGTGGCCAACTGCTCGTTCCACCTGCGCCTCCTGGCCCGCTACGGGTTCATCGAGCCCGCCGAGCCGCGGGGCCGCGAGCGCCCGTGGCGGCCGAGCGCCGACCGCAACTACGTCGTGCCCGACGAGTCCGTCCCGGGGTCGGTGCGGGCCGTCGTCGAGCTGGCGGAGCTGACCGTCAGCCAGGAGGCCGCAAGCTTCGTGAACTTCCTGCGCGAGCGCGCCGACCGTGCCGACGAGCTGACCGGCACCCCGCTGCCGACGTCCCTGACCAAGGACACGTTCTGGGCCACGCCCGACGAGACCGAGGAGCTGCTCGGCGCCGTCAGCGCCCTGCTCATGCCCTACATCGACCGCGTCCGCGACCCCGCGGCCCGGCCCGCCGGCGCTCGCCTCATGCGCTGGTTCGCGACGAGCCACCCCGACCTCCGGGTCGATCCCGCACCAGGTCCGGAGGCGCCCGACGGTGCCCCCCACCCGAGCACTCCCATCGCATCCGAGGAGGCGTGACATGGTCGCGCTGACGTACGACGTGCGCACCGTGCGCATCCCGATCCCCMGACTCGTTCTCCGCTCGTCCCGCGCCCGCTTCGTCCGCCCGGTGGTCGCACCGGTCGAGGCCTGGCAGCACGCCGAGCGCCGCCAGCACGAGCTACGCCGCGACACGCACCTGGACGCCGCTGCCGCGCTGCGCCGCTGATCCGGTCCGCCGCCCGAGCCATCCGCTCGGGCGGCGGCGTCGAACCCTGGGTGCCCCATCCCCACGACGGACGACGGACCCGATGTCCCCGGTACTGCTGTCGACGCCCCCGGCGCGCCTGCCCAGGCACCCCGCGCCGACCCGACGCGTGCCCGCCGAGCGGCGGGCGGCGGCCCGGTGGGGCACACTGGCCCGCGTGGAGCGACGACCGGACGAGGCCGACGCGCCCCGCTCCGCCGAGTCGCTCCTGGGCGAGGTCGCGCAGGGCGACGACTCCGCGTTCGCGCAGCTCTATGACCTCCTCGGCCGCGGCGTCTTCGGCACCTGCCTCGGTGTGCTGCGCGACCCGGACCACGCCGCCGAGGTCGCGCAGGAGGTCTGGGTCGAGGTATGGCGCACCGCCGCCCGGTTCGACGCTGGCCGCGGGTCCGCGCGCACCTGGGCCCTGACGCTGGCCCACCGGCGCGCCATCGACCGCGTCCGCGCCGTCCAGGCCCAGCGGGACCGTGACCAGCGCGTGCTCGACGAGAGCACCGAGCGGGAGTTCGACGTGGTGGCCGACGAGGTCGAGGCCGCCCTCGAGCAGGTCCGKGTCCGCGACTGCCTCGGCTCCCTGACCCCCACCYAGAAGCAGGCGGTGGTCCTCGCCTACTACGGCGGCCGGACCTACCGTGAGGTGGCCGACCAGCTCGCCTCGCCGCTGCCGACCGTGAAGTCGCGGATCCGCGACGGCCTACTGCGCCTGCGCGACTGCTTGGGGGTGATCGCATGACCACGCCGTCCCCCGACGACGACGTCCGCGCGCTCCTCGGCGCGTACGCGCTCGACGCCGTCGACCCCGACGAGCGCGTGCTCGTCGAGGAGCTGGTGGCTACCGACCCGTCCGCCGCCGCCGAGCTGGCCCAGCTCGCCGMCGTGGCGGCCGCCTTGGGCGACGCCGTCGCCGGCGAGCCGCCCGMCGCGCTGCGCGCCTCGGTGCTMGCCGCGGCKGCCGGGACCCCGCAGGTCGGMCCTCGCCACGCCCTGCCRGCCGATGACGTCCGGACGCCGACGGGCGTCACCGATCTGGCCGACCGCCGCCGACGCCCGTCGCGCACGCGCTGGCTCGCGGTCGCGGCCGCGTTCGTCGTCGGCGCCGCCGTGCCCACTGCGCTCGCCCTCCAGCAGGCGCAGCGCGCACACGACGTCGAGCAGCAGCAGCAGGCGCTCGCGGACCTGCTCACCGACCCGTCGGCGGTCGTCGTGCACGGCAACGTGACGGGCGGGGGCACGGCGACGGCGATCCTCACCGACGACGCCGCGCTGTTCAGTGCCGCCGGCCTGCCCGACCCCGGCGACGACCACGTCTACCAGCTCTGGGTGGTCTCGGGCGACCAGGCGGCCTCCGCCGGCGTCCTCGCCGACGACTCCGGCTCGGTCCGCCAGCTGGCCGACGACTTCACCGCGGGCTCCGCCTTGGCGATCACCGTCGAGCCGGCGGGCGGCTCCACGCAGCCGACGACCACCCCGCTGGTCGTCCTCTCCGCCACCTGAGCGGGACCGACCACCGGCCGCGCCGCCTGAGGGCCCGCGAACTCGTGACTCCGCGCCGACCTCGCCGGTCAGTACCGGCGAGCTCGCCTACGACCCRCGCGCTCGACGCCTTCCCCCCGGGCTCGGGCCGGTGGGCGGCGGGCTGGGGGACGACGTGACGGAGCCCCCTCGCCGTACCCTGCGAGGGGGCTCCGCTGCTCCGTCGGCCGATCAGGGCTGGCCGGGAGCGCAGACGGACCGGCCGCCGGAGCGACCGGTCCGCCGGGTCGTCACATCGTCGGCATGAGCACCGAGTCGATGAGGTAGACGGTGGCGTTGGCGGTGTGGACGCCGCCGCAGATGACCTTGGCGCCGTTGACCATGAGGTCGTCGCCGGAGCCGGTGACGTCGACGGTCCCGCCCTCGACCGTGGTCTGCGTGCCGACCACCATGTCGGGCGACAGCTGCCCGGGCACCACGTGGTACGTGAGGATCGTGGTCAGCGTGGCGCCGTCGGTCTTGAGCGACTCGATGGTGGCGGGGTCGATCTTGGCGAAGGCGTCGTCGACCGGCGCGAAGACCGTGAACTCGCTGCCGTTGAGGGTGTCGACCAGGTTGACGTCCGGGTTGAGCTGGCCGGAGACCGCCGCGACGAGCGTGGTGAGCAGCGGGTTGTTCGACGCGGCCACGGCGACCGGGTCGGTCGACATGCCGGTCACGGAGCCGGGGCCGTCGGGGACGGCGGCGGCGTAGTCGGCACAGCCGGGGCCGACGAGGTCGGCGGCCGGGTCGGCCGTCATCGCGTCCTCGCTCGGCATCGCGGACGGGGTGTCCATGGGCGTCTCCATGGCCGCCGATGGCTCGGAGCCTGCCGTGTCGTCGCTCGAGCCCGAGCTGCAGGCAGTGAGGGCGAGGCCCGTGACGCCGGCCAGCAGGACGGCGGCGATGCGTGTGCGGTGGGTGGTGCGCATGGTGACTCTCCCTTGAACGTGGTCCGGGTGGGGTACCCGCCCGGTCGTCTCTCGGGGGTGGTTCGGGGCGGTCGGGGCAGCGGATGGGTAGCAGTCCGCACCCATCCGCGGAGGTCACCGCGGCGAACCCCGGCCATGGACCTGCTCACGCTCGCGCTCATCGGGCTCGTCGGTGGCCTCATCACCGGCATCTCGCCGTGCATCCTGCCCGTGCTGCCCGTCGTGTTCTTCGCGGGCGGCGTCCAGGGCGCCCGGGATCGACCGACCGTCAAGGTGGCCTCGGGTCCTGCGACGAAGGGAGCCGCCGGCTCCGTGGGGGCGATGGCGCAGCCGTCGTTCCTGTCCGGCGCGACGACCTGGACACCGGGTGGTGTCGCGACGCTGCCGGCGCCGACCGCCGACGGCGCCCGCGACCGCGCGTCCGCCCGCCGCCCGTACTTGGTGATCCTGGGCCTCGTCACCAGCTTCACGCTGGTCACGCTCGTCGGCACGGTGCTGCTCAACGTGCTCGGGCTGCCGCAGGACCTGCTGCGCTGGGCGGGCATCGCGGTGCTGGCGCTGCTCGGTGTGGGGTTGCTGGTGCCCAGGTTCGAGGAGGTGCTGGAGCGGCCGTTCCAGCGGCTGACGCCGAAGCGAGCGCCGGGCGCGGGGCGCGGCGGGTTCGTGCTGGGGCTCGGCCTCGGCGCCGTCTACGTGCCGTGCGCGGGTCCGGTGCTCGCGGCGATCACGGTGGCGGGCGCGACGGGCGCCGTCGGCGTGAGCACGATCGTTCTCACGGTGAGCTTCGCGCTCGGCGCGGCCATCCCCCTGCTGGTGCTCGCGCTCGCGGGCCGCAAGGTGGCCGAGCGGATCGCCGCCTTCCGCACGCACCAGCGCGGGATCCGCGCCGCGGGCGGCGTCCTGATGATCGCGCTGGCCCTCGCCTTGGCGTTCAACCTCACCGACGCGATCCAGCGCGCGCTGCCCGGCTACACGGACACCCTGCAGTCGAAGGTCGCCGCCAACGAAACCGTCCGCGAGCAGCTCGACCTGGGCGGTCTGGTGACCGACGAGAACAAGCGGCTGGCCGAGTGCACCAACAACTCCACGACGCTCGAGGACTGCGGCCCGGCGCCGGCGATCCGGGGCATCGAGACGTGGCTGAACACCACGGACGGGTCGCCGGTCGATCTCGCGGACCTGCGCGGCAAAGTCGTGCTGCTCGATTTCTGGGCCTACTCCTGCATCAACTGCCAGCGCTCCGTCCCGCACGTCACCGCCTGGGACGACGCCTACCGGGACGACGGGCTCGTGGTCATCGGCGTGCACACGCCGGAGTACGCGTTCGAGCGCGAGACCCGCAACGTCGAGGACGGCGCCCAGCGGCTCGGGATCACGTACCCGGTCGCGCAGGACAACTCGTACGCGACGTGGACGGCGTACCGGAACCGGTTCTGGCCCGCGCACTACCTCATCGACGCCGACGGGCAGATCCGCCAGGTCTCGCAGGGTGAGGGCGGCTACGCGCAGACCGAGACGCTGATCCGGAAGCTGCTGACGGCGGCGGACCCGGGCGTCACCCTCCCTGCGCGGACGCAGGTCGACGACACGACGCCCGAGGGCGATGTCACCCCTGAGACGTTCCTGTCGGTGAGCAAGCACGCGAACGTCGCCGGTGACTATCGAGAAGGCGCGTCCACCTATGCGTTCCCACAGGACCAGGCGGCCGACACCGTGGCCTTCGGCGGGACGTGGACGACCGACTACCAGGGCGCCACCGCAGGCCCGGACGCGGCCCTGCGGCTGCGGTACCACGCCAAGGTGGTGCAGGCGGTGCTCGGCGGCACGGGCACGGTGACCGCGACGGTGCGCAACGCGTCGGGCACGGTCGTCGACCGGGTCGACGTCGCGGTGGACGGCTCGCCGAAGGCGTATGCCCTGGTCGGCGGGACGGCGGTCGAGCAGGGCACGGTCGAGCTGTCGGTGTCCGAGGGCGTCCAGGCCTTCTCGTTCACGTTCGGGTGAGCAAGCAGGTGAGCATCGCTGCGCCGTCAGATACGGCCAACTGGGTGAAATGGACGTATGTCCGATTTTGGTGGGGTGACGCGCTTCCACGGCCTCTCATGTTGCTCTAATGTCTGACTTGTCAGCGAAAACGGCAAACCCTCTGCAAGGAGGGGACGCAAAGCCACGGGACCTACAGGGTCAGCCGGGCTACCGAACAGACAGGACACCGTCATGGACCAGCGTGGGTATTCGGTCGACCCGTCCGACACCTCCCTCAACCTCACCCCGGCGTTCCCGGCTCCGCGCGTTCAGGCGTGGGCGGGGCTCGCTGCTCGTCGCAGCATGATCGAGCTCGTGCCGGCGCAGCGCGAGAACGCCGCGGCCTGAGAGAACGAACGCAGAGCCCCCCGACGACCACACGGTCCGGGGGGCTTTGCGATATCGCAGGTCAGCGCCGTGGGACCTTGGTGCCGATTGCGCTGGTTGTCCGTTAGCCTCACCACACGGGCTTGCCACTCGGGGCGGCCGCATTTGAGAGAAGGTCGCATGAACAGCTTTGCACAGTGGTTCTGGCTGCTGATCTGGTGGTTCCTGTTCTTCGCCTACCTGGTCATCCTCTTCCAGATCATCGGAGACCTCTTCCGCGACCACGAGCTCAGCGGGTGGTGGAAGGCCCTCTGGATCATCGGGCTGATCTTCATCCCGTTCCTGGTGGCGTTGATCTACGTGATCGCCCGCGGCAGGGGCATGGCGGAGCGTCAGGTGCAGGCGGTCCAGCAGGCCAAGTCGGACACCGACACGTACATCCGGGAAGTGGCGGCCGGGAAGTCGCCGGCGGAGCACATCGCCGAGGCGAAGGCCCTCCTGGACGCCGGAACGATCGATGCGAACGAGTACGCGCAGCTCAAGGCGAAGGCACTCGCCTGATCTGAGCTCGATCCTCCGGGCCGGTACCCCCACGGGTGCCGGCCCGGAGGCATGTCCGGAGCGCTACAGCTCCCCGGTCCTCTGGAGGTAGCGCATCGCCGCCCAGCCGAGCGGGATCCGCAGCCAGTAGGTGGCCACGCGGAACAGCACGGCGATCGACGTGGCGATACCGGCGTTGATCCCGGTGGCGCCGGTGAGCGTGGTGGCCAGCGCCAGCTCGATGGTGCCGATGCCTCCGGGGGTCGGCACCAGCGCGCCCGCGGTGTTGCCCGCCAGGTAGACCAGGGCCACCTGGATCAGGGTGGCCTCCTGCCCGAACGCCGCCAGGCTGGCGTCGAACGCGAAGATGAAGCCGAGCGTCATCAGCAGGTTGCCGCCGAGGGCGAGCGCCAGGCGCCACGGCTGCCCCACCACCTCGATGAGGCGCGGCCAGGTCTGACGCAGGGTGGGCATCGTCTTGGCCAGCACCCACTGGCGCACCTTGGGCACCAGGAGCCCGGAGGCGACGAGCGCCGCGAGGATGCCGAGCACGAGCAGGACGACGGGCGAGATCGGCAGCGTGGACTCCGAGTTGCCGGACACGATGGTCAGCACCAGCAGCAGCCCGAGCGTCACCACGAACTGGCTGACCTGGACCAGGGCGACGGTCGCCGCGGAGAGCGTCGTCGAGACACCGCGCTTCTGGAGCATCCGCAGGTTCAGGGCGGCCGGGCCGATGCCGGCGGGGGCGGCGAGGCCGACGAAGGTCGCCGCCGTCTGCACGAGCGTGGCGTGCCAGAGGGGGAGCTTGACCGGCGAGAACGCGACGAACGCAAGGGCCGCGCCCAGCAGCGTGAGCAGGCCGAGCAGGAACGCGACGACGGTCCACCGCCAGTCGCCGGCCGCGAGCGCCGAGGTGATCTCGTTGATGTTGATGCTGGTGATGACGAAGACGATGGCCGCGATCGGCACGACGATGGTCAGCACCGTGCGCGCGCCGAACCGCACCAGCTGCTGCGGCTCCACGTCGGCGTCGGGCAGGTGCGCGACGAGCGCCGACCGCAGCTCGGCGAGCACCTTCTTGTCGGCGCGCATCTCGTTGCGGGTGAGCCGTGGCAGCGTGATGGTCTGCAGCAGCGGGCCGATCTCGGCGATGAGGTCCTCGGAGAGCACGGCCACGGCCGAGTCGAGGGCCCGGGTCGCGCCGACGCGCAGGGCGAGAAGCGCGACCAGCTGGGTGACGTCCATGCGGCGGGCCAGCTGGGAGGACGCGACGTCGCCCTGCTCCCAGCTGGTCACCCAGACCACGGGGCGACCGACCACCGTCTCGACCAGCAGGACGTCGCTGGTCAGCGACCGGTGGGCGATGCCGGCGTCGTGCGCGAGCTGCAGCTGTGCCCAGATCTCCTGCAGCAGGTCGTCGGTGAGCTCTGTGGGGTCGAGGTCGCCCAGCGGCACCGCGCGCCCGGGCCGCTCCTGGACCAGCAGCATCGAGTCGTCCGCCTCGGCGATGCTCAGCAGCTTCGGAGTGCGGACCCCGGCGGCCCGCGCGGCGTACGCCAACAGGGCCGTGCGCTCGGCGGCCTGGCGCAGCGACACCACGGACCGGCCCTCGATGCCGCGCATCCGCAGCGACCGCCACAGGCGGGTGAGCATGCCGACCACCTGGCGGTCGCCGTCGATGACGACCAGGTCGAGCTCGTCGCCGCCGGCCGTGGTGAGCTCGTACAGGCGGTGGGCGGTCGATCGCGTCAGCGCCCGGGCCGCCGGGTCGCCGTCGAGCGCGGGTTCGCCGGCGGGGGCGTCCTCGGTGGTCTCGTCGGCCACCCGCAGCAGCCGGACAGGGTCGAAACCCGCCCGTCGGACCCCGGCGACGAGGCTCGCGCCGTAGGCGCGCTCGGACTGCACACCGGACAGGTACCGGACCCCCAGGCCCGTGATGCGGCCGAGGAGGAACGAGACGACCAGCCCGGGCAGCGACACGCCGGCCGTGATGAGCAGGACGCCGATCGCGACCCACAGCAGGTTCCACGACCACTTGACGGTCTTGCGACGTCCGCGCGGACCGACCACGGTGAGCAGGCCGACGAGGAGCGCGACGTACCCCGGGAGCGTCACCACCCACTCGCCGTTCGCCCGGATCGACATCCCGATGATCAGCTCGTCAGACCCGAACGTGCGGATGGCCCAGAGCACGGCCTCGTTGAGCATCAGCGCGGCGAGGGCCGCGATCAGGCCCTCGAGCAGCTGGCGACCGAGGCGGCGGAACGCGAGCTCGGTGATGACGGCCAGGGGGACCGCGAGGACGACGAAGACCTCGAGGGTGCGGCGGGGCACGAAGAGGATCCGGTTGAGCAGCGTCGCGAAGCCCTGGACGTCCTCGGCCACCCCGGACGTGGTGTTGTGCGCGTACGTCGCCAGGACCAGGACGAGCGCGACGCCCAGCGCGGACAGGATGGTGCCGAGCAGGTCGCTCGGGTGGTGCACGCGGACGGCGGGGACGTCGACGATGTCGACACCTGCGGTGCCGTCGGTGCCGTCGGTGGACGTCTGTGACGCGGGCGCGGCGGTTCCGTTGGGCGCGGTGTCGTCGGCTGCCGTGGCCGCGTCGACATCCGCGCGACTGGCGGGCGTCGCGGACATACGGGCGAGTCTAGGCAGCCACGCCGCCCGCGCCCGGCAGGGCGTGCCCACCGCGCTGTCGGGCTCGTCACGGCGGCCCGTGACCTGGATGGTCGGTTGCGCGCCGTTCGGGTGCTCTGTCGGGATCGGTCCACTAGCGTGACCGCGAAGAGGGGTGCCCCCTCGATCTCGTCCTTCGTGCTGAACATCCTGTGGAGGCCCCGATGCCCGACGACCTGACCGCCGCCGCCGCTGACTCCACCGCGCTCCGCCGCATCTGGTGGCTGCCGGTCCTGCGTGGCGTGGTGCTGCTGATCCTCGGACTGTTCATGCTGATTCAGCCGCTCGGCACCGTGAAGGCGCTCGTGTGGGTGTTCGGGGTGTTCGCCATCATCGACGGACTCATCGCCATCGCGCAGTGGCTGGGCAACCGCAAGGAGCCGGGCGCGGGCTGGTGGCTGGTCTCGGGCCTGGTCGGGATCGCGTTCGGCATCATCGCCGTCGTCTGGACCGGCCCGACGGCGCAGGTGATCTTCTACCTGATCGCACTCTGGGTGCTGGTGCTCGGCGTGCTCGGCATCATCGCCGCGGTGGTGCTCTACCGGTCCCGGGACATCGGCTGGTACTGGGTGCTGACGTTCGGGCTGGTCTCGTTCCTGTTCGGGCTGCTGCTGATCATGAACCCGCAGACGTCGGTGAGCGTCATCGTCGTGCTGCTGGGCCTGTTCGCGTTCGTCGGCGGCGTCGTGCTCGTGGTGAGCGGGTTCGCGACGAAGCAGCTGGCCGAGAGCCTGGACAAGGGCAGGGCCACGGCCCAGCCCCCGGCTAGTTGAGCCCCAGGGCCGCGATCCAGGCCGCGGGGACCAGCGCGTAGCCGACGAACACGACCATGTCCATGATCGTGTGCGCCACGACGAGAGGCATCACCCGGCGCCTGCGCCGGTAGTACTCGGCGAACACCAGGCCCATGATCGCGTTCCCGACGAACGCGCCCCAGCCCTGGTAGAGGTGGTACGAGCCGCGCAGGAGCGCGCTGGTGACGACGATCATCGGTGCGCTCCAGCGCAGCTCGCGCAGCCGCTCCATGAGGTAGCCGACGACGATGACCTCCTCGAGCAGCGCGTTCTGCAGCGCGGCGAGGAGCAGCACGGGGATGGTCCACCAGGCGGCGTTCAGGGCCGACGCCTGCACCTGGACCGCCAGGCCGAGCACGCGGGCGACGGCGTACAGCCCGAGCCCCGGGATCCCGATCAGGGCCGCGAGCCCCACGCCGACGCCGAGGTCCCGCCACGGCCGCGTGAGGTCGAGCCCGATCCGGCGGATCGCCGACTTCCCGTTGGCCGACAGCAGATACAGGGCCAGCGCGACCGGGACCAGCGCGAACCCGATCTGCAGCAGCTGGTACGTCAGGTCGAGCCACGGGCGCGGCGACCGGCTCGGGTTGAGCGTCGTCGACTGGTCGCCCAGGGGCGGCCCGGCGGTGAGCCGGTCGATGATGTTGACCACCGCGTACAGCCCGGACCTGCCGAGCGACAGGCCCAGTACGATCCAGATCTCGGTGGTGAGCCGGCGGCGGTAGGCGCGATCGCTCGGCGGCGGCGCGGTCCGGGGGATGCKGCCGTCGCTGGTGCGCGCGACGACGTCGACGTCGCTGCGCGAGGGACCCTCGGGGCTCGCCTCGTCGGGCGTCGGCGTCGGCGCTGTCATGGCCGCAGCGTAGGCCGCATCCCTGGACGCCACCTGGACGCCGCCTGGGCACGGGCCCGACCGGGCTCGACGGAGCCGAGCGCGCGATCCTCGGGAAAAGGGTTGTCAGGACATTCGACGCAAACTACTTTGTTGTACAAAGTTGAGGAGCGACGATGCGCGACGATCAGCCCGACGAGCCGGCGGCGACAGAGGCCGACGCCGCGCCCGAGGTCGCCGACGCGCTCGCGATCATCGCCGCGCAGCGGGCACGGGCCGCGGACGTGCGGCCGTCGAGCGCGCTGCTGTTCGGGGTGTGGGGCGCGGTCTGGCTGGTCGGGTACGGGGCGATGTGGTGGACGGCCCGCGACGACGACACCCCGTCGGTGGCGGCGGGCGTGATCGCGGTCGGCGGCGGCGTGCTCGCGCTCGTCGTGACGATCGTCCACATCACCCGCCGGACGCGCGGCATCGCCGGCTCGAGTGCGCGGCAGGGCGCGATGCTCGGGTGGGCGTGGGCGATCGGGTTCCTGGCGCAGAGCATGATCGTCGGCGGGCTGGGACAGGCGGGGGCGTCCGGTGAGGTCATCGCGCTCGCGGCCAACGCGATCGCCGCCCTGGTGGTGGGCCTGCTGTATCTCGCGGGCGGGATCCTCTGGCGGTCGACCGCGATGTACGTGCTCGGCGGCTGGATCGCGCTCGTCGGTGCGGCGGCGACGCTCGCCGGGCTGCCCGGGTCCTACCTGCTCATGGCGCTGGCGGGCGGCGGCGGGATGCTCGTCGCGGCGGCGGCCGAGGCAGCGCGCAACCGTGGCTGACGTCGAGCTGGACCCGGTCATCCACGCGCAGGCCCGCCTCCGCGTGGTCGCGACGCTGGCGTCGCTGGGCTCCCACGACCGCATCGCGTTCCCGCGCCTGCAGAAGCTGCTGGACATGACGGCGGGCAACCTCTCGACCCACCTACGCCGACTGGAGGAGGCGGACTACGTGACGATCACCAAGACGCACGAGGGCCGGACACCGGCCACCTACGTGGCGCTCACGCTGACCGGGCGGTCGGCGTTCGAGCGGTACACGCGCTCGCTGCGGGCGCTGCTGGACGGTGCCTCGTGAGCGCCGTCGTGGAGCTGGTCGGGGTGACCCGCACGTTCGGCGCGGTCGTAGCGCTGGACGACGTGTCGCTGACGGTCGGCGAGGGCGAGCTGGTCGGGCTCCTCGGCCCCAACGGCGCCGGCAAGACGACGCTGCTCAGCCTGGTCAGTGGGCTCCGGAAGCAGGACTCCGGCGACGTCCGGCTGTTCGGGGGCGATCCCCGCCGGGCGTCGTCGCGGATCGGGCTCGGGACCACGCCGCAGGAGACCGGTCTGCCGCCGACGCTGACCGTCGGCGAGGTGGTCGACCTCGTCGCGAAGCACTACCCGGCGCCCATGACGCGCGCCGAGGTGCTCGCGCGGTTCGGCCTCGAGGAGCTGGTCGGTCGGCAGACGGGCGGGCTGTCCGGCGGGCAGAAGCGGCGCCTGGCGGTCGCCCTCGCGCTGGTCGGCAGGCCTCGGCTGGTCCTGCTGGACGAGCCGACCACCGGGCTCGACGTCGAGGCGCGGCACATCCTCTGGCAGGCGCTGCGCGACTACCACGCCGACGGTGCGACCGTGCTGCTGACCAGCCACTACCTCGAGGAGATCGAGGCGCTGGCCGAGCGCGTCGTGGTCATCGGCGGGGGGCGGGTGCTCGCCGACGACAGCCTCGCGTCGGTGCTCGGCCTCGTGGCCCTGCGCCGCGTGATCCTGTCGCTGCCGGCGTCGTCGACGATCGACCTTGCGCTGCTCCCGGGGGCGGCCAGCGCCCAGCAGGGTCCCGACGGGCGATGGACCGTCCTCGCGAACGACGCGGACCGGCTGGTCCGTGCGCTCGTCGTCGAGGAGGTGCCGTTCCGCGACCTCGAGATGCGCGGGGCCTCGCTGGAGGAGGCCTTCCTCGCGCTGACGCACGAGTCCCACGAGCAGGAGGTCGTCCGATGAGCACCGCCACGCTGACCCCGCGGCCGTTCTGGACGCTGGCCGTGCTGCACGCCCGGTTCCAGTTCCTGGAGACGATCCGGATACCGATCGCCGTCATCGGCAACCTGCTGTTCCCGTCGCTCGCCCTGCTGTTCTTCGTGATCCCGCAGCGGGCGGTGGCCGACGACCCGGGGATCGCCACGGCCGCGATCGCCCAGCTCGGGGTGTTCGCCGTGATGTCGACGTGCCTGTTCTCGTTCGGGGTCGGCGTCTCCGAGGACCGCGCGCTTCCGTTCGACCCGTTCCTGCGCACCCTGCCCGCCGGCGCGGGGCCGCGCCTGGTCGGCCGCGTGCTCAACGGCGTCCTCTGGTCGTACCTGGCGCTGGTCCCGCTGGTGCTGCTCGGTGCGGTCGCGACCGCGGCCACCGTCACGCCGCCGCAGGCCCTCGCCGCGATCGTCATGGTGCCCGCCGTGGCCGTGCCGTTCCTGCTGCTCGGGCTGTCGATCGGGTACCGGCTGAGCTCGAAGGCCGCGATCGCCGTCGTGCAGGCGACCCTGTTCCCGCTCGCGTTCGCCGGCGGCCTGTTCCTGCCGCCCGAGGCGTTCCCGCCGTGGCTCGACGCGATCTCGAAGCTGCTCCCGTCGAGGGCCGCCCGCGACCTGGCCGTGCAGGCCGTGACCGGCTACCCCGCGTACGGCTACGCGGTGCTGGTGATCCTCGCGTGGACGGCGCTGTTCGCGGCCATGGCGGTGACGGCGTACCGCCGCGACGAGGGCCGGCGGTTCCACTGAGCCCTCAGACGAAACGGCGGAGGCGCAGCGAGTTGCCGACGACGAGGACGGAGGAGAACGCCATGGCCGCGCCCGCGATCATCGGGTTGAGCAGGCCGAACGCGGCCAGCGGGATCGCGGCGACGTTGTAGGCGAACGCCCAGAACAGGTTCTGCTTGATCACGCGCAGGGTCCGACGGGACAGCCGGATCGCGTCGCCTGCCGAGCGCAGGTCGCCGCGGACCAGCGTGATGTCGGCGGCCTCGATCGCCACGTCGGTGCCGGTGCCCATGGCCAGGCCCAGGTCGGCGGTGGCCAGGGCGGCGGCGTCGTTGACCCCGTCGCCGACCATCGCGACCCGGGCGCCCTGCTCCTGCAGACGGGCCACGACCGCGACCTTGTCGGCGGGCAGGACGTGGGCGATGACGTCGGCGTCGGCGATGCCGACCGCGCGTGCCGCTGCCCGGGCCGCGYCGGCGTTGTCACCCGTCAGCAGGACCGGGCGCAGGCCCAGGCCCCGCAGCTGGGCGACGGCCTGCGCGGAGGTCGCCTTGACCGGGTCGCGCAGGACGAGGACGCCGCGCGGCGAGCCGTCCCACGCGACCATGACGGCGGTGGCGCCGTCGGCCTCGGCGGCAGCGAACGGGCCTTCGAACGCGGCCGGGTCGATGCCCTGGGCCCGCAGCCACGCCGGGCGGCCGACGAGCACGCGGCGGCCCAGGCCGACACCGGAGTGGGCGGTGCGGACGACGCCGGAGACGCCGTGGCCGGCCTCGGCGCGGAAGTCGTGCACCTGGTCGGCGCCGATGACGACGCCGTCGGCGCCGGTCGGGCCGTCGGTGGTGAGCACGGCCGCGGCGATGGCCCGGCCGATCGGGTGCTCCGCCAGCTGCTCGACCGCGGCGGCGTAGCGCAGGACCTCCGGCTCGCCGAGCACCTCGACGAGCGCCATCCGGCCCTCGGTCACGGTCCCGGTCTTGTCCAGCAGGACGGTGTCGACGGTGCGCGTCTGCTCGAGGACCTCGGGACCCTTGATGAGGATGCCGAGCTGCGCTCCGCGACCCGTGCCGACCAGCAGCGCGGTGGGCGTCGCCAGGCCGAGGGCGCAGGGGCACGCGATGATCAGGACGGCGACAGCGGCGGTGAACGCGGCCTGCGCGCCCGAGCCGGTGAGCAGCCAGGCGGCGAGCGTGCCGACGGCGAGCACCAGGACCACGGGGACGAACACGGCGGAGATGCGGTCTGCCAGGCGCTGCACGGGGGCCTTGCCGGTCTGGGCGGTCGCGACGAGCCGACCGATCTGCGCCAGCCGGGTCTCCGCTCCGACGCGCGTGGCTCGCACGACGAGCGCGCCGGAGGTGTTGAGGGTGGCGCCGGTGACCTCGTCGCCCGGGCCGACGTCGACCGGCACCGGCTCGCCCGTGAGCAGCGAGGTGTCGAGCGCGGACGTGCCGCGGACCACGACGCCGTCGGTGGCGACCTTCTCGCCGGGGCGGACGGCGAACTCGTCGCCGACCACGAGCCGCTCGACCGGGACCCTCTGCTCCCTGCCGTCGACCAGCAGCGCGACGTCCTTGGCGCCGAGATCGAGCAGCGCGCGCAGGGCGTCCCCGGCGCGGCGGCGGGAGCGGTGCTCGGCGTAGCGGCCCGCCAGCAGGAACGTGGTGACGACGGCGGCGACCTCGAAGTAGAGCTCGGGTACGTCCATGCCCGTCTCGGCCCGCGGCCACAGTGACGGCGTCATCGTCAGGCCGAGCTCGCCCGCGCCGCCGAACAGGAGCGCCCACAGCGACCAGCCGGTCGCCGCGATGATGCCGATCGAGACGAGCGTGTCCATGGTCGAGGCGCCGTGCCGGGCCGCGCGGAAGGCGGCCCGGTGGAACGGCCAGGCGGCCCACGTGGCGACCGGCAGGGCGAGGGCGGCGACGACCCACTGCCAGCCGGTGAACTGGAGCGCGGGGATCATCGAGAGGAGCAGCACGGGGACGGTGAGCACGACCGCGACCCGCAGGCGCGTGCGCAGCTCGGCGCCGCGGGCGTCGGTCGGGGCCGACGTGTCCTCGTCGGCGTCCATGTCGTGACCCGGGGCCATGGTGTGGCCCGAGAGCGCGTGCTCGAACGGTTCCATGTCCGGGCGGGCGCCCACCACCTTCGCGTCGTACCCCGCGGAGCGCACCGCGGCGACGAGCGCCTCGGTGTCGGCGGGCTGCCCGTCGGTCATCGTGACGCGGGCCGACTCCAGCGGCAGGTTCACGGTCGCCTCGACGCCGGGGAGCCGGTTGAGCTTCCTCTCGACGCGCGCGACGCAGGACGCGCAGGTCATGCCCTCGATCGCGAGATCGACGGTCTGTGAGGTCACAGCAAGGACCTCCGCGGGGTGATCGCGTAACCGGCCTCGACGACGGCCTCCGCCACCGCGGCGTCGGGCAGCGGGGCCTCGGAGACGACGGACACGGTCGACGACCCGCCGACCGTCAGCTGGACCGTCACGTCCTGCACGCCGGGCAGGGCGGTCAGCTCGGAGGTGACCGCGGCGACGCAGTGGCCGCAGGTCATGCCGTCGACGCCGAAGGTGGTGGTGGTGCTCATGTGGGGACTCTCCTTCACGAACGGACGAGGCGGGCGATGGCGTCGGCGGCTTCCTTGACCTTCGCCGCGCCCTCCTCGGGGGACTGGCGGGCGGCGTCGACGACGCAGTGGGCGAGGTGGTCCTCGACCAGCCCGATGCTCACGGCCTGCAGTGCCTTCGTGACGGCGGCGACCTGCGTGAGGATGTCGATGCAGTAGACGTCCTCGTCGACCATCCGCGCGATGCCGCGGACCTGCCCCTCGACGCGGCGCAGGCGCTTGAGGTAGTCGTCCTTGGCGTCGGTGTAGCCGTGCATGGGGTCTCCTGGGCTGCGTCGCGGGTGCAATCTTCGCAACATCATACCCCTAGGGGGTATTTTCGACGGCGGCGCGGGGCACAATCGACGCCATGCGGGTCTCGGCGAAGGCGGACTATGCGGTGCGGGCGTGCGCCGAGCTGGCGTCGTCCCCGCACGGCGACCCGGTGCGGGCCGACGACCTGGCGGTCGGGCAGCAGCTTCCCGTCGCGTTCCTCGAGCGGATCCTGGGCGACCTGCGCCGCGGCGGCGTGGTCTCCAGCGTGCGCGGCCGCTCCGGCGGCTACCGGCTGGCGCGGCCGGCCGACGAGATCACGCTGGCCGACGTCATCCGTGCGGTCGACGGCCCGCTGGTGACGGTCCGCGACGAGCGGCCGACCGAGCTCGAGTACGCGGGCTCAGCGCAGGCGCTGCTCGAGGTGTGGGTGGCGCTGCGCGTGAGCGTCCGCGACGTGCTCGACCAGGTGACGCTCGCCGGCCTGGTGACGGGTGACCTGCCGCCGACCGTCCACGAGCTGGCCGCCCGGCACGACGCCTGGGTCAACCCGTAGCGGTCAGTCCGTGGGCGCTGTGGCCTGCGTGGCTGCGCGGACGGCGGCCGGCAGGGCCGAGACGATCCGGTCCACCGCGGCGTCGTCGTGCGCGGCCGAGACGAACCAGGCCTCGAACGGCGACGGCGGCGCGTAGACCCCGGACTCGAGCAGCGAGTGGAAGAAGGGCGCGTACCGCCACGACTCGGTGGCCTTGACCGCGTCGTAGTCGCGGGCGCCGTGCGCGGCGGCGCCGGCACCGAAGAACGTGCTGAAGAGGTTGCCGGCCCACTGGATGGCGTGCGGCAGACCCTCGGCGGACAGGGCGGCGCCCAGCTCGCTGCGCAGCTGCGCGGAGACCGCGTCGACGCGGGCGTAGACGTCCAGGTCGGCCAGTCGCAGCGTCGTGAGGCCCGCGGCCGTGGCGACGGGGTTCCCGGACAGCGTGCCCGCCTGGTAGACGGGACCGACCGGGGCCAGCAGCGCCATGACGTCGCGGCGCCCCCCGACCGCGGCGACGGGCAGGCCGCCGCCGATGACCTTGCCGAACGTGTAGAGGTCGGCCGCCCAGCCCTCGCGCAGGCCTTCGAGACCCCACCAGCCGGAGTAGCCGACGCGGAAGCCCGTGAGCACCTCGTCCTGGATGAGCAGCGCTCCGTGCGTCAGGGTCAGGCGGCGCAGCGAGGCGTTGAAGCCCGGCAGCGGCGGCACGACGCCCATGTTGGCGGGCGCGGCCTCGGTGATCACGGCGGCGATGCGGTCGCCGTGCTCGGCGAAGGCGGCCTCGATCGCCGCGAGGTCGTTGTAGGGCACGACGATCGTCTCGGCCGCGACGGCCGCGGAGACGCCCGCGGAGTCGGGCAGGCCGAGCGTCGCGACGCCGGAGCCGGCGGAGGCCAGCAGCGCGTCGACGTGGCCGTGGTAGCAGCCGGCGAACTTCACGACGAGGTCGCGACCCGTGTACGCCCGCGCCAGGCGGAGCGCCGTCATCGTCGCCTCGGTGCCCGTGGAGACCAGGCGCACCCGCTCGGCCGGGGGGACCCGCGAGCGGATCTCGTCGACGAGGTCGACCTCGGTGAGGGTCGGCGCGCCGAAGCTCAGGCCGCGCCCGGCCGCCTCGCGCACGRCCTCGACGACCTCGGGGTGGGCGTGGCCCAGCAGGGCGGGGCCCCACGAGCCGACCAGGTCGACGTACTCGGTGCCGTCGACGTCGGTGACGTAGGCGCCCTGGGCGGACGCGAGGAACCGCGGGGTGCCACCGACGTTGCCGAAGGCGCGGACGGGCGAGTTGACGCCGCCGGGGATGACGGCCTGCGCGTGCTCGAACGCGTTCGCGCTCGCGGTCGCTGCCGAGGTGGTGACGCTCATCGGATCTCCTCTGCCAGCCAACCGGCCAGCTCTGTCGCAGAGTACGTGAGTACGTGATCGGCACCGGCGCGGCGGATGCTGAGCACGGACTCCAGGATCGCCCGTCTGCGCTCGATCCAGCCTCGCGCGGCGGCGGCCTCGATCATGGCGTACTCACCGGACACCTGGTAGGCGGCGACCGGGACCGTGGACATGGCGGCGACGTCGGACAGGATGTCGAGGTAGGCCAGGGCGGGCTTCACCATGACGATGTCGGCGCCCTCGGCGAGGTCGATCTCGACCTCGCGGACGGCCTCGCGGCGGTTGGCGGGGTCCATCTGGTAGGTCCGGCGGTCGCCGTCGAGCTGCGACTCGACGGCGTCACGGAACGGGCCGTAGAAGGCGGACGCGTACTTGGCGGCGTAGCCCAGCACGGCCACGTCGTCGCGGCCCGCGGCGTCCAGGGCGTCGCGCACGTGCCCGACCTGGCCGTCMATCATCCCGGACAGCCCGACGACGTGGGCGCCCGCGTCGGCCTGGGCGAGGGCCATCTCCGCGTATCGGACCAGGGTCGCGTCGTTGTCGACCACCCCCGACGGCGTGAGCACCCCGCAGTGGCCGTGGTCGGTGAACTCGTCCAGGCACAGGTCGGCCTGGACCACGAGGGCGTCGCCGACCTCCGCGACCGTGTCGGCGATCGCGAGGTTGAGGATGCCGTCGGGGTCCGTGGCCTGCGAGCCCACGGCGTCCCGGACGGTCGGGATCGCGAACAGCATCACGCCGCCGAGCCCCGCACCGGCCGCCTCGGCGACCGCCTTCCGCAGGGAGTCGCGCGTGTGCTGGTGCACCCCCGGCATCGAGCTGATCTCGCGCGGCTCGGTCAGCCCTTCCTTGACGAACACGGGCAGCACCAGCTGCGCGGCGTCGAGGCGCGTCTCCGCGGTGAGGCGGCGCAGCGCGGGCGTGGAGCGCAGGCGGCGCGGGCGGATCCGACGGGCGTCGGTCATCAGAGCTCCTCCTCGGGGCTGGGGATCGGAGCCGGCAGCACGGTGGCGACCGCTCGGGTCAGCGCGTCGACCATGCCGAGCATCGTCTGCTCGGTGGCGATGCCGGCCAGCGGCAGGCCCAGGCGGGCGGCCTCGGCGGCGGTCGACGGGCCGATGCCGATCATCAGCGTGCTCGCCGGCGGCGGACCCAGCCGGGCCGCCAGCTCGCGGACCGTGCTGGCGGACGTGAGCAGCGCGGCGTGGATGGTGCCGTCGGCCCAGCCCTCGCGGATGTCCGCGGGCGGCGGCGCGGCCGGCACGGTCCGGTAGGCGACGACGTCGGTGACGTCCCACCCGCAGGCGCGCAGGCCGTCGGTGATCGTGGGCGCGGCCAGGTCGCCGCGGGGGAACAGCACGCGCGCCGGCGCGGAGGGCGCGGGCCACGCGTCGACCAGCGCGCGGGACGTCGACGAGCCCCGCGGGATCAGCGACGGCTCGACGCCCGCCTCGCGCAGGGCGCGCGCGGTCCCGGGACCGACGGCGGCCACGAGCACGCCCCCGTCGGCGAGCAGCTGGCCCAGGCTTCCGGCGCTCTCCTGCGCGCGGTCGACCAGCACCGGCACGGCCGCGGCGCTGGTGACGACGAGCCAGCCGTACCAGCCGGACTCGAGCGCGAGCAGGGCGTCGTCCAGCTCGGTGGGGTCCTCGGGCGGGACGGTCTCGATCAGGGGTACGACGACGGCCTCCGCACCCGCCGCGGCCAGCGCGACGACGGCGGCGCTGTGCCCGGCCGCGGGTCGCGGGACCAGCACGCGCCACCCCGTCAGGGGGAGCGTCGGCGCCGTGCTCATCGGTCGGCCCCCAGGCCGGCCAGGTCCGCGGCCCCGGCCCCGAGCAGCACCTCGGCCAGCTCGGCGCCGAGCTGGCGGGCGTCGTCGGTGCTGTTGCCGCTCAAGTTGGTGGTGAGACCCCGGCGCACGGTCGCGCCGCCGTCCGGCCGGGCGACCACCGCGTCGAGCCGCAGCGTGCGGCCGTCGTCCGCGAGGGCCGCCCACGCGCCGATCGGCGCCGMGCACCCCGCCTCGAGGCGCTCGAGCAGGGCGCGCTCGGCCAGCACGGCGAGCCGGGTGGGCCGGTGGTCGAGCGCCGCGAGGGCCCGCGCGAGCGGCTCGTCGTCCGCCAGGTCGGCCCGGACCTCGATCGCGAGCGCGCCCTGACCCGCGGCGGGGGCCATGACCTCGGGCTCGAACACGTCGGTCACCGCGTCGAGCCGCCCGAGCCGGGCGAGGCCGGCGCGGGCCAGCACGACGGCGTCGAGGTCCCCCGTGCCGCTTCGGGCGCCGGCCACGCGGCCCAGGCGGGTGTCGACGTTGCCGCGGATGTCGACGACGACCAGGTCGGGGCGGGCGGCGAGCAGCTGGGCCGCGCGCCGCGGGGAGCCGGTGCCCACGACGGCGCCGGTCGGGAGCTTGTCCAGGGTCAGCCCGTCGCGGGCGCACAGGGCGTCGGCGGGGTCCTCGCGCGGCGGCACCGCGCCGAGCCGCAGCCCGGCGGCGTCGCCCGTCGGCAGGTCCTTGAGGGAGTGGACGGCGACGTCGCACCGGCCGTCGAGCAGGGCGTCACGCAGCGCCGTGACGAAGACGCCCGTGCCGCCCAGGCTCTGCAGCGACCCCGTGAGGCGGTCGCCGTCGGTCCGGACGTGGACGGTCTCGAGGGTCAGGTCGCCGCCCCCGAGGGTGGCGAGGGCATCGACCACGTGGCCGGTCTGCGTGAGCGCGAGCGCGCTCGCGCGCGTCCCGACCCGCACGTGCTGAGGCATGCGGTCAGTGTCCCTCTCCGCAGGGGGGATGTCGAAGTGCGAGAAAAACGGAGAATACCGTGACGGGTCGTGACAACTTGTCAGATCATTTCCGCGGGGTGAGCCCGGAAATGTGACGTGCGACATTCTTGCACCGCTTGCCGACGCGTTGTCAGAAAATGCGTGGCGAATTGCCTAGAGCAGCGAGCGCGCGGCGGCGCGCGCGTCGGGGACCACGGACGCGAGCCCGTTGCCGGCCACCCAGGCCCCGCACACGGCGAGCCCGTCGCGCTCGCTGACCGCGTCGCGGACCGCCCGCACGACGGCCTGGTGCGCCGCGCTCGGCCGCGGGAGCGCCTGCGACCAGCGGGAGACCGCGTGCCCGGCCACCTGCTCGGCGCGCAGCGGCGTGCCCAGCAGCACGGACGCGTCGGCGAGGGCCGCGGCGACGAGCTGATCGTCCCGCTCCGGTCGTCTTGCCTCGTCGCGGTCGCCCGCGCGTCCGTACGAGAGCCGGACGACGTGCCGTCCGGGGCCGGCGGCATCGGCCAGCCAACCCCACTTCGCGGTGCCGTGGGTGAGCGCCTTCGCCGCGACGTCGGTGGCCTCCGCGGCGACGAGCACGCCGGTGCCGCGGGGGGCGGCGTTGAGCTCGGGGGAGTCGAGGACGAGCGTCACCAGCGTGACCGCTGCGCCGGGATCGGGGGTCCCGACGCCCTCGGGGCGCAGGAGGGCGACCGCCGCCGGGGTCGCGAGGACCAGCCGCGGCGCGGTGTCGTCGCCGACCGTCCAGCCCTCGGATGTGCCGGCCACGGCCCGGACCTCGGCACCCGTGCGGACCTCGCCGCCGTGGGCCTCGAGATCGGCGACCAGCGCGTCCACCAGCACGTGCATGCCGCCGTCGAGGCCCTGCACGGCCGAGCCCGCCGGCGCCGAGGCCCGCAGCGAGCGGACCGCGCGGGCGAGAGACCCGCGCTCGCGGCCGAGGGCGTCGACGAGCCCCGGTGCGACGGCGCCGACCGCGAGGTCGTCGGGATCGGCCGCGTGCACGCCGCCGACGACGGGCCGCACCAGCCGGTCCAGCACCCGGGCGCCCATCCGGCGCCGGACCAGGGCGCCGAGGGTGGGCTCCGAGCTCGGCGGCAGCACCAGGTCGAGGCYGGCGCGGGCGGCGCCGACCAGGCCCAGCGTGCGGCGGACGTCGGCGGCCCAGGGGTGCGCGGGGATGCCGAGCAGCCCGGTGCGCGGCAGGGGACCGTCGCCGTGCGGGAGGTGGACCCACGAGCCGCGCGGCTCCGGCGTCCGGACGCGGTCGGTGAGCGCGAGCTCGTCGAGCAGCGCGGCGACCGTGCCGCCGCGGGTGGCGAACGACTCCGCGCCCGCGTCCAGCCGCAGGCCCGCGACGGTGTGCYCGGCGACCGCKCCGCCGGCGACGTCGCGCTCCTCGAGGACCAGCGTCCGCAGCCCCTCGTGGGCGAGCTCGCGCGCGGCGACCAGGCCCGCGATCCCGCCGCCGACGACGATCGCGTCCCAGGCGGTCATCAGATCTGGTGCACCAGCTCGGCCACGCGCGTCAGCACGGTCGGGTCGGTCTCGGGAGGCACGCCGTGGCCCAGGTTCACCACGTGCCCGGGGGCCACAGAGCCCCGCGCGACGACGTCGCGGACGTGCGCCTCCAGCACCGGCCAGGGGGCGGCGAGCAGGGCCGGGTCGATGTTGCCCTGCAGCGGCGTGGTGCCGCCGAGCCGGCGGTTCGCCTCGTCGAGCGGCAGCCGGTAGTCGACGCCGATGACGTCCGCGCCGACGTCGCGCATGGCGCCCAACAGCTCGCTCGTGCCGGTGCCGAAGTGCACCTTGCGCACGTCCAGGTCGGCGACGTGGCTCAGCGCGCGGGCCGACGCCGGGGCGACGTGCGCGGTGTAGTCGGACAGGCCCAGCGAGCCCGCCCAGGAGTCGAAGAGCTGCGTCGCGCTCGCGCCGGCCAGCACCTGCGCGCGCAGGAACGCGCCCGTGACGTCCGCGGCCCACTGCGTCAGCGCCGCCCACGTCGCCGGGTCGGCGTGCATGAGCGTGCGGGCGGCCAGGTGGTCGCGCGACGGGCCGCCCTCGACCAGGTACGCGGCGAGCGTGAAGGGGGCGCCGGCGAAGCCGATGAGCGGCGTCCCGCCCAGCGCGTCGACCGTGAGCGCCACGCCGTCGGAGACGGGCCGCAGCGCCTCGGTCGTCAGCGGGCCCAGGTCGCGCAGCCGGGCGACGTCGTCGGCGGTCCGGACCGCGGAGCCCATGACGGGGCCGACACCGGGCTTGATCTCCACGTCGACGCCCGCGAGCTTGAGGGGCACCACGATGTCCGAGAAGAAGATCGCCGCGTCGACGTCGTGCCGGCGCACCGGCTGCAGGGTGATCTCGCTGGCGAGCGCCGGGTCCAGGCACGCGTCGAGCATCGCGGTGCCGCCGCGCGCCGCGCGGTACTCCGGCAGCGACCGACCGGCCTGTCGCATGAACCACACCGGCCGCCGCTCGGGCCGCTCGCCGGAATAGGCGCGCACCAGCGAAGAATTCGTCGTGCGACCGTCGGCGAGGGGGTGCGAGGAAGGAAGGTTCACGTGCTCGATTGTGCCGGACAATTGTCGAGATGATTAACTCGGGACGTGGTGCTGCTGTCCCTCGCCGCCAGTCACCACGACCTCGACCTCGATGTGCTCGAACGTCTCTCGTCGGACGTGCAGGCCGTCGCGTCCGAGCTCGTGGGCTCGACGGTGCACAGGTTCGTCTCCGGTGCCGTCGTCCTGGCGACGTGCAACCGGTTCGAGCTGTACCTCGAGGTCGATGACGCCGAGCGCGCACCCTCCGCCCGTGCCGCGGCCGCCGAGGCGGTCGCGGGCCGCTCGGGCTACACCGCGGACCAGGTCGAGAACCACCTGCGCGTCCGCACCGGCACCGACGCCGCCGAGCACCTCTTCGCCGTGGCCAGCGGCCTCGACTCGATGGTCGTCGGAGAGCGCGAGATCGCCGGGCAGGTCCGCCGCGCGCTGACCACCGCCCGCCGCGACCGCACCACGACGTCCGGCCTCGAGTCGCTGTTCCAGGCGGCTTCCCGCGTCTCGCGCCTGGTCGAGAGCCGCACGGGACTCGGCGCCACCGGCCGCTCGGTCGTCGGCGTCGCGCTCGACATCGCCGAGCGGGACCTGCCCGACTGGCCGTCCGTCCGGTGCGTGCTCATCGGCACGGGCTCCTACGCAGGTGCCTCGCTGGCCGCGCTCAAGGCCCGCGGCGCCGGCGACATCCGGGTGTTCTCCGCCTCCGGCCGCGCGGGGGCGTTCGCCGCGGCCCGCGGAGTCCGCGCCCTCCCGTCCTCGGCCGACCTCGCCGCCGAGGTGTCCGACGTCGACCTGGTGGTCGCCTGCAGCGGCGCCGCCGGTGCGGTCCTGGGGGTCGACGCCCTCGCCGCGGCCCGCGCGTCGTCGTCCACCTCGCTCACCGTGGTGGACCTCGCCCTGCGGCACGACGTGGACCCCGGCGTGCGCTCGCTGCCGGGCGTCCGCCTGGTGAGCCTGCACACCGTCGCCGAGCACGCCCCCGCCGAGCACGCCGCCGTGCAGGCCGCCCACGACGTCGTCACGGCCGCCGCCGAGGCCTACGAGGCGGACCGCCGGGTGCGCGACTGGAACCCCGCGGTCGTCGCCGAGCGCACCCGCGTGCTGGRTGGCCTGGAGGCGAGCCTCAGCGCACTGACCGAACGCGACGAGCGCGCCGAGCGAGCCCTGCGCCGCCGCACCCGGGCCGCGCTGCACGCCCCGACGG
>NZ_JBFUAI010000024.1:0-90781 GCF_056406355.1 Cellulomonas sp. P1_C4 | reverse complement strand
CCCGCGCCGCCGCTCGCGCGGGACCGCGCGACCGCGGCGGTGACCGCGCTGGCCGCGGCCGCGGGGGCCTGGTGCGTGCGGGTGCACGAGGTGCCCGGCTCGGCGGACGCCGTGCGTGTCGCCGCGGCGTGGGAGGGTGCGCACGGGGACGCCGGCCTCGACGGTGCCGACGAGGACGAGCTGGCCGTGGACGAGGACGCGAGAACCGGAGGGAGCACGCGGTGACGACGGACGACGAGAGCCGGCAGGGCGCGCTGGACGCCAGCGGGCGCCGGCTCGACCAGATCAGGCTGACKGGCATCACCGCGATGGGCTACCACGGGGTGTTCGAGCACGAGCGCCGGGAGGGGCAGACGTTCGTCGCGGACGTCGTGGTCTACCTGGACACCCGTCGGGCCGCCGCCCGGGACGACCTCGCGCACACCCTGCACTACGGCGAGCTGGCCGAGCAGGTGGCCGCCGTGCTCTCGGGCGAGCCGGTGGACCTCATCGAGACCGTCGCCGAGCGCATCGCGGCGACCGTGCTGGCCTCGGGCATCGTGCAGGCGGTCGACGTCGCCGTGCACAAGCCGAACGCGCCCATCACCGTCCCCTTCGGCGACGTGGTGGTCGCCATCCACCGCGACCGGTCCAAGCTCCCCGCCGCGGAGCCGTACCTGCCGCGCCCGGTCACGGAGCCGACCTCCCGGTCCGCGCCCACCGCGACCGCGACGTTCCCCGTGACGCCGGCGCCCGGCGGGGCCGTCGTCGCGGCGGCGGCGGTGCCGACCGGCCCGCCCGCACCCGGGGCGCTGTCGGTGGAGGGTCCCGACGCCTCGACCGAGCTAGCCCCGTACGCGCCGGAGGAGCCGGCGGTGACCGGCGAGGTGGTCGTCGACGTCCTGGACCAGGTCCCCGACCAGCCGGTCCAGATCGTCCTCGCGCTCGGCGCCAACCTGGGTCCCGCGCAGGAGACGCTGCGCCAGGCGGTCACCGACCTGGCCGGGACCCCGGGGATCGAGGTCCAGGAGGTCTCGCCGCTGGCCCGGACCGCCGCCGTCGGTGGCCCGGAGCAGTCCCCGGACTACCTCAACGCCGTGGTGCTCGCGACGACCACGCTCGCCGCACGGGAGCTGCTGCGCGCCACCCAGGCCATCGAGCAGGCCCACGGCCGCGAGCGGCAGGAGCACTGGGGGCCGCGGACCCTGGACATCGACATCGTGCTGTACGGCTCGGTCCTCGCCGTGACCGACGACCTCGAGCTGCCGCACCCGCGGGCCCACGAGCGCGCGTTCGTGCTGCAGCCGTGGGCGCAGCTGGACCCGCACGCCGTGCTGCCGGGCCTCGGCGGCGGTCCGGTCGGCGCGCTGGCCGCGACGGCGCCGGACCGTGAGGGCGTCCGGTGGCTCGCGCTCGACTGGCTGACCGCTCCGATCCCGGCCGGCAACGACACGGGTGCGGTCCAGACCGGGCGGCCGGAGGCCCAGGACGCGTGATCCACCGCACCCGCTGGCAGACGCTGCTGCTGATCGCCGCCGCCGGCGCCGCGGTCACGTGGATCGTGCTGCGCGCCGTCGCGGGCCGCGGCGGCATGCTGCCGTCCGTGCCGTGGCTCGTGGTCGTGGTGGAGCTGCTCATCGCCGCCGTCGTGTTCTCCATGGGCTGGGCCGTGCGGCAGTTCCTGCACGGCAAGCGGCCCACGCTCGACCCGATCCGCGCGGCCCGCACGGCGGTGCTCGCCAAGGCGTCGTGCTACACGGGCGCGCTCCTGGCCGGCTGGTACGGCGGGCAGGTGCTGACCCTGGTCACCGACCTGGACGTGCCGGGCAACGGGGGACGGGCCGCCGCCGCGGGCGTGGCGGCGGGCGGTGCCGTGGTGCTCGCGGTGGTGGGTCTGGTGGTGGAGTGGTTCTGCCGCGTGCCGCCGCCCGAGGCGGGTGCCGACGCCGCCAGCGAGCGGCCCGCAGCGGACCCGAGCGCCCCGTGAGCGGGTGGGAGGATGGATCCATGACCTCCGACGCCGTCCCCGGCACTCGCGAGCCGTTCGATCCCGCCGACGTCACCTGGACCCCGGTGTCGCGTCGGCTGATCGGCGCGCGGCTCACGACGACGGCCATCGTGCAGACCCCGATCCTCGTCCTGACCGTCCTGCTCGCGGTGCTCGTCGGCGACGCCTGGTTGTGGGTGTTCCCGGCCGTCGTCGTGCTGTTCATCCTGTGGATCGTCTGGTTGGTGCCGCGCCAGGTGCGGGCGATGGCCTACGCCGAGCGCGCGGACGACCTGCTGGTGCGGCGCGGCATCATGTTCCGCTCGCTCGTGGTCGTGCCCTACGGCCGCATGCAGTACGTCGACGTCAACGCGGGGCCGCTGGCCCGGCGCTTCCAGATCGCCTCGGTGCAGCTGCACACCGCGTCGCCGGCGACGAGCGCGTCGATCGACGGCCTTCCGCCCCACGAGGCCGCGCGCCTGCGCGACCGGATGGCGTCGCGGGGCGAGGCGCGGCTGGCGGGGCTGTGACCAGCTCACCGGACGTGGAGACCGAGCGCGACGAGGACGTCACCGGGTGGCGTCGGATGCACCCGGTCACGCCGGCGCTCAAGGGCTGGAAGGTGCTCGTCGCGGTGCTGGCCATCGGCTGGTTCCAGATCGGCGAGAACCTCAAGCAGGCGATCGACCTCATGCACGGGACCGCGTTCCTGGCGCTCATCGGGTCGATCATCCTGGTCGGGCTCATCGGGTTCGCCTACTCCGCGGTCGCGTGGCGGGTCACGCGGTTCGCGGTCACCGACGAGGCCGTCCACCTGCGCACCGGCATCCTCTTCCGCCAGCAGCGCCAGGCGCGCCTCGACCGGCTGCAGGCCGTCGATGTCGTGCAGCCGCTGCTCGCCCGGCTGGTCGGGCTCGCGGAGCTCAAGCTCGAGGTCGCCGGGGGCAGCGGGTCGGCGGTGTCGCTGGCGTTCCTGCGGGAGGCCGAGGCGGAGGCGCTGCGCGCGGAGCTGCTGGCGCTGGCGGCCGGGCTCCAGCGTCCGGCGGCGGCGGCGCCTGTCGTGGAAGACGCGCAGGCGGTCCCCGCGGCGCCGCCGGCGTTCGAGGTCGCCCCCGAGCGGCAGGTGTACGAGCTGCCGATGGGGCGGCTCGTCGCGGCCACCCTGCGCTCCGGCGTGGTGCCGGGGCTGCTGCTGCTCGTGGCGGGCGCGATCACGCTGGGCATCGTGTCCCGGGACATCAGCGCGGCGTTCGTGCTGCTCGCCCCGCTGTTCGCTGGCATCACGTTCGTGTGGAGCCGGATCAACCAGGGCGCCAACTTCCGCGCGGCGATCTCGCCCGACGGGATCCGCCTGCGGCACGGACTCACGGAGGCCCGGACCCAGACGGTGCCGCCGGGTCGCGTCCAGGCGATCCGGCTGCGGCAGGGCCCGCTGTGGCGCGGCCCGGACTGGTGGCGCGTCGAGATCAATGTGGCGGGCTACGGCCAGGGCGACCAGCAGCAGCGGGACACCGTGCTGCACCCGGTCGCCACGCGGAGCGACGCCCTGACGGCGCTGTGGCTCGTGCTGCCCGACCTGGGCGTCGACGACCCCGCAGGCCTGATCGACGCCGCCCTGTCGGGCCGGGACGCCGACGGCGGCTTCACGGCCGCGCCCCGCAGGGCCCGGTGGGTCGACCCCGTCGGCTGGCGGCGGCACGGCGTGAAGGTCACCGAGCGGGCGCTGGTGACCCGGTCGGGCCGCTTCTGGCGCAGCGTCGACGTCGTGCCGCACGAGCGCACGCAGTCGCTGGGCCTCGCGCAGGGTCCCGTGCAGCGACGGCTCGGGCTCGCGTCGTTCGTGCTGCACTCGACACCCGGACCGGTGGCCCCGCGCGTGGAGCACCTCGACGCGGGCGTGGCGGCCGCGCTCCTCGACGAGCAGGCGGAGCGGGCCCGGAACGCGCGCGCCACCGCGACGCCCGAGCAGTGGATGCGGGCCGTCGGTGCGCCGACGCCGGAGCCCGGCGTGCCGGCGCCACCGGTCGGACCGGGCTCGTGACCCCAGCGGACCCGGCATCCCGCCCGGGCCGGCTCGGGGTCGGCGTGATCGGCACGGGACGGGTCGGGGCGGTGCTGGGCAGCGCCCTGCGCGCGGCGGGCCACCCGGTGGTCGCGGTGTCCGCCATCTCGGAGGCGTCCCGCGAGCGCGCGTCGGCGCTGCTGCCCGGGGTCCCGGTGCTGGACATCCCGGAGGTCGTCCGCCGCGCGGAGCTCGTGCTCCTCACGGTCCCGGACGACGCGCTGCCGGGCCTGGTCCGCGGGCTGGCGGACGTGGGCGCCTGGCAGGTGGGGCAGATCGTGGTGCACACGTCGGGGCGGTTCGGCGTCGACGTGCTCGGGCCCGCACGCGCGGCCGGCGTGATCCCGCTGGCCCTGCACCCCGCGATGACGTTCACGGGCACGTCGCTGGACCTGTCCCGGCTGGTCGGCTGCTCGTTCGCGGTCACCGCTCCGGGGCCGGTGCTGCCCATCGGCCAGGCCCTGGTGGTCGAGGTCGGTGGCGAGCCGGTCGTGCTGGCGGAGGAGTCCCGCGCGCTCTACCACGCGGCCCTGGCGCACGGCGCGAACCACCTCGTGGTGCTGGTCGCGCAGGCCGCGCAGGCGCTCGCGGCGGCGGGCGTCGCGGACCCGGGTCGCATGCTCGGCCCGCTCCTCGAGGCCGCGCTCGACGGCGCGCTGCGCGCGGAGTCCGCTGGGGGCGCGGGCGCGATCACCGCCCTGACCGGCCCGGTGCGCCGGGGCGACGCCGGCACGGTCCGCGAGCACGGTGTGGCCCTCACCACGTTCGCCGCCTCCACGGGCGCGGTCGATGTCGTCGCGGGATACCGTGCCCTGGCGCGCTCGGCGACGGGACGTGCGCTGGCGGCGGGGCTGATCGGCCCGGCGGCGGCGCAGGAGCTGCTCGACGGCATCAACGAGGACGCCGGGACGTTGCAGGTGGACGACGGGCCGGACCCGCAGGAGGACGACGAATGACGACGCAGACGACGACGCCGACGCTGGTGCACACGCGCGGCGCCCTGGCCGCGGCGCTCGCGGTGCAGGACGTGCAGGCGGTGCCGCGCACCGAGGGCCAGCGGGGTACCGCCCACACGGCGCGGCCGTACCGCCGCGCGGTCGTCATGACCATGGGTGCGTTGCACGCCGGGCACCTGTCGCTGGTGGCGCGCGCCCGTGAGCTGGCCGACGCGGTCGTCGTGACGATCTTCGTCAACCCGCTGCAGTTCGCGCCGACCGAGGACCTCGCCAAGTACCCCCGCGACCTCGAGCGCGACGTCGCACTGCTGTCCGGCCCGGGCCTGCTGGGTCCCGACGACATCGTCTTCGCGCCGGGTCCCGAGGTCGTCTACCCCGACGGCGACCCGATCGTGCGCGTGAGCGCGGGGGCGATCGGGGACGTGCTGGAGGGTGCCAGCCGGCCGGGCCACCTCGACGGCGTGCTCACGGTCGTGCTCAAGCTCATGCACCTCACGCGGCCCGAGGTCGCCCTGTTCGGCGCCAAGGATGCTCAGCAGCTGGCCGCCGTGCGCCGGATGGTCCGCGACCTCGACGTGCCGGTGACGGTCGTGGCGGCGCCGATCGTGCGCGACGACGACGGCATCGCGCTGTCCAGCCGCAACGCCTATCTGAGCGACGACGAGCGCCGCCGCGCGCTCGCGCTGTCGCGCGCGGTGCGGGCCACGGGCAGCGCCGACGAGATCCGGACCTCCGCCCGCCGGGAGCTGGCGGACGTCGACGTCGACTACGTCGCGCTCGTGGACCCGGAGACGTTCGCGGAGGTCCCGGCCGGCTTCGTCGGCGAGGCCCTGCTGCTCGTCGCGGCGAACCTCGGCACGACGCGGCTCATCGACAACGCGATGGTGGAGGTGCGCGCGTGACCACGCTGACCCGCACGATGATGACCGGCAAGATCCACCGCGCGACGGTGACGCAGGCGGACCTGCACTACGTCGGGTCGGTCACGGTCGACCTCGACCTGCTGGAGGCCGCGGACATCCTGCCCGGGCAGCAGGTGGACGTCGTCGACGTCACCACCGGCGCGCGGCTGACCACGTACGCGATCCCGGGCGAGCGCGGCGCGGGCCAGGTCTGCATCAACGGTGCGGCCGCCCACCTGGTGCACCCCGGCGACGTGGTCATCCTCATCGCCTACGGACAGCTCGCCGACGCCGAGGCCCGTGCCTACGAGCCCCGCGTCGTGCTGGTCGACGCCGACAACCGCATCGCCGACCTCGGGGACGACCCCGGGCAGGTCCCCGACGGCTGGGACGACCTAGAACCCAGCGGCATCCGGTTCGCGACGGCCCGCCGGTGACGGCGGTCGCGAGCGCCTCGCCCACGACCAGCACCCGGCTGGCCACGCGGCTCGCCGCGCCCGAGCCCGGGTGGATCGTCGAGGCGGATGCGGTCGTCGTCGGGTCGGGCATCGCCGGCCTCACCGCCGCGCTGGAGCTGCGCACCCGCGTGCCGCGCGTCCTGCTGGTCACCAAGGACACGCTCGCGTCGGGGTCGACGGTCTGGGCGCAGGGCGGCATCGCCGCGGCGCTGGACCCGTCCGACTCGCCGTCCGCGCACCTGCAGGACACGCTCGTGGCCGGCGCCGGGCTCTGCGACCCCCGCGCGGTCGAGGTGCTGGTCACCGAGGGTCCGGCGCGCGTGCGCGAGCTGGTCGCCCGCGGCGCGGTCTTCGACACCGCCCCCGACGGGTCGATCTCGCTGACCCGCGAGGGCGGCCACCACGCGGACCGGATCGCGCACGCGGGCGGCGACGCCACGGGCGCGGAGATCTCCCGCGCGCTCGTCGCGCAGATCGAGGCCGTCCGCGACGACCCGGGCATCGAGGTCATCGAGCACGCGCTCGTGCTCGACGTCCTCACCGGCCCGCCGGGTCCGGACGGCCGACCCGGACGGGCCTGCGGCGTGACGCTGCACGTGATCGGCGAGGGGCAGCGCGACGGCGTCGGCGCCGCGCTGGGCCGTGCGGTCGTCCTGGCCACCGGCGGCATCGGCCAGGTCTTCCGGTCGTCCACCAACCCCGCGCAGGCCACCGGAGACGGGATCGCGGCCGCCCTGCGCGCGGGCGCGACGCTCGGTGACGTGGAGTTCGTGCAGTTCCACCCGACCGTGCTGTGGCTGGGTTCGGGCGTGAAGGGCCAGCTGACCCTCGTGTCGGAGGCCGTGCGCGGCGAGGGCGCGCTGCTGCTGGACACGGACGGCGTGCGGTTCATGCCGGACGTGCACCCGATGGCGGAGCTGGCCCCCCGGGACGTGGTCGCGCACGCGATCGTGCGCCGCATGGCGGAGACCGGGTCCGACCACGTGTGGCTGGACGCCCGGCACCTGGGCGCCGACTTCCTGCGCCGACGGTTCCCGACCATCAACGAGCGGCTGCTCGAGCACGGCATCGACATGACCACCGACTTGGTCCCCGTCGCTCCCGCGCAGCACTACCACTCGGGCGGCGTCGCCACGGATCTGGTCGGGCGCACCAGCCTGGCCGGCCTCTACGCGGTGGGGGAGGTGGCGTGCACCGGAGTGCACGGCGCCAACCGGCTCGCGTCGAACTCGCTGCTCGAGGGCCTGGTGTTCGCCACGCGCGCGGCCCGGCACATCGCCGCGCAGGTCGCGGCGGGGGCGCTCACGCCGCTCGGGCCGGTCGTCCGCCCCGGCGACGAGGCGCTGGTCGCCGCCGCCTCGCGGGCCCGCGTGCAGCGGATCGCGTCGGAGGGCCCGGGCCCCCTGCGCTCCGGCGACGGGCTGCGTCGCGCGGCGACCGCGCTGGCCGCCGTGCCCACCGACGCGCACCTGCGCACCGACGAGGGCCGCCGGCTGGCCGCTCCCCAGGTGGCGGAGTGGGAGACGACGAACGTGCACCAGGTGGCGACGGTGCTGACCGCCACCGCGCTCGAGCGCGAGGAGAGCCGCGGGGGTCACGCGCGCAGCGACTTCCCCCGCACCGAGCCGTCGTGGCGCGTGCGGCTGGAGGCCTCGCTCGACGCCGAGGGCCACCTCGTCACGCGCCGTGCACCGATCGGCTGACCGTCGGCTAGCGTGACCGCGTGATCGAGCCTGGACTGGACCCCGCGTGGATCGCCCGAACGGTGGCGACCGCCCTCAACGAGGACCTCGGCCCGGCCCCCGGGCGGGACGTGACCACGCAGTCGACCATCGCGCCCGACGCGCTCGGCGCCGCGGACCTGGTCGCGCGGCAGGACGGCGTCGTCGCCGGCCTGGTCGTCGTGCCGGCGGTCGTCGGCCAGGTCGCCGCGCGGCTCGGGCTGCCCGTGCCGTCGGTGGACCAGCGGGTGCCCGACGGCTCGCGGGTCGCGCGAGGCGACGTGCTCGCCGTGCTGCGCGGCCCGGTGCAGGTCCTGCTCGTCGCCGAGCGCACGCTGCTCAACCTCGCCTCGCGAGCGTCGGGCGTCGCCACCCACACCCGCCGCTGGGCCGACGCCCTCGACGGCACGGGCGCGCAGGTCCTGGACACCCGCAAGACGACCCCGGGCCTGCGCGCGCTGGAGAAGTACGCGGTGCGCTGCGGCGGCGGCACGAACAAGCGCATGGGCCTGTACGACGTGGCGATGGTCAAGGACAACCACGTGGTTGCGGCGGGGTCGGTGTCGGCGGCGGTCGCGGCGGTCCGCGCGCGGTTCCCCGACGTCACCATCCAGGTCGAGGCGGACACCCTGGACCAGGCCCTCGAGGCCGTCGCGGCGGGCGCGCGGTTCCTGCTGCTCGACAACATGCCGACGCCGCTGCTGGCGCAGGTGGTCGCGGCGGTGCGCGCGGTCGACGACGGCGTCGAGCTCGAGGCGACCGGCAACCTCACGCTCGACCGCGCGCGGGAGGTGGCCTCCACGGGGGTCGACTACCTGTCCGTGGGCGGCCTCACGCACTCGTCGCCGATCCTGGACCTGGCGCTCGACCTCGAGCCGCTGCGGCCTGCGTGACGCAGCAGGCACCGCTCGCGGCCCGGGCGCACAGGGACCCGCCGGTAAGATCGTCCGGTGAGCGAGACGCCCCAGAGCACCCCTGCACCCGACGACGCCCCCGAGCAGATCCGGGTCCGCCGCGAGAAGCGGGAGCGGCTGCTGGCGGCCGGCGTCGAGGCCTACCCGGTCGGGGTGCCGCGCACCCACACGATCGCGCAGGTCCGCGCGGAGCACCAGGACCTCGAGGCGGGCCAGGAGACGGACGACGAGGTCGGCGTCGCCGGTCGCGTGGTGTTCGTCCGCATCGGCGGGAAGCTCTGCTTCGCCACGCTGCAGGACGGCGAGGGCAACCGGCTGCAGGCGATGTTCAGCCTGGACGCCGTCGGGCCGGAGCGGCTCGCCGCGTTCAAGACGGACGTCGACCTGGGCGACCACCTCTTCGTGCACGGCCGCGTGATCAGCTCGCGCCGCGGCGAGCTGTCGGTGCTCGCCGACGAGTGGCAGATCGCCGCCAAGTCCCTGCGCCCGCTGCCCAACCTCTTCGACGGCGCCGAGCTCTCCGAGGAGGCGCGCGTCCGGCAGCGGTACGTCGACCTCATCGTGCGCCCGGCCGCACGCGAGACCGCTCGCCAGCGGCCCGCGCTCATGCGGTCGCTGCGCGACAACTTCCACCGCCGCGAGTTCATCGAGATCGAGACGCCGATGCTGCAGACGCAGCCCGGGGGCGCCACCGCGCGGCCGTTCGTCACGCACATGAACGCCTTCGACATCGACCTGTACATGCGGATCGCCCCGGAGCTGTTCCTCAAGCGGGCGCTCGTCGGCGGTATCGAGCGTGTCTTCGAGATCAACCGCAACTTCCGCAACGAGGGCGCGGACTCCACGCACTCCCCGGAGTTCGCGATGCTCGAGGCGTACGAGTCCTACGGCGACTACGACACGATGGCCGCCCTGACCCGGGACCTCGTGCAGACGGCCGCCAAGGACGTCCTCGGCACCACGGTCGTCACGCTTCCCGACGGCCAGGAGTACGAGCTCGGCGGCGAGTGGGCCGAGCTGACCATGTACGGGTCGCTGTCCGAGTCGCTGGGCCAGGAGATCACGCCCGAGACCTCGCTGGAGGAGCTCAAGGCGCTCGCCGCCCGGCTCGAGGTCGAGTACGACCCGAAGCGCGTGAGCCACGGCAAGCTGGTCGAGCTGCTGTGGGAGGACCGCGTCGGCGATCACTTGTTCGAGCCAACATTTGTGCGCGATTTCCCGGTGGAGACGAGCCCGCTCACGCGCGATCACCGCGCGATCCCGGGTGTCGTCGAGAAGTGGGATCTCTATGTGCGCGGCGTCGAGCTCGCCACTGCATATTCCGAGCTCGTCGACCCGGTGATCCAGCGGAAGCGCTTCGAGGCGCAGGCGTTGCTGGCGGCCGCGGGCGACGACGAGGCGATGCGCGTCGATGAGGACTTTCTCACTGCCGTCGAGTACGCGTTGCCGCCGGCGGGTGGGCTCGGTCTCGGGATCGACCGACTTCTCATGGCGCTCACGGGACTGGGTATCCGCGAGACCATCCTGTTCCCGCTGGTGAAGCCGCAGAACTCATGAACCCCCTGCTCACGGCGCTGGCGGCGCTCCTTCCGTCGATCGGCGTCGGCCTGCTGTTCTGGTTCGCCATCCGCGCGCTGGTGAATGCCGACCGCACGGAACGGCAGGCAATGGCCAGAATGGACGCCGCCGAACGCGCGGCAGAAGCCCGCATCATTAATGGGGAATCCACTCCGTCCGATTGACGCCTTATTGCGCCGATGCGATAGTGAACGGGACAGCATTTTCGTTCATCTGCCATACGGAGCGAGCAATGGCACAGAAGGTCCAGGTCCTGCTGGTCGACGACATCGACGGCGGAACTGCAGACGAGACCGTGACTTTTGGTCTCGACGGCGTCACCTATGAGATCGACCTGACGTCCGCGCACGCGGGCGAGCTGCGCGACGCGTTCGCTCAGTGGGTCGGCCACGCGCGCAAGGTCGGCGGACGCACGACGACGAGGTCGACGGCGGTCCGGGGACGGCGTTCGTCGTCGGGCGACGCCCAGGCGATCCGCGAGTGGGCCAAGGAGCACGGGCACCACGTGTCCGAGCGCGGGCGCATCTCGGCGGAGGTCAAGTCCGCGTACGACGCGGCGCACTGACCCCAGCACGCACACGAGAGCCCGGCACACCCGTGCCGGGCTCTCGTCATGTCCGGTGTCAGGCCGGGCGCACCCCGGTGAGCTCCCGGACGGCCGCGTACTGCTCGCGCACCAGGGGCACCGGGGCCCCGGTGAACACGGCCGCCTCGCCGGCGGCGCTCCACGACGGCGGGGTCGCGGCGCCAGAGAGCACCCAGGCGGCCTGCCGGGCGGCTCCGTCGGCCACGTACTCGCCGGGCGTCGGGACGCGCACCTCGAGGCCGAGCACCGACGGGGCGATCGCGCGTACCGCCTCGGACTGCGCCCCGCCGCCGATGAGGAACAGCCGCTCGACGGCGACGCCCTGGTCCCGCAGCGCGTCGATGCCGTCGGCGAGCGCGCACAGCATCCCCTCGACCGCCGCGCGCGCCAGGTGCGCCGGCGTCGTGTTGGCCAGCCGCAGGCCGTGCAGGGCGCCCGTGGCGTCGGGCTTGTTGGGGGTCCGCTCGCCCTCGAGGTAGGGCACGAGGACGAGTCCGTCCGCGCCCGCGGGGGCGGACAGGGCGAGCGCCGACAGGCCCGCGTGGTCGACGCCGAGCATCCGCGCCGCCGCGTCCAGCACGCGCGAGGCGTTCAGGGTGCACGCGAGCGGCAGGAAGGCGCCCGTGGCGTCGGCGAACCCGGTCACCAGACCCGAGCCGTCGGCCGTGGCCGTGGCCGCGATCGCGGAGACGACGCCGGACGTGCCGATGGAGACGGCGACGTCGCCGGGCTGGAGGTCCAGCGCGAGCGCGGCGGCGGCGTTGTCGCCGGCGCCGGGGCCCAGGACGGCGCCCGAGGGGGTGGACGGCCCGGCCTCGGACGGACCGAGCACGCGCGGGACGACGGCGTCGTGACCCAGGGCCAGGCGCAGGAGGTCGGGCCGGTAGTCCTCGGTCGCGGGGGACCAGTAGCCGGTGCCGGAGGCGTCCGACCGGTCGGTGGTCAGCGCGTCGATGCTCGTCGACCCCGCCAGGCGCCAGGTGAGCCAGTCGTGGGGGAGGGCGACGGCCGCCACCCGCGCCGCGTTGTCGGGCTCCGCGTCGCGCAGCCAACGCAGCTTGGTCACGGTCAGCGAGGCGACCGGCACGCTGCCGACGGCGTCGGCCCACGCCTGCGGCCCGCCCAGCTCGTCGATGAGGTCGAGCGCGGCCGGCGCCGAGCGGGTGTCGTTCCACAGCAGCGCGTCGCGGACCACCTCGCCGCGCGAGTCCAGCGCGACCATGCCGTGCTGCTGCCCGCCGACGGAGATCGCGGCCACGTCGTCGAGGCCGCCCGCGCTGACGATCGCGCTCTGCAGCGCGTCCCACCAGGACGAGGGCGCGACCTCGGTGCCGTCGGGGTGCGAGGCCCGCCCGGAGCGCACGAGCGCCCCGGTGTCGGCATCGCGCACGACGACCTTGCAGGACTGCGTGGACGAGTCGATACCGGCCACGAGAGCCATGAGCTACCTCCAGAAGAACCCGCAACGTCCGAGCATCGGGGGCCCCTGGGCTCCCTCTGCTCGGACGCAAGGAATGAGTGTGGCGCAACGTCCGAGCAAGTGAGGGTCAGGACCCCCGATTGCTCGGACGTTGCGGGGTGGGGATAGGTCAGCGGGCGCCGAGCGCGTGCTCGAGGGCCAGCTGGTTGAGGCGGACGAAGCCGAAGCCGCGCTCGGCGACGGCCTCGACGTCGAGGTCCTCGTAGGCGGACCGGTCCGCGATCAGGTCGGCCAGGGTCTCGCCCTCGGCCAGCGTCGGCTGCGAGAGCTCGAGCACGCCCGACTCCTCGAACGCCGCCTGCACCTCGGGGTCGGCGCGGAACGCCTGGGCCCGCTCCTTGAGCAGGAGGTACGTGGACATGTTGGCGGCGGCCGAGTCCCAGACACCCTGGAAGTCCTCGGTGCGCGACGGCTTGTAGTCGAAGTGGCGCGGACCGTCGTAGGTCGGGCCGCCCGAGGGGAAGCCGTTCTCGAGCAGGTCGACCGTGGCGAACGCGGAGAACAGGTCGCCGTGCCCGAACACCAGGTCCTGGTCGTACTTGATCGACTTCTGGCCGTTGAGGTCGATGTGGAAGAGCTTGCCCGCCCACAGCGCGAGGGCGATGCCCTGCGTGTAGTTGAGGCCCGCCATCTGCTCGTGGCCGACCTCGGGGTTGAGGCCGACGATGTCGGCGTGCTCCAGCCGGTCGATGAGCGCGATCGCGTGGCCGATCGTCGGCAGCAGGATGTCGCCGCGGGGCTCGTTCGGCTTGGGCTCGAGCGCGATGCGCAGGCCGTAGCCCTTCTCCTTGATGTAGGCGGCGACGGTGTCGATGCCCTCGGCGTACCGGTCGTGCGCGGCGTTGAGGTCCTTGGCCGAGTCGTACTCGGCGCCCTCGCGGCCGCCCCACATGACGAACGTGTCGGCGCCCAGCTCGGCGGCCAGGTCGACGTTGCGGACCACCTTGCGCAGGCCGTAGCGGCGCACGCGGCGGTCGTTCGACGTGAACGCGCCGTCCTTGAAGATCGGGTGGCTGAACGTGTTGGTGGTGACCATCTCGACGGTGATGCCGGTCTCGTCGAGGGCGCCCTTGAAGCGGGCGAGGATGCGGTCGCGCTCCGCGACGTCGGAGCCGAAGGGAACGACGTCGTCGTCGTGGAACGTCACGTGGGCCGCGCCGAGCTCGGCGAGCTTGTGGACCGACTCGACCGGGTCGAGCCACGGCCGAGAGGCCGAGCCGAACTGGTCCTGGGCGTTCCAGCCGACCGTCCAGAGGCCGAACGAGAACTTGTCTGCACGGGTGGGCTGCGCTGCCATCACGCGTCTCCTCATCGAGTTACGTCGAGTTTAGTTTGCCGGATGAATTTATCCCGTCCGGCCGGTAGGGTCAAGCCATGCCGACGCCCGAGCCCCGCGACCCCACCCGGGTCGCCCGGCAGGCGCAGATGCGCGACCAGAACCTTGGTGTCGCCCTGCGGGGGATCGTCGAGGCCGGCGAGCCGCCGTCCCGCGCGCAGCTCGCGGCGTCCGAGGGGCTGGCGCGCGCGACCGTCTCGGGCCTGGTCGACCAGCTGATCGAGGCGCGCCTGGTGCGCGAGCTCGAGCCCACCCCGACCCAGCGCGCCGGCCGTCCCGCCGTCCCGCTGGCGCCCGCCCGGGGGACCGTCGCCGGCGTGGGCATGGAGGTCAACGTCGACTACCTGGGCGTCCGCGCGATCGACCTGGCGGGCGACGTCCTGGCCGAGCACGTCGAGCTCGACGACCTGCGCGGGGCCGACGCCGCGGACGTGCTGGACCGGCTGGCGGCGCTCGCGGCCGCCGTGGTCGAGCAGCTGCGCGCCGGCGGCGTCCGCGTCGCGGGGACGGCGCTCGCGCTGCCCGGGCTCGTCGACCGCATCACGGGGCCGCTGCGCGTCGCGCCCAAGCTCGGCTGGCGCGACGTCGACGTCGTCGCGCGCGTCTCCGCGCACCCGGTCCTGGCGGACCTGCCCCCGCGCGTCGGCAACGAGGCCAACCTGGCGGCCCGCGCGGAGGCGCGCGCCCGCGGCGGCTCACCCAGCTTCGCGTACGTCTCCGGCGAGGTCGGCATCGGCGGCGCGCTCGTGCTCGACGGCGACCTGTTCCCCGGCCGGCACGGCTGGAGCGGCGAGATCGGGCACGTCGTCGTGGACGCCTCCCGCGGCCCGCGCGCCTCCGACGGCAGCCTCGAGGCCCTGGCGGGCCAGGACGCGATGCTCCGCGCGGCCGGCCTGCCGCCGACCGCCCGGCTCGATGCGCTGCTGGACGCGCTCRCGGCAGGCGACGACCGCGCGCAGGCGGCTGTTGCGCAGGCCGCCCGCGCCCTCGGCGTCGCGCTGGCGTCCGTCGCCAACGTCGTCGACGTCGGCGAGGTGGTGCTCGGCGGCAGCTTCGGTCAGCTGTTCGGCTACGTGCACGACGAGGTGTCCGCCCGGCTCGACGAGCTCGTGATCTTCGCGCCGTGGTCCCCGCTGCGCGTGTCGCCGGCCCGCGCGGGCCAGTACCCGGCGATGACCGGCGGCGCCCTCGCCGTCCTGGCCACGGTCCTGGTCGACCCGGCGGAGTGGCTCCGCACCCACCGCTAGCCCCGCAACGTCCGCACATCCGGTCGTCGGGACGCTCGATCCTGCGGACACTCGGCAGCGGTCGAGCGCCCTCGTCGTAGGCTCCCTGACCGTGAGCGCGCAGCAGACAGCCCTGTGGATCGGCACCTACCCCGTGGCCGGGGCCGGCACGCCCGTCGGGCTGGGGGAGGGGATCTGGCGGGTCGACCTCGACCCCGCGACCGGGTCGCTGAGCGCCGCGCGGCAGGTGGCCGAGACGCCGTCACCGAGCTTCCTCGCGCTGCACCCGAGCGGCCGGGTGCTCTATGCCGCGAACGAGCAGACCGAGGGCACGATCACCGCGTTCGACGTCGTCGGCGACGCGTTGGTGCACCGCGCGACCGTCCCGTCGGGCGGCGAGGACCCGTGCCACCTGCTGCTCGACCTCGACGCCGGCGCGCTGCTCGTCGCGAACTACTCCTCGGGCGCGCTCAGCGTGCTCCCGCTCGACGCGGACGGCGGATTCGCCGCGGGCGGGCCGGAGCAGGTCCACGGACATGCGGGCTCGGGTCCCGACGAGGACCGCCAGACCGCGCCGCACGCGCACTTCGTCGCGCACGCACCCGGCGGTGCGTTCGTCCTGGTGGTCGACCTGGGCACCGACGAGATCCGCCGCTACCGCCGCGAGGCCGGCCGGCTGGTCGAGGACGGGATCGCCGCGACGCTCCCCGCCGGCACGGGCCCGCGCCACCTGGTGTTCAGCGCCGACGGCCGGTTCGCGTACGTCGTCGGCGAGCTCGACGTGACGGTCCGCGTGCTGGCGTGGGAGGGCGGCGTCGGCACCCTGGTGCAGACGCTGCCCGCGACGGCCGTGCCGGCGCGCGAGCCCGGCCGCCGCCCGCTGCCGTCGCACATCGTCCGCGACGGCACCCGGGTGCTCGTCGGGACCCGCACGTCCGACGTGCTCGCCCGGTTCGTGGTTCGCGACGACGGCCTGCTGGACCGGGTGGCGGACGACGCCCTGCCGGGTGCCTGGCCGCGGCACTTCGAGGTCGTCGACGGCTGGACCGTGGTGGCCGAGCAGGTCTCGGGCGACCTCGCGGTGCTGGCGGCAGACGGGTCCGTCGTGACCACGCTCGGCCTGCCGGCGGCCGCCTGCGTCGTACCGGCCTGACGCCCCACGCGATTCGGAGCGCCGTCCGGAACACCCGAAAAGCCCGTTACCGAATCGTGATCTTCTCGACTTACCGACCAGTAAGTCATTGTGATTGTCTGGCGGGAGCCGCACGCGTCGGCGGGGCGACGAGGCCCGGCCCGAGGACGGCGGCAGTGGCTGCGCAACGGGGCCCGGCCACGTCACGAGGGAGTGACCGTGCGTCGTGCCGACCGCCTGAACCACCTTCCCGCGAGCCTCGCCGCGCTGGCGCTCGTCGTCCCGCTGGCGCTGGTCGGCCTCGCCGCACCCGCACAGGCGGCACCCGGCGACCTCGCGCGCACGGGCACCGCCACGGCGGACGTGTTCCAGTCCGACGGCGACGGCACGTTCCCGCCCGACGCAGCGATCGACGGCAACCCGGCCACCCGGTGGGCCAGCGGCAACGGCCCGGACGCGGACGTGCCGTTCACGGCCTGGGTGCAGGTCGACCTCGGCGCCACGGCCTCCGTCGACCACGTCGTGCTGGCGTGGGAGGCGGCGTTCGCGGCGGGGTACGACGTGCAGGTGGCGACGACGGCGCCCGACGACCCGGCGTCCTGGACCACGGTGCACACGGAGACCGCGGGCGACGGCGGCACCGACGACCTGACCCTGACGCCGACGGACGCCCGCTACGTGCGTATCCAGATGAACCAGCGCACCAGCTTCACGTGGGACCCCGCCCAGCTGCACTGGTACGGATACTCGCTCTTCTCGCTCGAGGTCTACGGGACGCCGACGCAGGTCGCCACGGCCTTCGCCACCGGCGCCACCACCGTCCCCGCGGGCACCGACGCCACGGTCCCGGTCATCCTCGCCACCGGCGCCGCGACCGACACGACCGTCCGCGTGCGGTCGACCGGCGGCACGGGCGTGGCGGGCACGGACTACACCGCGGTCGACCAGCTGCTCACGTTCCCGGCCGGCGCCACCGAGGTGACCGTGACCGTGCCGACCGTCGACCACGGCCCGCTCGGCCAGGTGCACACGGTCGAGCTGACGCTCTCGGAGCCGTCGACCGGCCTCGTGCTCGGCGGCCGCACCACCAGCACCGTGACCATCACGCCGCACGGCGACCTGCCCGACGTCGGCGCGGTCACCGTCCTCGACGACTACGAGTCCGGCGTCCCCGCCGGCTACACCACGTGGGGGATCAGCGCGCCGGTGACCCCGGTGCTGAGCACGGCGCCGGTCGACCGCGGGGGCAGCGGCCTCGTCGCGACCGTCAGCGGCACCCCCGCCGCCGGCGACTGGTTCGGCTTCACGCACGACATCGCCGCCACCGACTGGTCCGCGCACGACGGCTTCACGTTCTGGTTCCTCGGCACGGGCGGCGGCGGGCTGCTGCGCTACGAGCTCAAGAGCAACGGCCAGCTGTTCGAGCGGAGCGTCACGGACGACACCGCGGGCTGGCGCCAGATCAACGTCGCGTTCTCGCAGCTGCGGCTCAAGGGCAACCCGGCCTCCGACGCCCGCTTCGACCCCTCGGCCAGCACGGGCTTCGCGGTCACGCTGACCGACCTCGGCGCGGGTGCGTGGACGTTCGACGACCTCGGCCTGTACGACCGGGTCACCACGATCGAGGACGCCGAGGGCGACGTGCCCATCGCCGCGCCCGGCAGCACGGTCGGCATCTTCACGTGGGGCTCGGCCGCGGACCTGGTCAGCTTGGGCGTCACCCAGCAGGACCGCGACGGCGCGCCCGCGGGCAACCACGTGCTCTCCGGCGACTACCTCATCCCGTCGGGCGGGTACGGCGGCTTCAGCGAGAACCTCGCCGCCGGGCAGGACTGGAGCTCGTTCCGCGGCATCCGGCTGGCCTGGTACGCCTCGCAGCCGACGCGACCGGCGAGCCCGACGGCCGGCGGTGACATCAAGATCGAGCTCAAGGACGGCGGGCCGGACGGCGAGCACTCCGAGCTGTGGGCGGCGACGTTCAAGGACAACTGGTCCAGCGACGGCAGCCGCTGGAACGTGGTCGACATCCCGTTCTCGCAGTTCACGCTCAGCGGCTACCAGCCCGGCGACGCGGCGACCCGCAACGGGACGCTCGACCTCACGAGCTCGTGGGGCTACGCGCTGACCATGGTGCCCGGCACCGCCGAATCGGTCGGCTGGGCCGTCGACGATGTGCAGCTGTACGGGTCCGCGGTCCCCGCGCCGACCGCGACCGTCTCCGCGCAGGACGTCGTCCTGGTCGACCCCGGCGAGACGGCCCACGTCCCCGTCGTCCTCACGACGACCGACGGTCAGCCCCTCACCGCCGACGCGAGCGTGGCCTACGCGAACGCCGCGGGCACCGCGGAGGCCGGCACGCACTATGACGCCTTCTCCGGAACGCTCACGTTCCCCGCCGGCACGGCCTCGGGGGCCACGCAGACGTTCGACGTGGTCACGCACGCGACGGCCGCGGTCGACGACGCCCGCACGATCGGGGTGTCGCTGACCGCCACGGGAGCCGCCGTCGGCACCAGCCCGAAGGTCGTCCTCAACGCGGTCGGCGCCGCCTACCTCGACCCGACGAAGACGACGCACGAGCGCGTCGACGACCTGCTGGGCCGCATGACGCTCGCGGAGAAGATCGGTCAGATGACCCAGGCCGAGCGGCTCGGCCTGCAGTCGCCCGCGCAAATCGCCGACCTCGGCCTCGGCTCCGTGCTGTCCGGCGGGGGCTCCGTCCCGGCGCAGAACACCGCGGCCGGCTGGGCGGACATGATCGACGGGTTCCAGCGCCAGGCGCTGTCCACCCGCCTGCAGATCCCGATCGTCTACGGCGTCGACGCCGTGCACGGCCACAACAACGTGGTGGGCGCGACGATCTTCCCGCACAACGAGGGACTCGGTGCCGCGCGCGACGCCGACCTGGTGGAGCAGGTCGAGAGGACCACCGCGCAGGAGGTGCGCGCCACCGGTGCGACGTGGGCGTTCGCGCCGTGCCTCTGCGTCACGCGCGACGAGCGCTGGGGCCGCAGCTACGAGTCGTTCGGCGAGGACCCGGCGCTCGTGACCGCGATGGCGGGTGCCTCGATCGTCGGCCTCCAGGGTTCCGACAAGGCCGACCTGTCCGGTCCCGACAAGGTGCTGGCCACCGCCAAGCACTGGGTGGGCGACGGCGGCACCACGTACGACCCGGCGCTCGCGGGCTCCGGCTACCCGATCGACCAGGGCATCACGCACGTCGACAGCCTGGACCAGCTCCGGCAGCTGTTCGTCGACCCGTACGTCCCCGCGATCGACGCCGGCGTCGGCTCGATCATGCCGTCGTACTCCGCGGTGTCGATCGCCGGGGGAGCGCCGGTGCGCATGCACGAGAACGCGGCGCTGAACACGGACCTGCTCAAGGGCGAGCTCGGGTTCGACGGCTTCCTCATCAGCGACTGGGAGGGCATCGACAAGCTGCCCGGCGGCACGTACGCCGACAAGGCGGCGCGCGCAGTGAACGCCGGCCTGGACATGGCGATGGCGCCGTACAACTTCGGGACGTTCATCACGGCGATCACCGACAAGGTGGCCTCCGGCGACGTGAGCCAGGCGCGGGTCGACGACGCCGTCCGCCGGATCCTCACGCAGAAGTTCGCGCTCGGTCTGTTCGACGCCCCGCTCGCCGACCGCACGCTGGCGGCGGACGTCGGATCGGCCGAGCACCGCGCCGTGGCCCGCGAGGCCGCCGGGAAGTCGCAGGTGCTGCTGAAGAACGCAGACCACCTGCTGCCGCTCGCGGCGGACACCAAGGTCTACGTCGCCGGCTCCAACGCGGACGACCTGGGCAACCAGGCGGGCGGCTGGACCATCTCGTGGCAGGGCTCGTCGGGCGACATCACGCCCGGCACGTCGATCCTCGAGGGCATCCAGGCGGCCGATGCCTCGGTGACGTACTCGAAGGACGCGTCGGCGCCGGTCGGGGACGCGCAGGTGGGCGTCGTCGTGGTCGGTGAGACGCCGTACGCCGAAGGTCAGGGCGACGTCGGCAACAACGGGAAGTCCCTCAGCCTGAGCGCCGCGGACCGCGCGGCGATCGACACCGTCTGCGGCGCCCTGCCGTGCGCCGTGCTCGTGGTCTCGGGCCGCCCGCAGCTGGTCACCGACAAGCTGGGCGCCATCGACGCGCTCGTGGCGAGCTGGCTGCCAGGCACCGAGGGGGCGGGCGTCGCGGACGTGCTGTTCGGCGCCCGACCCTTCACCGGGCGCCTTCCTGTCAGCTGGCCGGCCGCGGCCGACCAGGTTCCGGTCAACGTCGGCGACGACACCTACGCGCCGCTGTACCCGTACGGCTGGGGCCTGCGCACCGACGCGCAGCGCGATCGGCTGACGGCCCTCGTCGCGACCCTGCCCGCCGGCGCTGCCAAGGACGCGGTGCAGGCCGTGCTCGACGCCCCGGTGTGGGACGGCTCGGCGCTCGACCCCGCGAAGACCGGCGAGTCCGTCCCGCTGCTGTTCCAGGCCGCGAAGGCGCTCGACGGCACCGACCGGGACACCGCGGCCGCGGCCGGGATCGTCGTCTCGCTCGTGCGGGATCTGGCGCAGGACGCGTCGGGTGCCGACGACGCCGGCACGACCGCCGACGCCGAGCACGCGCTGATGTCCGGCGACGCGAGCGGGGCGGTCGACCTGCTGGCCGACGTCCTCGGCGTCTCGACCGCCGAGCCCGTCGCGTCGACCACGAGCCTGTCGCTGTCGTCGGCCTCCGCGGTCGTCGGGCACCCGGCGACGGCCCGCGTGACGGTGCGCGCGCCCGGGGGAACCGTGACCGGGTCGGTGCGGGTGCTCGTCGACGGCACCGCCGTGGCCACCGCGACGCTCGGCGCCGACGGCACGGCCCGCGTCCCGCTGCCGGCCACCCTGCCGGGCGGTCGGCACACCGTCACCGCGGTCTACGGCGGAGCGCCCGCGGCCGACCCGCCGGTGCTGGGCTCGACCTCGTCCCCCGTGACGCTGACCGTGACCCGGACGCTGCCGTCTGTCAGCACGGATGGCACCGACTGGACGGTGCGGCGCACGGACGCCAAGCAGGTGCACGTCCAGGTGGCCGGCGTCGCGGGGGTGACACCGACGGGGTCGGTGGACGTCTGGGTCAACGGGTCGCGCAAGGGCTCGGCCACGCTCGACGCCCGCGGCACGGCCGTGGTCACGCTGCCCGTCGGCACCAAGACGTCGCTCGTCGTGGTGACCTACGGGGGCGACGCGAGCTACGTGCCCTGGATCGGCGCGCCGCGCCTGCTGGTGGTCAGATGACGCCTCGCGCGAGCACGCCGGGCTCAGCGGCTTTACGAGTGGGCGCGCACGCCGTGGAGGCTCCCGCACAGTCGTGAGGTGACAGCGCCCCCCGTGCGCGAGAATGGGTGCAGACCCGTCCGCGAACAGGAGCGCCCGTGACCCTCGAGCACGCCCCGCGCGTCGCCATGCTCTCGGTGCACACGTCCCCGCTGGACCAGCCGGGGACCGGCGACGCCGGTGGGATGAACGTGTACGTGCTCGAGCTGTCCCGCGCGCTGGCGGCCCGGGGTGCGCGCGTGGAGATCTTCACGCGCGCCACGTCGTCCGACCAGGCCGAGACGGTGCTGCTGCCCGGCACCGACGCCGACGGGCGTGTCCTGGAAGGTGACGACGCCCGCGCCGTCCTGCTGGCGCAGGACGTCGAGCCCGGCGTGACGCCGCCGATCCTGGTCCACCACGTCCCCGCGGGCCCCTTCGAGCGGCTGGACAAGAACGACCTGCCCGGCGTGCTGTGCGGCATGGCCGCGGGCGTCCTGCGCTGGGAGGCCGCGCGCCGGCCCGGCTGGTACGACGTCGTGCACTCGCACTACTGGCTGTCGGGGCAGGTGGGCTGGATCGCCGCGGACCGCTGGGAGGTCCCGCTCGTGCACACCGCGCACACGCTCGCGCGCGTGAAGAACGCGTCGCTGGCGCCCGGCGACGCCGCCGAGCCGAGCCAGCGCGTGGTGGGCGAGGAGCAGGTGGTCGCCGAGGCCGACGCGCTGGTGGCCAGCACCCCGGTCGAGGCCGAGGAGCTGGTCGAGCTGTACGGCGCCGACCCCGCCCGCGTGCACGTGGTCGAGCCGGGTGTCGACCTGGACCGCTTCGTCCCGGGCGACCGGGGTGCCGCGCGCCGTGAGCTCGGGCTGCCGCAGGACCGCCAGATCGTCCTGTTCGCAGGGCGCGTGCAGGCGCTCAAGGCTCCGGACGTGCTGGTCAGCGCCCTGGGGGTGCTCAAGGCGACCGGTCGGCCGGTCCCGCTGCTCGTCGTGCTCGGCGGCCCGTCCGGGCGGTCCAGCGCGGTGCGCGAGCTCCAGGCACTCGCCACGATGACGGGCGTCACCGACGACGTGGTCGTGCACCCGCCTGCGGACCGCGACGCCCTGGCGCGCTGGTACCACGCGGCCGACGTCGTCGCGATGCCGTCGCGCAGCGAGTCGTTCGGGCTCGTCGCCGCCGAGGCCCAGGCCAGCGGCGTGCCCGTGATCGCCGCCTGCGTGGGCGGGCTGCGCACGATCGTCGACCACGACGTGTCCGGCCGGCTGGTCCGCGGGCACGACCCCGCAGTGTGGGCCGATGTCATCGCCGACGTGCTGGCCTCGTCGGACGACCGCGCGCGGTACGCGGTGGGTGCCCGGCAGGTGGCCGAGCGGTTCGGCTGGGAGACCACGGCCGACCAGATGCTCAAGGTGTACTCGGTGGCGGGCGAGGTCCGGGCTTCGCGCGTCTGAGGGCCGGACGTCCCAGGACGCCCGAGGGAGCCTGCGGCAGGATGAGTCACATGACCTACACCCTCGTGTTGCTCCGCCACGGCGAGAGCGAGTGGAATGCCAAGAACCTGTTCACCGGCTGGGTCGACGTGCCCCTGTCGGAGAAGGGCGTCGCGGAGGCCCAGCGCGGCGGGACGCTGCTCACGGACGCGGGCGTGCTGCCCGACGTCGTGCACACGTCGCTGCTGCGCCGGGCGATCACGACGGCCAACCTCGCGCTCGACGCCGCCGACCGCCACTGGATCCCCGTCAAGCGGTCCTGGCGCCTGAACGAGCGGCACTACGGAGCCCTGCAGGGCAAGGACAAGAAGCAGACGCTCGACGAGTACGGCGAGGAGCAGTTCATGCTCTGGCGCCGCTCGTACGACTTCCCGCCGCCGGACATCGAGCTGGGCTCGGAGTTCTCGCAGGACAGCGACCCGCGCTACGCGGGCGAGCCGATCCCGCGCGCGGAGGCCCTGTCGAACGTGCTCGAGCGCGCGCTGCCGTACTGGGAGTCGGACATCATCCCCGACCTGCAGTCCGGCAAGACCGTGCTGGTCGCGGCCCACGGCAACTCGATCCGCGCCCTGGTCAAGCACCTGGACGACGTGGACAGCAGCACGATCGCCGGCATCAACATCCCCACCGGCATCCCGCTGCTCTACACGCTCGACGAGGAGACGCTGAGGCCCACCAACCCGGGCGGCACGTACCTCGACCCGGAGGCCGCCGCGGAGGCCATCAAGGCCGTCGCCAACCAGGGCCGCTGACGCAACGCCCCCTTAGCAACGTCCGAGCAGATGGGGCCTCCGGCCCACATCTGCTCGGACGTTGCTGCGTTCGGCGGGCTCCCGATCGTTGCGTCCGCACATTCGCGCGCTGGGGCGACCGGATCTGCGGACGTTGCGGGGTGTCAGGGGGCTCGGTGGGAGGCGTCGAAGGTGGCGATCGCCTTCTTCGTTGCTGCGCTGCGCCAGGCCTCCTCGATCAGCTCTGCCAGCGCGTCCCAGTCGGGATCGTGGGCGGAGTCGAGGTGCGCGCCGATCCAGCCGTAGCGCCCCATGTACGGGGCGACGAAGTAGCGGACGGGATCGCGTGCGACGACGGCCTGCTGCTCGTGGCGGTCGGCCTTGCACCACAGGGCCAGCCGACCGTCGGCGTGGTGGTCGGGCAGGATCCACGCGAAACGGCTCCCGCGCGTGAAGAACCCGGTGTTGCCGTACACGTCGACCTCGGCGGACGTCTCGGGCAGCTCCGCGACGACGGCCCCGAGCCTCTCCCGGGCCGCGGCGACGTCGTCGTCCCCCCACCCGAGCGCCCGCTCCGCCATGCGGTCCACGCTACCGACGGCGCCCCGCCGCGAGAACGTGAGGTCCCCGCGAGAACGGCACGTCGAGGTGATGTTCTCGCGGCGAGGTGACGATCCCGGCGCGAGGCGCGAGGCGCGAGGCGAGGCGCCCGGCGCGAAAAGGCGCGAGGCGCGAGGTCGGTGCACGAGAACGAGGGTTCGGTGCGAGGACGAGGCATCAGATCCTCGTTCTCGCGCCGAACCCTCGTTCTGGTCGTGCGATCGACGCCGCGCCGGGCGGGCGTCGTTCCGTCAGCCGGCGGTGCGGTCCAGCTCGGTGCGGGCGTCGCCGGTCACCAGGTAGGCCACGCGGCGCGCGACGGACACGCCGTGGTCGCCGAACCGCTCGTAATACCGGCCCAGCAGGGTGACGTCGATGGTCTCCTGCGTCGTGCCGGCCCAGGCGCCGCCGAGCAGCGCCGCGAAGGTGTCCTCGTGCAGCTCGTCGAGGAGGTCGTCGTCCTGCTCGATGCTCTCCGCGAGCAGGACCTCGCGGTTGTTCAGCAGGGTCGTGGTGCGTCGGGCCACGCGGACCGCGGCGTCGTGCATCTCGGCGAAGGTGCCGGACAGGGCGTGCGGCACCGCGTGCCGCGGGTAGCGGCCGCGCGCCACCTGGGCGACGTGCCGGGCGAGGTCGCCCATGCGCTCCAGGGTGGCGCTCATGCGCAGGGCCGACACGATGATCCGGAGGTCCGTGGCCACGGGCTGCTGCTGCGCGAGGAGCAGGACGCAGCGCTCGTCGAGGTCGCGCTCRATGGCGTCGATGGCCAGGYCGTCGGCGATCACGGACTCCGCGAGCGCGAGGTCGGCCGTCAGCAGGGCGATGCCGGCGTTGGTGATGGCGTGCTCGACGCGGCCGCTCATCGCCGCCAGGTCTTCGCCCAGCTGGTGCAGCTCGGCGTCGAAGATGTCCCGCATGTGCTCCCTCTCGTGCAGGCGGCGGGTGCCGCGCGCAGGTCAGGCTGACATTTTCAGGTGAACGCTGGGGCGCGGCCAGGTGAACGGACGACGGCCGTTGCGTACCCCCTCCCACCAGCCTACGGGCGGATAGTCCGCTCGGCGGGCGTCCGAGCCCGTAACCTGCGAAGAGGCGGGGCCGATGATCCTCGACGAGGATCGTCTCTGTCCTGCTGCTGGTCAGGGGGGCAAGATGCTCTGGACGGGTACGCAGACCGAGGGGATGACGATGGCGCGGAGAGTGACCGCCTGGGTCGGCTGGGTGTGGTTCGCGGCGTTCGCGATCCTCGTGGCCGGGCTGCTCAACGTGGTCTCGGGTCTGGTGGCGATCTTCTCGCCGAAGACCGTCCTGTCCTGGACGCGGGACGGGATCGCCGTCGTCGACGTGTCCACGTGGGGCTGGGTGCACCTGGTGCTCGGCGCGCTGCTGGTGCTCGCCGGCTTCGCGCTGTTCGCGGGCAGCTGGTGGGCCCGCCTGGTGGCCGTGGTCCTGGTGATCATCAACCTGGTGGCGCAGTTCGTGTCGCTGCCCATCACGCCGTGGTGGTCGCTGGTGGTGATCGCGCTGGACGCGGTGATCCTGTGGGCGCTGACGGTGCACGGCGACGAGGTCGAACGAGCTGCTCGGTAAGGCAACTGACAACAGATCGAGAGGGACGACGATGACGACTTTCACGGCATGGAAGTTCGACACGGCTGATGGCGCGGCGAAGGCGGTCACCGCGCTCAAGGGTGCGCAGAGCGACGGTCTGGTGAAGATCGTGGACCACGCGGTCATCAGCTGGCCCGAGGGTGGCGCGCGGCCGGAGATGCACCACTCCAACGAGGACAAGTGGCGCGGGACGGGCTGGGGTGCGTTCTGGGGCCTGCTGTTCGGCGGGCTGTTCTTCGTGCCGTTGCTGGGTGTCGCGGTCGGGGCCGCCGCCGGGGCGATCACCAAGGCGGTCTCCGCGGTCGGCATCACCGAGGACCAGCTGGAGCACATCCGCGCGCAGATCACCGTGGGCACGTCGCTGCTGTGCGCCGTCACGGAGAACGCGGACATGGACCGGCTGGGGGAGCGGATGCACGGCCTGCACAGCACGCTGGTGGAGACCAACCTCACCGACGCGGAGAAGTCGCTGCTGCTCGAGACCTTCGACTGAGCGGTCGGCGCGTCGAGCGCCCTGCGTGGATGAACGGCCGGTGAACCCTCGCCGTCGGTGCGGTCAGCGACGACCGCATCGGCGTGTCGCACCCATCGGCGCGTCTTAGGGTGAGTGCCGTGGACGGGAACAGCGGGCTCATGCTGCTCATCGCCGGCGGGCTCGGCCTAGCCGTCGGCGTGTGGGCGACGCTCGCGTTCCGCTTCAGCGAGCGGGAGCAGCGCACCCTTCCTCCGATGGTCGCGCCGGAGCTCGACGAGGGGCTGGTCCGCACGCTCGCGGTGCTGCGCTCGGCGGCGGTGGTGCTCGACGACGCCGACCACGTGGTGCGGGCCAGCGCACCGGCCCACGCCCTGGGCATCGTGCGCGACGGGCGCATCGCCCCGGCGGCGATCCGGGACCTCATTGCCAACGTCCGGCGCGACGGTGTGATCCGCGACGAGGTGCTCGAGGTCCCGCGCGGCCCGGTGGGCCCGGGAGTGCTGCTGGTCCAGGTGCGCGTCGCGCAGGTCAGCGCGGAGCACCTGGTGGTGCTGGCGGAGGACCTCACGCAGGCGCGCCGCCTGGAGGCGATCCGGCGCGACTTCGTCGTCAACGTCTCGCACGAGCTCAAGACCCCGGTCGGCGCGCTCGCGCTGCTGGCCGAGACCGTCCAGGACGCGGCCGACGACCCCGAGGCCGTGCGCCGGTTCGCCGGCCGGATGCAGACCGAGGCGACGCGGTTGTCGGCGCTGGTGCACGAGATCATCGAGCTGTCCCGGCTGCAGGTCGCGGGCGCGCTCGGTCAGCTGGGCCTGGTCGACGTGGACCTGGTGCTGACGGAGGCGGTCGACCGCGCCCGCACCACGGCCGAGGCCAAGAAGGTCCGGCTCGACATCGGCGGGGTGCACGGCACCCGCGTGTTCGGCCAGCACGAGCTGCTGGTGACCGCGGTCCGCAACCTGCTGGACAACGCGGTGGCGTACTCGGGCGAGGCGTCGCACGTCGGCGTGGGGGTGCGCCTCGACGGCGACCTGATCGAGATCGCGGTGGTCGACGAGGGGATCGGCATCTCCGCCGCCGAGCAGGAGCGGGTGTTCGAGCGGTTCTACCGCGTGGACCCGGCCCGCTCGCGCGACACCGGCGGCACCGGCCTCGGCCTGTCCATCGTCAAGCACGTCGCGGCGGACCACGGCGGGGACGTGACCGTCTGGTCGCAGCCCGGCCGGGGGTCCACGTTCACGCTGCGCCTGCCGCGCGCGGAAGAACCCCAGCTGGGCGGCGTCAGGACCCTGTCGCCCGCCGACACCGCGGAGAACGAAGGAGCGCACGTGCGCCGGAGCGCGTCATGACCCGGATCCTGCTCGTCGAGGACGAGGAGTCCTATCGGGACCCGCTGACGTACCAGCTGGAGCGCGAGGGCTTCGATGTCGTCACGGCGGCCACGGGACCGGAGGCGCTGGAGAAGTTCGACGAGTTCGGGGCGGACCTGGTCCTCCTCGACCTCATGCTCCCCGGCCTGCCCGGCACGGAGGTCTGCCGCCGGCTGCGGCTGGTCAGCGACGTCCCGGTCATCATGCTCACGGCCAAGGACGACGAGATCGACAAGGTGGTCGGCCTCGAGCTGGGCGCCGACGACTACGTCACCAAGCCGTACTCGTCGCGCGAGCTGCTGGCCCGCGTCCGCGCCGTGCTGCGTCGGCGGGCGTCGGTCGTGGTCGCCTCCGGGGGGTCCGCGCCGCTCGACGACGGCGAGGACGACGAGCTGCTCGCGGCCGGCCCGGTCCGGATGGACGTCGAGCGGCACACCGTCCGGGTGCGCGACGAGCTGGTCGCGTTCCCGCTCAAGGAGTTCGAGCTGCTCGAGCTGCTGCTGCGCAACGCGGGCCGCGTGCTCACGCGTGGGCAGCTGATCGACCGCATCTGGGGCTCCGACTACGTGGGCGACACCAAGACCCTCGACGTCCACGTCAAGCGGGTCCGCGCCAAGATCGAGATCGACCCGGGCAACCCGACGCTGCTGCTCACGGTGCGCGGTCTGGGCTACAAGCTCACGGACGACGACGCGTAGCCGCATCCCCTCGGGCGCCCCGTACACCTCCAGGTGTGCGGGGCGTCGTGCTGTCGGGGGTCGGACACGCGTCCGACTCGTCGGCCACCGTTCACCTGGGGTTCACCCGATCCCGGGCGGCCGGTCACGTGCGGTTCCTACGGTCAGCATCGCCGCGCACACATTGGTGCGCACACGATCGACAGGACGGACCACAGTGAAGCTTCCCCTCCTCGGCCGCGTCGGCGCGGTTGCCCTCGTCGGCACCCTCGCGCTCACGCTGGCGGCTTGCGGATCGGACAACGCCACCGGCGACGCGCCTGCTGCCAGCGGCTCTGCCGCTCCGGAATCGACGCTGAGCGGCGCGCTGAACGGCGGCGGCTCCAGCGCGCAGGAGAAGGCCCAGCAGGCTTGGGTCGCCGGTTTCCAGACGGCGAACCCCGACGTCACCGTCAACTACACGACCACCGACTCGGGCGCGGGCCGCAAGGGCTTCCTCGACGCCTCGCTCGACTACGCCGGCTCGGACAGCGCGCTGAACGAGGAGGAGCTCGCCTCCGCCACGGACCGCTGCTACGGCGGCGCGGGCATCGACCTGCCGGTCTACGTCAGCCCGATCGCCGTGGCGTTCAACATCGACGGCGTCGACGAGCTCAACCTGAGCGCGGACGTGGTGGCGAAGATCTTCGCCGGCGCGATCACCTCGTGGGACGACGCGGCCATCACGGCGCTCAACCCGGACGCGAAGCTCTCCGGCCCGATCACGGTCGTGCACCGCTCCGACGACTCGGGCACCTCGAAGAACTTCCAGGACTACCTGTCCAAGACGGCGCCCGACGTGTGGACCTACGAGGTCACGAACACGTGGCCCGTGGCCGTCGGCCAGGGTGCCAACGGCACGTCCGGTGTCGTCCAGACGATCCAGTCCGCGCCCGGCACCATCGGCTACGCGGATGCGTCGGCCGTCGGTGACCTCGGCAAGGTCTCGCTCGGGGTGGGCACGGAGTTCGTCGCCCCGACGGCGGACGCCGCGGCCAAGACCGTGGACGTCTCCCCGCGGGACGACACGCGCGCCGACGGTGACATCGTCATCAAGGTCGACCGCACCACGACCGAGTCCGGCGCCTACCCGGCGATCCTCGTGTCGTACCTGGTCGTGTGCAACACCTACGACACCCAGGACAAGGTCGACCTGATCAAGGGCTACGCGACCTACGCCACCAGCGCGGACGGCCAGTCCAGCGCCGCGACGGCAGCGGGCTCCGCGCCGATCTCGGACGCGCTCCGCACGGACCCCCCCCCCCACGACGCACTTCGACTCCCTCGACAGGAGAGATCCGTTGGCCTCGCCTACGACAGCGATGACCCCGGCGCCCGCGCCGGCAGCTCCCCCACGGAAACGCCGCACCAAGGCGACCGACCGCGGCCTCGACCGCGGGTTCCGGTACCTGGCGGTGTGGTCCGGCATCGTCATCCTCGCCGTCCTCGCAGCTGTCGCCATCTTCCTGCTCATCGAGGCCATGCCGGCGCTCACCCACGGCGACCTCGCCTCGGTGGTCCCGTGGATCCCCGAGGGCGGCAACCTCTGGACCGTTGTCGGGCCGCTGGTCTTCGGCACGATCCTGGCCGCCATCGTCTCGCTGGTCATCGCGGTCCCGGTCGCCGTCGGCATCGCGCTGTTCATCTCGCACTACGCGCCGCGTCGGATGGCCTCGGTCCTCGGCTACGTCGTCGACCTGCTCGCCGCGATCCCGTCCGTCGTGTTCGGCCTGTGGGGCGTGCAGGTGCTCGCCCCCAAGGTCCAGCCGGTGTGGCAGTTCCTCGTGGACTACTTCGGCTGGATCCCGCTGTTCGCCGGCGACGACAACGGCAACGCCTCGAACCCGCCGCGCGTCCTCATGACGACGGCGATCGTGCTCGCCGTGATGATCCTGCCGATCATCACCGCGGTGAGTCGCGAGGTGTTCCTGCAGACGCCGCGCCTGCACGAGGAGGCCGCCCTGGCCCTCGGTGCCACGCGCTGGGAGCTCATCCGGATGGCCGTCCTGCCGTTCGGCCGCTCGGGTGTCACGTCCGCCGCGATGCTCGGCCTCGGGCGCGCGCTCGGCGAGACCATGGCCGTCCTCATGATCCTGTCGCCCGGACTGCTCTACTCGTTCAAGCTGCTCGTCGCGAGCCAGCAGCAGACGATCGCCGCGAACATCGCGGCCCGGTTCAACGACGCGAACGACATCGGCCGCTCGACGCTCATCGCGACCGGTCTGGCGTTGTTCGTCATCACGCTGCTCGTCAATCTGGCTGCCCGCGCCATCATCGCGCGGCGCAAGGAATTCTCGGGGGCGAACTGACGATGGCCATCACCGACACCCTCTCCCCGGACACCGCCGAGCTGAAGCGCCTGCTCGGGCAGGTCGACCCCCGGCGCCGCCGCACGGACCGCATCATGCGGGTGCTCATCTGGGGCGCCTTCGTCCTCGCGATGATCCCGCTGGTCTCGCTCGTGTGGAGCGTCATCGCCAACGGCATCGGGCGGTTCGACCTCTACTTCCTGACGCACTCGATGCGCAACGTGTACGGCGGCATGGACGCCGGCGGCGTCTACCACGCGCTGCTCGGCACGATCCTCATCACCGGCCTGGCGACGCTGATCTCGGTGCCGATCGGCATCCTGACCGCGGTCTACCTCGTCGAGTACGGATCCGGCCACCTGGCGCGGTCCGTCACGTTCCTCGTCGACGTCATGACCGGCATCCCGTCGATCGTCGCCGGTCTGTTCGCCTTCGCGCTGTTCTACCTCGTCGTCGGTCCGGGCGCGACGAGCGGGGTGGTGGGCGCGGTCGCCCTCTCGGTGCTCATGATCCCCGTGGTCATCCGCTCCACCGAGGAGATGCTGCGGCTGGTGCCCAACGAGCTGCGCGAGGCGTCGTTCGCGCTGGGCGTGCCGAAGTGGCTCACGATCATCCGGATCGTGCTGCGCACCGCCGTCGCGGGCATCACGACGGGCGTCATGATCGCCATCGCCCGCGTCATCGGCGAGACGGCCCCGCTGCTCATCACCGTGGGTGCGACCGACTCGATCAACAACAACGTGTTCGAAGGCAACATGATGACGCTGCCGGTGTACGTGTACCGCCAGTACGCGGCGGGTCTTGTGCCCTGCGCCCCCGGCGACGACGCTTGCATCTCGACGATCAACTATGACCGGGCATGGAGCGCAGCCCTCGTGCTCATCCTGGTCGTCATGCTGCTCAACCTCGTGGCGCGCGGCGTGAGCCGCTGGTTCGCGCCCAAGACCCGGGCCTGAGCCCCCACAAGGAGATCCACCATGGCACAGCGCATTGACGTCAAGGACCTCAACATCTTCTACGGCGACTTCAAGGCGGTCGCCGACATCGGGATGTCGGTCGAGCCCCGGTCCGTGACCGCGTTCATCGGTCCGTCGGGCTGCGGCAAGTCGACCTTCCTGCGCACCCTCAACCGGATGCACGAGGTGATCCCGGGGGCGTACGTCCAGGGCTCGGTCGCGATGGACGGCATCGACATGTATGGCTCCGACGTCGACCCGGTCGCGGTCCGTCGGCAGGTCGGCATGGTCTTCCAGCGCCCCAACCCGTTCCCCACGATGTCGATCGCGGAGAACGTGCTGGCCGGCATCAAGCTGAACAACAAGCGCATCTCCAAGTCCGACGCCGCGGAGGTCGTGGAGACGTCCCTGCGCAGCGCGAACCTGTGGAACGAGGTCAAGGACCGGCTGAACCGCCCGGGCTCCGGCCTCTCGGGTGGCCAGCAGCAGCGCCTCTGCATCGCCCGCGCGATCGCGGTCAAGCCGCAGGTGCTCCTCATGGACGAGCCGTGCTCGGCCCTGGACCCGATCTCGACCCTGGCGATCGAGGACCTCATCGCCGAGCTGAAGTCGGACTACACGATCGTCATCGTCACGCACAACATGCAGCAGGCCGCCCGCGTCTCGGACCGGACCGCCTTCTTCAACCTGGCGGCGACCGGTCAGCCGGGCCGGCTGGTCGAGATCGACGAGACGTCGACGATCTTCTCCTCGCCGCGCGAGCAGGCCACGGAGGACTACATCTCGGGCCGCTTCGGCTGAGTCGGGACACGAGAGAGGGGCCGTCCGGATCTTCGGACGGCCCCTCTCTCGTGCGTTCAGCTGGAGGGCGTCGGCACCGAGGTCGCGTACTCGGGCAGCGAGCCGTCGAGCACGGGCAGGTCGGCCGTGACGGAGCCGTCCTCGGGCGTCGAGAACGTCACCTTGAGCACCGCGCCCGGGGGGACGTCGACCGACTCGAAGACGACGCTCGCCTGCCCGTCCTCGGGAGCGTCGCCGCCGCCGAGCAGCACGGTCTCCTTCGGGCCGAGCTCGACGTCGGTCGAGTCGTCGCCCGCGGAGACGGTGACAGTGCGGGGCTCGGTGCCCTCGTTGACGAGGCCGCCGAGCAGGTTGCCGGGCTCGCCCTTCGCCTCGGAGACGACCAGCAGGTTGCTGCCGCGCACGTCGCCCAGCTCCACCCGGATCCCGTCGGACGGGCCGTACGGGTCCGCCGTGGTGATCCGGTTGGTGGTGGAGCAGCCGGCGAGCGCGAGGCCGAGGACGGCGACGCCGGTGGCGAGGGCGGTCGCCCGGAGAGTGCGGGGGCGGGGCGAGGTCACGATGACTCCTCGGGGCGTCGGGGCGCTGCGGGCTGGTCGGCGGGTACTCCGTCGGGGGCAAGCCTAGCCGCCGTGAGGGCCTGTGCCCTGCGTGCCGGACGCCTGACCGGCTCGTCGGCCGGCAGGGCACGGTGACCGCCGCTGACCCGCCGCTGACCTGCGCCGATGGCCGCAAACACGCGGAAAATGGGCACTTTGGGCGTGATAAGATACCCCTCTGCGAAAGGGGACACCTGCAGATGACTTTCACTGTTGGGGAGACCGTTGTCTACCCGCACCACGGTGCGGCATTGATCGAAGAGATCAAGACCAGAACCATCCGCGGAGAGGACAAGCTCTACCTCAAGCTCAAGGTCGCTCAGGGAGACCTCACCATCGAGGTCCCGGCTGAGAACGTCGACCTGGTGGGCGTGCGCGACGTCGTGGGTCAGGAAGGTCTCGACAAGGTGTTCGAGGTTCTCCGCGCGCCGTACACCGAGGAGCCGACCAACTGGTCGCGTCGCTACAAGGCGAACCTCGAGAAGCTCGCATCGGGCGACGTCATCAAAGTGGCCGAGGTCGTCCGTGACCTCTCCCGCCGGGACGCCGACCGCGGCCTGTCGGCGGGCGAGAAGCGCATGCTCGCCAAGGCCCGCCAGATCCTCGTCTCGGAGCTCGCACTCGCCGAGCACACCGAAGAGGAGAAGGCCGAAGCGATCCTCGACGAGGTTCTCGCGTCCTGACGCCACCGACCCGGTGAGCGTCGCTGCAGTCCTGACTGCCGCCGGGAGCGGCAGCAGGCTCGGTCATTCCCTCCCGAAGGCCCTCGTGCCTCTGGGAGGTCAGTCGCTCGTCGCGCACGCCGCCGGCAACCTGCTGGCGGCACGCGCGGCGGGCGACGAGCGCGTCCGGGTGCTGGTGGTGACCGCGCCCGCGTTCCACCTCGACGCGATCCACGGCGAGCTGTCGGCTCTTGCCGACGAGCGCGACGCGGTCGCGGTGCTGGTCGTCGCCGGTGGCGCGACCCGGCAGGCCTCGGTCGCGGCCGGTCTCGCGGCCCTGGTCGCCGACCCTCGCGGTGCGGACGTCGACGTCGTGCTCGTGCACGACGCGGCCCGACCGCTCGCGCCCCCGTCGCTCGTCGCGCGCGTGATCGACGCCGTGCGCGACGGCCACCCCGCCGTGGTCCCGGGTGTTCCCGTGACCGACACGATCAAGCGCGTCGCCCCGCACCGGGGAGTCGCGGTCGAGCCCGTGCTCGAGACGGTTCCCCGGACCGAGCTGCGTGCCATCCAGACGCCCCAGGGGTTCGACCGCGACCTGCTGCTGCGCGCGCACGCGCAGGGCGCGGTGGACGCCCACGACGAGGCCCTGGCGGCCTCCGACGACGCCGGCCTGGTCGAGCGGCTGGGCGAGCCCGTCTGGGTGGTGGCCGGCGACGAGCGGGCCGCCAAGATCACCACCGCCCGGGACCTCGCGGTCGCCGCGCTGCCGACGGAGGTCGACGAGTGAGCCCGCTGCCCCGCACCGGGATCGGCGTCGACGTGCACGCGTACGACCCGGAGCCCGCGCCGGGCGCCGTCCTGCACCTCGCGGGCCTGGCGTGGCCGGGGGAGCGGCCGTTGGCCGGGCACTCCGACGCCGACGTCGCCGCGCACGCCGCAGCCGACGCGCTGCTGGCGGCCGCGGGGCTGGGCGACCTCGGGTCGAACTTCGGCACGTCGGAGCCGCAGTGGGCCGGCGCCGCGGGCGCCACGCTGCTGGCCGAGGCCGCCCGGCGGGTCCGTGCCGCCGGCTTCGACATCGGCAACGTGGCGGTCCAGGTGATCGGGAACCGGCCGAAGATCGGTCAGCGGCGGGCGGAGGCGGAGGCGGCCCTCTCGGATGCCGTGGGTGCCCCCGTGAGCGTCTCGGCGACCACCACCGACGGGCTCGGGCTCACCGGACGCGGCGAGGGCGTCGCGGCGATCGCCAYGGCACTGGTCGCCGCCGGCTGAGTCCCGCGCAGGCGCCCTCGCGTGCTGCCCAGGAGCACGCCGGCGACCACCAGCGCGCCCCAGGCGAGCTCGGCGGCCGACGTGCGCTCCCGCAGCAGCAGCCACGAGGCGCCGATGCCGACCACCGGCACCAGCATCGAGAACGGCGCCACGGTGCTCGACGGGTGCCGGCCCATGAGCGTGGTCCACAGCCCCGAGCCGACGAGGGTCGCGACGACGACCGTGAACAGCAGCCCGCCGATCGCGAGCAGCCCCTGCGCGCTGCCGAGGTCCTGGAACGAGGCGGTGATGCGGGCGGGTCCCTCGACCGCCAGGGACAGCGCCAGCATGGGCAGCGGCGGCACGACGGACATCCAGAGCATCAGCCGGAACGGCTCGCCGGGCTGCGCCTGGACCGCGCGGCGGTTGCCCAGGTTCCCGACCGCCCAGCCGAGCCCGCCGCACAGCGTGAGCAGGACCGGGACCAGCGTCGCGCCGCCCGCCAGACCGGCCCGGTGCGCCGCGATCCCGCCGAGACCGGCGACCGCGAGCAGGATCCCCGCACCCTGCCTGGCCGTGATCCGCTCGCGCAGGAACACCCCCGCCAGCACGACGGTGAACGGCGCCGACGACTGCAGGACCAGCGACGCGAGACCCGTCGGCATCCCGGAGGACATCGCGAGGTAGAGGAACACGAACTGCAGCACCCCGAAGCCGAACCCGTACAGCACGATCCAGCGCCACGGTGCGGTCGGCCGGGGGACCAGCAGGAGCGTCGGGACCGCGATGAGCGCGAAGCGGACGGCCACGAGGAAGAACGGCGGGAACTGCTGCAGCGACAGGTGGATCGCGGGGAAGTTGAGCCCCCAGCAGACGGCGACGAGTGCGGCGAGCAGGCGGTCGCGGGCGGGCATGGTCTGAGCATGCGGCCGGACGTCCGTGCAGCACCAGCGAAAGAATCTGGTGTGACGATGTAGCGTCGCTGCATGGATCCTCGCGCGCTCGAGACTCTCCGCGCGGTGGGCTCGCAGGGCGGCATCACGGCCGCGGCGGCCGTGCGGCACCTGACGCCGTCGGCCGTCTCCCAGCAGGTGGCCCAGCTGCAGCGCGAGGTCGGCGTACCGCTGACCGAGCGCGTCGGGCGGGGGCTGCGGCTCACCCCGGCGGGCGACGCGCTGGCCGCCGCGGCCGTGGACGTCGCGGTCGCGCTCGAACGGGCGCGGGCCGCGTGCGACGAGTTCCTCGCGCGGCCCCAGGGCGTCGTGCGGGTGTCCGCGTTCCAGAGCGGCGCGCAGCTGCTGCTGCCGGCGCTGCTCACGCGCGTGGCGGCCATCGGCGGCATCACGCTCGAGTGCACCGACGAGGACGTCGCGCAGGACGACTTCGTCGCGCTCACCGACCGGATGGACGTGGTCGTCGCGCACCGACCGGACGGCGGGGTCGGCTGGGCGGGTGGTGACGCCGTCCGCGTGGTGCCGCTGCTGCGCGAGCCGCTCGACGTCGCGGTCCCGCTCGACCACCCGCTGGCCGACCGGACGGACGTGCGCCCCGGGGACCTGCGGGACCTGCCGTGGATCGCGGTGCGCGAGGGGTTCCCCGTGGCGACCGTGCTGGGCGCGGTGGCCGGCAACCCGCAGATCGTGCACCGGGTCAACGACTTCCACGTGGTCGAGGCGCTCGTCGCCGCGGGGCACGGGGTGTCGCTGCTGCCCCGCTACACGTTCGGTGGCGGTGCCCACGTCCGGCTGGTGCCGCTGGCGGGCGTGCGCGCGGGCAGGCGGATCGACGCGCTGCTGCGACGGGACCGCGCCGAGCGACTGGTGGTCCGGCGGGTGCTCGACGAGCTGCGCGCGCTCGCGGCGGATATCGGTACTACCTGATACCGACGAGCCCGCTCCGGCGTGTGGTCGCAGGTCAGCGGCATGTCCGATATCTGGGCTGGCGTCCGGTTGCCGCGGGCAGGTACCGTCCCCGGCGTGACACAGTCGTCGGAGGCACCCACCGAGAGGCTCCCGGTCGTGAGAGCGCTCCAGCACCCCCCGTTGCCCCACCGCGAGAACGGGGTCCAGGCGGTCCGGATGCGGGTCCGCGTTCCCCTGGAGGTCCTCGAGGCGACCAGCGCGGGGCTGCGCGGTCTGGACGAGCATCACCGCCGCGAGATCACGGAGACGCCCCCGCCGCTGCCCTTCTGACGGGCTACGGGATGAGCACCAGCTTGCCCGCGGAGTGCCCCGCCTGACCGTCCCGGTGCGCCTGGGCCACCTCCGACAGGGGATAGGTCTGCGCCACCCGGACGTCCAGGGAGCCGTCCGACGCCAGCTCGGCCAGCTGCGCGCGGGCCGCCTCGCGGATCGCGGTCCCCGGGTCCGCGCCCGGCCCGCCCCCGAGCGCCTTGATCCCCAGGTCGCCTGCGCGGCGGAACCCGGCGATCGTGGCGACCCGCTGCCGGTCCGCCACCAGCGCCACGGAGGTGTCGAGCGCCTCGTCGGTGCCCACGGTGTCGATGGCGACGGTGACCGGCCCCGTCGACTGGACGGCATCGGCGATCCGGTCGAGCAGGCCCTCGCCGTAGGCCACCGGGACGGCGCCGAGGCTGCGCAGGTCGTCGTGGTGCCAGGTGGACGCCGTCGCGATGACCCGCGCCCCCCGCAGCACGGCGAGCTGGACCACCATGCGGCCCACGCCCCCTGAGCCGCCGTGCACCAGCACGACGTCGTCGTCGTGGGTGCCCGTCGCGCTGAGGGTGTGCACCGCGGTGGTGCCGGTGAGCAGCAGGCCGGACGCGGCTGGCCAGTCGAGGTTCGACGGCCGGCGGACGGTCACCTGCTCCGAGACGACGATGCGGTCCGCGTAGCCGCCCTTCACCCGCCACGCGATCACCTCGTCGCCGGGGGCCAGCCACCGCACGGACGGCCCGACGGCGCTCACGACGCCGGACACCTCGTAGCCCAGCCGGATCGGCAGCTTGGCGGGATCCGCGCCGTCGCGGGCGGCGTAGCCCTTCCAGTCGGTCGGGTTGACCCCGGCCGCCCGCACCTCGATCAGCACGTTGCCCGGGCCCGGCTCACCCGGATCGACATCGATCAGGTGGAGAACTTCCGGTCCGCCGTAGGCGCTCGCGACGACAGCCCTGCTGGTGAGTGTCACCGGCACACTCTGCACCTGCCGCCGGGGGCAAGACCAGAGCGCGGCCGCCCCCGGGCGGTGCGTTCACCCCTTAGGGATCCACACCCGCATCGTCGACGGGCCCCTGTTTGCCCAGTCGTGGTACGGGATCAGGGGCACGGAGGCGGTGCGCTCGACCGGTCGCTCGCTGGCCGACCCGTACGGCCAGGCGTCGCCGACGACGCCGCCGGAGACCAGCGTCGCGAGCACCTGCCCGTCGACCTCACGCAGCCCGGCGTCCAGGTCGAGCCGCAGGTCGCCGACGTCCCCGCCCGCGTCGACGGACTCGACGCAGAGGACCTCGGGCCCGCGCTCCACGACCACGCAGCCGCGGACCGCGTCGATGCGCGGGTCGGCGCTCGACACGCGCGCCGCCACCGGCAGACGCAGCTCGACCACGTCGCCCGCAGCGAAGGCCCGGTGCACGTCCACCGTCCCGGTCGGAGCGGGCTGCTCGCCGTCCGGGGTCACCAGGGTGGCGCCCTGCGCCCAGGCGGGCACGCGCAGGCTCAGCGTCCACGGGCGGTCCTCGGTGGTCGCCACCGTCACCCGGACGACGCCGTCGCGCGGGTAGGCGGTCTCCACGTCGAGCTCGATGCGGCGGCCGTCGGGCAGCGCCGTGCGGATGCGCGCCGGCGCGTACTGGTGCAGCTGCAGCCCGTCGTCGTCCGTGGTCGCGACGTAGGCCGCCAGGCTGGCCAGGGTGCGGGCGACATTGGGCGGGCAGCAGGACACGGCGAACCACGGCGCACGCAGCGACGACGAGGCGCGGGGGCTCGCGACGTCCGTCGGCGGGACGGTGCCCGGCACGCGCTGGTGCAGCGTGTTCGTGTAGTAGAACGCGGTCCCCTCGGCCGAGGGTGAGGTGGCGACGACGTTGTAGAGCGTGCGCTCGACCAGGTCGGCGTACCGCGGCAGGCCCTGCGCGAGCAGCAGCCGCCAGGAGAACATCACCGAGCCGATGCCGGCGCACGTCTCCGAGTAGGCGCGGTCGGGCGGCAGCTCGTAGTCGTCGCCGAACGACTCGCCCTCGTGGTGCGACCCCTGCCCGCCCGTGACGTAGGTGCGGCGCGCGACCGTGGTCTCCCACTGGGAGGTCAGGGCGGCGAGCAGCTCGGTGTCGTCGTTCTCCACCGCCACGTCGACCGCGCCGGCCGCCAGGTAGTTGGCCCGGACCGCGTGCCCGCGCAGCACCGTCGCCTTCCGGACCGGCACGTCGTCCTGGAAGTACTCGCGGCCCAGGTCGATGTCGGCCAGGGTCCCGGTGCCGCGGCGCTCGACGAACAGCGCGGCCTGGTCGACGTACGCCTGCTCGCCGGTCAGGCGGCCCAGCTCGGCGAGCGCCGGCTCGATCTCCGGGTGCCCGCAGACCGAGGCGATGCCGTCCGGGCCGAACGTGGCGACCACGTGGTCGGCGGCGCGCCGGGCCACCGCGAGCAGGCCGTCGTCGGCGTCGGGACGCGTCCGTGCCCGGGCGACCGCCGCCTGGAACAGGTGGCCGTAGCAGTACAGCTCGTGGCCCCACTCGAGGTCGGAGTACCGCGGGCGCTGACCGGGCCGACCGAAGTTCGTGTTGAGGTAGCCGTCCGGCTCCTGCGCGGCGGCGATCCGGGCGACCAGCGCGCGGAAGCGGGCCTCCAGCGCGGCCTCCCCGGTACGGCCGATCTCCCAGGCCATGGCCTCGAGCAGCTTGTAGACCTCCGAGTCGGAGAACTCCCGGCCGCTGTGCTTGTCCGGGTGCCCGGACAGGGTGCCGTCCGCGGCCGCGTCGAAGTTGCCGATCCAGCCCTCGCGCTCCATCCAGTGCTCGATGTGCGCGAGGCTCGCGGCGCCGTTGACGGCCTGCCGGTCGGCCCAGAATCCGCCGGTGATCTGCACCTCGTCGAGGCCGAGGGGGCGCAGCGCACCGCGCGTGGGGGCGACGGGAGTGGCAGTCGTCGAGGTGCTGTTGTTCATCGTCATCCCTTGAGCGCACCCGACATGAAGCCGCGCACGTAGTGTCGTTGGAGCAGGAGGAAAAGGACGATGCAGGGGACGGCGAGGACGACCACGCCGGCCTCGGTGGCGCCGTAGTCGACGACCCCCTGCACCTGGACCCGCAGGTTCGCGACCGCGAGCGGCAGCGTCAGCTTGTTCGAGTCGTTGATGAGGATCAGCGGCGCGAAGAAGTCGTTCCACGCCGCGAGGAAGGCGAACAGGCCGACCGTGATGAGCCCCGGCTTGACGGCGGGCAGCAGCACCCGCCACAGCGCCGAGAACGTCGAGCAGCCGTCGACCATGGCGGCCTCGTCCAGCTCACGGGGGATCGACTCGAACGAGATCCGCATCATGAACGTCGAGAACGGCAGCTGGAACATGGTGAGCACGAGCGCGACGCCGACCAGCGAGTTCTGCAGGCCGATCGTGTTGAGCAGCACGTACAGGGGGATCAGCAGCGTCGCGTACGGGACCATGAGGATGGCCAGCGTGAGCATGAAGAGCGCGTTGCGGCCCGGGAAGCGGAATCGTGCGAACGCGTACCCACCCAGCGTCGAGATGGCGAGCGTGAGCACGACGCACAGCCCGGAGACGAACACGGAGTTGGCGAGGTACTGCCAGATGCCCGCCTGGTAGTGCGCGAGCGTGACGTAGTTGCCGAAGCCCCAGCCGTCGACCTGCCCGGTGCCCGGGTGCGGGGAGACCGACGAGAACGCGGTCCACACCAGCGGGAACAGGAAGATCACGGCGATGGCGCCGGAGAACACCCAGAAGGGGGTGCGCAGGGCCAGGCCACCGATGGTCGTCGGGGGTGCGGTCCTCTTGACGGGCTCGAGCGGGAGCTCGGCGTCGGGGTGGTTGCGTACTCCTGCGATGGTCATCGTCGGCCCCTCAGCTCTCGTCCGAGCCGCGGAAGGCGCGCAGCTGGACGACGTTGATGACCACGAGCGCGGCCAGCACGATGACGGAGAGCGCCGCGGCCACGCCGAGGTCGTTCTGGCCCTGGAACGCCACCGAGTAGATGAGCTGCACCACGGTGATGGTGCTGTTGTCGGGGCCACCCTTGGTGAGGATGTAGAACTGCTCGAACGCCAGCAGCGAGCCCGTGACGCACAGGATCGTGGTCAGCGCGAGCGTGGGCTTCAGCAGCGGGATCGTGATCCGGCTGAACGTGTTCCACCGGTTGGCGCCGTCCATCCGGGCGGCTTCGTAGATGTCGCTGGGGATCGCCTGCAGGCCAACCAGCATGAGCAGCATGTAGAAGCCTGCGTACCGCCACACGATGAGGAACAGGGTCGACGCCAGCGCCGCGTTGGGCGTGCCGAGGAAGCTCCAGCCCATGCGCTCCATGAACGGCGCCAGCGGGCCGGCCAGGGGCGAGTACAGGACGTAGAAGAGCAGCGACGCCGACGCGAGGCCCAGGGCGCTGGGCACCAGGAACGACGTGCGCAGGAACCCCTTCCAGCGCGTGGACTCCTGCACCAGCAGCGCGAGCCCCAGGCCCAGCGCGATGAGCAGGATGGTCGCCAGGACCGTGTACTTCAGGGTGAACAGCACCGAGTCGACGAAGAACCGGTTCTGCACGGCGTTGGTGTAGTTGTCGGGGAAGTTGATCCCCTGGTCGCCCGTCAGCAGCGGCCACTTCGAGGCGCTCATCCGGAAGACGAGGCCGAGCGGGACGACGAACAGGACGAGGACGAACAGCGCGGTGGGGGATGCGTAGGCCCAGCCGCGCAGGCGGGCGCCGTTCTTGCGGCGCCGGGTGGGCGGGGTCGCCGCCCGGGGTGGGGTGGCCGTCTGGACGGTCATGGGGAAGGCCTCTCGTGTGGAGCCGGGGGCGTGCCGGCCCGGCCGGTGGGTGTCGTCGTGCCCTACGACACCCACCGACCGAGCGGGTCGAGCGGACTACTGACCGAGGACCGCAGTGATCTCGTCGTTGTCCGCGTCGACCGAGCTGCCGTCGCCCAGCACCGCGTTGCGCACCAGCGTCAGCCACGGGCTGCTCGGCGCGTTGAACGCCTGCTGGAAGTTGAGCGCGACGGGGGTGTCGCCCTTGCCGGCCACCTCGTTGATCGTGATGAGGCGCGGGTCCTGGGAGGAGTACTGGTTGTCCGCCAGGTCGCTGCGCGACACGACGTCGTTGTCCTTCGCCAGCACGCCCACCTGGGCGTCCTCGGACATCATCCAGGAGAGGAAGTTCCACGCCTGGGCGGCGTTCTTCGAGTCCTTCGAGACGCCGATGCCGTCGCCGCCGACGAACGTCGACCCGCCACCCTTCGGTCCCGGGATCCCGGCCACGCCGACGTCGAAGCCCGTGGTGGAGGAGAGCAGCGTCGCCGGGTACAACATCTGGCCGACCTTGCCCTCGGTGAAGCCCGCGGTCCACGTGGGGCCCGCCTCGTCCTTGGAGGACGGGAGCACGGCGCCCGAGTCCCACATGTCCTTCCAGTCGGAGTAGATCTCCTTGGCCGTGTCGCTGTTGAGCAGCGACTCCGTGCCGTCCTCGTTCATGACCTGCTCGCCGTCGGCCCAGACCGACGGGAACCAGGTGAACACCAGGCAGCCGCCGCAGTTGAGGCCCGTCGCCGTGCCGTAGGTGTCCGGCTTGTTCAGGGCCTGGATCGCCTTGGCATTGGCGACGTACTCGGTCATGTTGGCCGGCGGGGTCTCGGGGTCGAGGCCCGCCTCCTTGTAGAGGTCCTTGTTCCAGAACAGCATCGACAGGTCGAGGACGAACGGCAGCACGTGCTCCTTGCCGTCCTGGGTGCCGGCGGTGAGGTGGCCCTTGTTGATCGCGTCCTTGTACGGCAGCGCGTCGATCTGCGCGGTGAGGTCCTGGAACAGGCCCTGCTTCACCCAGTTCGGGACGTAGACGATGTCCGCCGCGAACAGGTCGGGCAGCCCGTCCGAGCCCGCTGCGGCGCCGACCTTGGCGACGTAGTCGTCGTTGGGGACGACGGTCAGCTCGACCTGGTTCTTGTGCGAGTCGTTGTACGCCGCGACCAGCAGCTTGGCCTGCTTCTCCAGCGGGGCGCGGGTCCACAGGGTGAGCTTGGTGCCGTCGTCGGTGCCGTCGGTGCCGGCCGTGACGTCAGCCGTGCTGCCGCCCGTGCTGGTGTCGTCCTTGGCGCTGGTGCATGCCGCGAGGCCGACCAGCAGGCCTGCCGTCACGACCCCGGCGGCCAGGCGGGTGCCTGCCGACCGGGTGCGGGTGATCCTCATGGGGCTCTCCTCGTGCTCTTCGTCGAGCGGGTGCCGCCGTCGGCACCCCGGGGGTCATGGGGCGAAACCCTTATCGGTTGGCGAGTAGCGGTAGCGCTGAGCGGACGCGTTCTCGTTGGCCGCGCAGAGCCTGGACGTGCGCGTCTGTGCGAACTCGACGAGACGCCGGGCGTTCCGAAACTCACCGAAAAGGTTTTCTGAAGATAGTTCGGGGATGGGTAGCGCGTCAACGGGTGCGGGCGGTTACAGTTCGATCACGAACCGCGACACCGGAGCCGCCGCACGCCGAGTCGCACGCAGGGAGGGACGCCCGTGGCACGCACCGAGCCCGCTCGCGCTGTGACGCTCACCGACGTCGCGCGCCTTGCCGGCGTCTCCGTCGCCACGGCGTCCAAGGCGCTCAACGGGCGGGACCAGGTCAAGGACACCACCCGGCAGCGCGTGATCGAGGCCGCGGACCGGCTCTCGTTCAGCCCCAACCCGCTCGCCCGCGGCCTGCTCGCCGGCCGGACCGGCACCGTCGGCCTGCTCACCAGCGACCTCGAGGGCCGGTTCGTCATCCCCATCCTCATGGGCGCCGAGGACGCGTTCGGGGCGGGCCAGGTCAACGTGTTCCTCTGCGACGCGCGCGGCGACACGATCCGCGAGCAGTACCACCTGCGAGCACTGCTGAGCCGGCGCGTCGACGGGCTCATCGTCGTGGGCCGGCAGACCGACCCGCGCCCGTCCCTCGGGCACGACATCCCCGTGCCGGTCGTCTACGCGTACGCGCCGTCCGACGACGCCTCGGACCTGTCCATCACGCCCGACAACGTCACCGCCGGCCGCATCGCCGTCGAGCACCTGGTCGCGTGCGGTCGCACCCGCATCGCCCACATCACCGGCGAGCACGCATACGCGGCGGCCCGCGACCGCGCGGAAGGGGTCGCAGCGGGCCTGAAGGCGGCCGGCCTCGAGCTCGTCGGGGACGTCATGTACAGCGACTGGTCCGAGCGGTGGGGACGAGACGCCGCGGCGATGCTGCTCGCCCGGCACCCGGACGTCGACGCCGTGCTCTGCGGCTCCGACCAGATCGCCCGCGGCGCGCTGGACACGGCGCGCGACCTGGACCGCTCCGTCCCCGGCGACCTGGCGGTCATGGGGTTCGACAACTGGGAGGTGCTGACCACCAACGCCCGCCCGGAGCTGACCAGCATCGACGCCAACCTGCAGCAGCTCGGGCGCACGGCCGCGCAGCGGGTCTTCGCCGCCCTGGACGGCGTCGACATCGGGTCGGGCACGGAGTACGTGGCCGGGCGCCTGGTGATCCGCGGGTCGACGGTCGCACGGCGCTAGGTCACTTGGTCTACCCGCGCGAAGCTACGCCGCTGGGTTGGACACCCGCGCGAAGCTACGCCGCTGGTTGGACACCCGCGCGAAGCTACGCCGCTGGTTGGACACCCGCGCGAAGCCACGCCGCTGGTTGGACACCCGCGCGAGCTACGCCGCGCGGCGCTCCCCGGGGCCCAGCAGCCGGTCGAGGTACGAGTTGCTGAACACGCCCTCGGGGTCGGCCTGCGCGCGGACGCGCTGGGCGTCGGCGAAGCGCGGGTAGAGCGCACCGAGCTGCTCGGCCTCGAGCCAGTGCATCTTGCCCCAGTGCGGTCGGCCGCCCACCTGCGCGACGATGCGCTCGACGGCGGTGAAGTAGCGCGCGTACGGCAGCCGGACGTACTGGTGCACGGCGACGTAGGCGGTGTCCCGACCGTACGCCGTCGAGAGCCACAGGTCATCGGCGGCCGCGAACCGGATCTCGACCGGGAACGGCACGCGCTCGCCGGTCGACTCGATCCAGGTGTCGATCTCGCGCAGCACCTCGCGCAGGCGGTCGCGCGGGACGGCGTACTCCATCTCGCGGAACTTCACCCGGCGCGGCGAGACGAAGACCTCGGCGGAGGGCGCCGTGTAGCGGCGCGAGCTCAGCGCCCGGGCGGCGAGCCCGTTGATGGTGGCGGTGGTCGAGGGCATCAGGGTGGCGACGCCGTTGGTGAACGAGAAGACGGCGTTGGACAGCAGCTCGTCATCGACCCACCCGCGGACCGGGTGCAGCGGCCGCACGACGTCGTCGGCCACCCGGTTGTTGCGCTTGGTCAGCGCCCGGCGCGTGTGCGGGAACCAGTAGAACTCGAAGTGGTCGTTGCCCTCGACGAGCCCGTCCGGGCCGTCGAGCTGCTCGAGCACGGCATCCAGGGCCCAGGGCTCCTCGCGGGCCTCGAGGCGGTAGGCCGGCACAACCTCGAGCGTGACTGCGGCGAGCACGCCGACGCTGCCGAGGCCCAGTCGTGCGAGCTCGAACAGCTCGGGCTGCTGCGTGGGGGACGTCTCCACGACGGCACCCGACGCGGTCACCAGGCGTGCGCCGACGACCTGCGTGGCCAGCCCGCCGAGCCGGGCGCCCGTGCCGTGCGTGCCGGTCGAGATCGCGCCGGCGATCGACTGCTTGTCGATGTCACCGAGGTTGCGCATGGCCAGGCCGCGCTCGGCCAGCCCGGCGTTGAGGGCGTGGAGCTTGATCCCGGCCCCGACCGTGACGTGCGTCGTGCCGTCGGCCTGGGGGGCGACACGCTCGAACGCGTCCAGCGCGTCGAGCCGCAGGTGAACCCCGTCGGTGACCGCCACGGGGGTGAAACTGTGGCCGCCGCCCACTGCGCGGACACGCAGTCCGTCGGCCGCCCCCTTTCGCACAGTTGCGATCAGTTCGTCCAGGTCGCGGGGGTGCAGCACGCGCTGCGGCGTCGCGCTCGCGGTGCGTGCCCAGTTCTGCCAGGCGCCGGCTGCCGGCAGTGATCCCATAGAACAGAGGGTCTTACTGGTCATCTGTCCAAGTCAAGTGCGCCAAGTCCTTGACTATCGTGACTATCGATATTGAACTGTGCTCTAGGGGGACGCGTCGGCCTTGCCCACCCGGTTGTTTGCCGTACTGGAGGGGCCGTCGCACGAGGGAGGGGACCCTTCATGAACCGCTTGCCTGTGGCCGAGAGGCGCGAGCAGCTGATCGAGGCTGCGCTCGCCGTCGCGAGCCGCGACGGCATCGACGCTGCCACCGTGCGCGCCGTCGCCGCGGAGGCGGGTGTGTCGCTGGGGGTCGTGCACTACTGCTTCCAGGACAAGGACGAGCTGCTGCGCGCGATGGCCCACGCCATCACGTCGGCCAACCTCGAGCGCAGCCTCGGCGAGATCCCCCAGGACGCGGCGGACACCGAGGGCGTCATCGAGAGCGTCATCGACGCCCTCTGGGCCGGCATCAAGGAGTCGCGCGGTCCCCAGCTGCTGTCCTACGAGCTGACCACGTCCTCGCTGCGGCACCCCGAGCTGAACCAGGTCGCCATCGAGCAGTATCGCGGCCAGTGGGCCGCGGCCGAGCAGGTGCTGGACCTGGTCGAGCGGTCTGCCCACGTCGGGTGGTCGGTGCCGCGCGGCACGCTCGCCCGGTCGGTCGTCGCGGTCATCGACGGCTTCTCGCTCGCCTGGCTGGTGGACGGCGACTCCGAGACTGCCCGCACGGGTCTGCAGGGCTTCGGCAGGTTCCTCGCCACCATGGCCGTCCCGGCCGCGCTCGCGCCGGACGACGAGCTCGCGCCTGCACCGACGACGTCCGCGTGAGCGGGACCGCGACACCGGCGCCGGTGGCGCCCGTCTCGGCCGTCGCGAGGCGTGCCCGCGTCGCCGGCTCCCTGGGGTTCGCCGCCCAGGGCTTCGTCTTCGCGATGATCCTCACGAGCCTCGACTCGTTCAAGGACCGCTACGGCATCGACGACCTCGCCATCTCGGCGGTCATCCTCGGCGTCTGCGTCATGGCCGGCGTGGGCACGCTCATCGCCGACCGGATCGCGCGCACCCCCGGGGGTAGCCGGGCTGTCCTCGGCACCGGGCTCGTGGTGGTCGCGTCTGCCGTGGTCCTCGTGGCCGTCGCGCCCACGTTCGCCCTGCTGTGCTGCGGCTTCGCTGTCTACGGCGTGGGGCTCGGCATGGTCGACGCGGGCACCAACATGCAGGCGGTGGCCGTCCAGGGCGTCTACGGCAAGTCGCTGCTCACCAGCTTCTACGCCTCGTGGTCGGTCGGCGGGATCGTCGGCACGGTCCTGATCGCCGTCTCCACCGGCCGCGTCCCCACGGAGCCCGTCGCGCTCACACTGCTGCTCGGCACGGTCGTCGCCGCCCTGACCTCGGTCGTCGTGTGGCGCGGTTCCTGGCGCGAGAGGGTCGCCACCGCCGACGAGGTCGCCATCGCCGATGAGGTCGCCACGCCCGTCGAGCCGCGCATCGACCCCGTCAAGCCCGTGATCCCGTGGGCTCCGCTGCTGCTCCTCGGCCTCGGCGTCGTCGCGTACTACGTCAACGACCAGGCGATCTCGACGTGGAGCCCGATCTTCATGCACGAGGTGCTGGACACCGCCGGGACCATCACCAAGCTCGGGTACGCCGCCTATCTGGCCATGACCCTGGTCTCGCGCCTCGCCGGCGACCCCTGCGTCCGCCGCTGGGGCCGGGCGGCCGTGGTCCGCGTCGCGGCGCTCGTCGGTGCCGCCGGGCTGCTGCTGGTCATCACCAGCCGGGCGCCCGAGCAGGCCGTGCTCGGCTTCGCGGTCGCTGGAGCGGGCCTCGGCCTGATCGCGCCGCTGTGCTTCTCGGCCGCCGGGGAGCTGGCGCCCGGGCACGCGGACGCGGTCGTCGCCCGCCTGAACGGCTTCAACTACGTGGGTGCGGTCCTCGGCGGCGTGTTCGTCGGCGTGATCGGCAGCCAGTCCAACCTCCGCTGGGGCTTCGCGGTGCCGGCGGTGCTCGCGATCGCCGTCGCGGTCTTCGCCGGCCGCTTCGGCGTCGTGAAGCACGACGGTGCCCCCCTGACCGCAGGAGCAGATGCATGAGCCTGACCCTCGGCGATCGCCTCGACGAGGCGACGCACGGCCTTCCCGCGCCGCTCGCCGTCGTGGACCTCGACGCCGTCGACGCCAACGCCGCCGACCTCGTGCGGCGCGCCGCCGGCACCCCGATCCGCGTGGCCAGCAAGTCCGTCCGCGTGCGGCACGTGCTCGACCGGGTGCTCGCGCAACCCGGGTTCGCCGGCGTCATGGGCTACTCGCTGCGCGAGGCGCTCTGGCTCGTCGGGCAGGGTGTCGACGACGTCCTGCTGGGCTACCCGACCGTCGACACCGGTGCCCTCGACTCCCTGGCGGCCGACCCCGTCGCCGCCGCGGCCGTCACGCTGATGGTCGACGACGTCGCGCAGGTCGAGCTCGCCGCCCGTGCCGCGCAGGCCCACGGCGCCACGCTGCGCCTGTGCATCGACGTCGACGCCTCGCTCAAGGTGCGGTTCGGTCCGATCGCCGCGCACCTGGGCGTGCGGCGCTCACCCGTGCACTCCGCGTCCGACGCCGGGGCGCTCGCCACCTTCATCGCCGCGCGGTCCGGGGTCGACGTCGTCGGCGTCATGTTCTACGAGGCCCAGGTGGCCGGCCTGCCCGACTCGTCGCCCGCCGTCCGCGCCGTGAAGCGCCTGTCGATCTCGGACCTCGCCACCCGACGCGCCGCGGTCGTCGCCGCCGTCGAGGCCGCCGCCGGCCACCCCCTGACGCTGGTGAACTCGGGTGGCTCCGGCTCCGTGGAGTCCAGCGCCGCCGATCCCGTCGTCACCGAGGTCACGGCCGGGTCGGGCCTGTTCGTGCCCACGCTCTTCGACGCCTATCGCTCGTTCACCCCCCGGCCCGCCGCGTTCTTCGGGCTCGACGTCGTCCGGATCCCMGGTCCGGGGTTCGCCACCGCGTTCGGCGGCGGGTACATCGCCTCCGGCCCCGCGAAGAAGTCCCGGCAGCCGCGACCCGTCTGGCCCGCCGGGCTGGCGCTGACCAGCCGCGAGGGTGCCGGCGAGGTGCAGACGCCGATGCGGCTCTCGGGCGACGCCGACCTGCGCGTCGGCGACCGGGTCTGGTTCCGGCACGCCAAGTCCGGCGAGGTCATGGAGCGCTTCGAGCAGGTCCACCTGGTGCGCGGCACGATCATCGAGGCCACCGTCCCCACGTACCGCGGCGAGCACCGCACCTTCGGCTGACCCACCGCTCCGGCAGTTCGGGTGCGGTGACGGATCGCTGACGTCCGAACACATGGGGGCTCTGGCGCGCACTTCTTCGGACGTTGCGCGGCAGGATCGGTAGCGTCCGAACACATGGGGGCTCTGGCGCGCATCTGCTCGGACGTTGTCGGGGGTCGCGGGGGGTCGGCAGTGTGAAAGGCGGGAGGGCGGCGCGCCGGTAACCTTGCTGCGTGACCCTGCGCCTCTTCGACACCGCGACCCGGACGGTGCGTGACTTCGTCCCGCTCGTGCCCGGAGAGGTCGGCATCTACCTGTGTGGCGCCACCGTGCAGGCGCCGCCGCACATCGGGCACCTCCGCTCGGCCATCGCGTTCGACGTGCTGGTCCGCTGGCTGCGCCGCACGGGGCACCGCGTGACGCTGGTGCGCAACGTGACGGACATCGACGACAAGATCCTGGCCAAGGCCGCCGACGCCGGCGAGCCGTGGTGGGGCTGGGCGACGACGAACGAGCGCGCGTTCACCTCGGCGTACGACGCGCTCGGCGTGCTGCCGCCCAGCCATGAGCCGCGGGCCACCGGCCACGTGCCCGCGATGATCGAGCTGATGGACCGGCTGGTCGAGACCGGCCACGCGTACACGACCGGCCCCGGCGACGTGTGGTTCGACGTCCGCAGCTACTCGGAGTACGGCGCGCTGACCAACCAACGTGTGGACGACATGGTCCCGGCGCCGGACGGCACCGTCGACGACGACGCCAAGCGGGACCCCCGCGACTTCGCGCTCTGGAAGGCGTCCAAGCCGGGGGAGCCGGCGACGGCGGCGTGGGAGACCCCGTTCGGTCGCGGCCGGCCCGGCTGGCACCTCGAGTGCTCCGCGATGGCCCAGCGCTACCTCGGCGACACCTTCGACATCCACGGCGGCGGGCTCGACCTGCGCTTCCCGCACCACGAGAACGAGCAGGCGCAGTCGCGCGCAGCCGGTTACGGGTTCGCCCAGTACTGGCTGCACAACGGCTGGGTCACGCAGGGCGGCGCGAAGATGAGCAAGTCGCTCGGCAACGGGCTGCTGGTCACAGCGGTGCTGGCCAAGGAGCGCGCGTCCGTCCTGCGCTACGCCATGACGGCCGTGCAGTACAGCTCGATGCTCGAGTGGACCGACGACACCCTGCGCGAGGCCGAGGCCACCTGGGACCGGCTCGCCGGCTTCGTCGAGCGGGCCGCGGAGAAGGTCGGTGTCGCTGACGACGCCGAGGTGGGAGCGGTCGAGCTGCCGCCCGAGTTCGTCCTCGCGATGGACGACGACCTCAACGTCCCGGCTGCGCTCGCGGTCGTGCACGAGCACCTGCGCACGGGCAACTCCGCGCTGGCCCGCGGCGACCTCGCCGAGGCTCGCGACGCCATGGTGGTGCTGCGGGCGATGCTCGACGTGCTCGGCCTCGACCCGGGCGGTCCGCAGTGGCGGGCGCACGGCGGCGACGCCCGGTACGCCAAGGCTCTGGAGGCCGTCGTGGCCGCCGAGCTCGAGGCCCGCGCGCAGGCCCGCGCCGCGCGCGACTTCGCCACGTCCGACGCGATCCGGGACCGCCTCGCCGCGGCCGGCGTCGTCGTCGAGGACTCACCGACGGGGGCACGGTGGTCGTTGGCCCCCGGACGCCTCGATCATGACCATCAGATGGAGAACTGAACATGGCCGGAAACTCAGAGCGTCGAGGGGCGGTCCGCAAGGGCAGCTCGAAGAAGACCGCCAGCGCGGGCACGGGCGGCAAGAACCGCCGGTCGCTCGAGGGCCGCGGCCCGACGCCCAAGGCCGAGGACCGCGAGTACCACCCCGCGCACAAGGCGAAGATCGCCGCGGAGCGTCGCGCCGTCGCCGGTACCCGGGGCACGTCGGGTCGCCAGCAGGCGTCGGCGAGCCGCAGCGCCGCCGGGTCCAAGGGTGGTCGCAAGAGCTCGACGCACGAGATCGTCTCGGGCCGGAACTCGGTCGTCGAGGCGCTGCGTGCGGGCATCCCGGTCTCCACGGTCTACATCGCCTCGCGGCTCGAGGGCGACGACCGCACGCGCGAGATCATCAGTGCGGCCGGTAACTCTAACTACCCGCTGCTCGAGGTCAGCCGGGCCGAGCTCGACCGGCTGACCGACGGCTCGGTGCACCAGGGCGTCGCCATCCAGGTGCCGCCGTACGCGTACGCGGACGACGACGACCTGCTCGACGCGGCGGCGGAGTCCGACCGGCCCGCGCTGATCGTCGCGCTCGACGGCGTCACCGACCCTCGCAACCTCGGCGCGGTGCTCCGGTCGGCCGGTGCGTTCGGCGCGCACGGCGTGCTGGTCCCCGAGCGTCGCGCGGCGGGCGTGACGGCGTCGGCGTGGAAGGTCTCGGCCGGAGCGGCCGCCCGGGTGCCCGTCGCCCGCGTGACCAACCTGGTCCGGACCCTGCAGGGGCTCAAGGCGGCCGGCGTGTTCGTCGTCGGCCTGGACGGCGGCGGCGACGTCACCATCACCGACCTGCCGTACGCGACCGACCCGCTCGTGCTCGTCGTCGGCTCCGAGGGCAAGGGCCTGTCGCGCCTGGTCCGCGAGCAGTGCGACGCCATCGCGTCCATCCCGATCGCGTCGGCCGTCGAGTCGCTCAACGCCGGCGTTGCCGCGGGCATCGCCCTGTTCGAGGTGGCCCGCCAGCGCGCGGTCTGACGGTCAGCCGATGATCTGGTCCGGGTCCACCCGCGGGATCATGTCGGTGTCCGGGATCTCGCCGGCCTGCACGCCGAGGACCGCCTGCTCGTCGGGCCGCGTGGGCAGGATGTTCTTCACGTAGCTCTTCGCGGTCTTCTGCATCGGCACGTCGTGGCCGGCCTGCTCCGACAGGAACCAGCGGTGGTCCAGCAGCTCGTGGTAGATCTGCGCGGGCTCGAGCTTGCCGCGCAGGTCCCGCGGGACGCTGCGGACGGCGGGCTCGAAGATGTCGGTCAGCCAGTCGTGCGCGACGAACGACTCGTCGTCGCGCTGCCGGTCGGTGGCCGCGCGGAACTCGTCGAGGTCGTTGAGCAGGCGGCGGGCCTGGTTCTCCTGCACGTCGAGCCCGGTGAGCCGCATGAGGCGGCGGGAGTGGTGCCCGGCGTCGACGACCTTCGGCTGGATCCGGACGCTGGTGCCGTCGACGTCGGTGGTGATGTCGAGCTCGCCCACGTCGAAACCCAGGTCGTTGAGCCGGTCGATGCGGGCCTGCACGCGCCAGCGGTCGCCGAACGTGAACGACTCGGACTCGGTGAGCGCGCGCCAGAGCTCGCCGTACCGCTCGGCCAGAGCGTCCCCGATGGCGACGGCGTCGACGTCCTCCTCGAGGAACTCCCCGGCCTGCAGGTCCATGAGCTCGCCGATGATGTTCACGCGCGCGACCTCGAGGTCGTACCCGCGCTGCCCGTCGGAGAGCTTGTCGTGCAGGTCGCCCGTCTCGGCGTCGACCAGGTACGCGGCGAACGTCTCGGCATCCCGACGGAACAGCGTGTTGGACAGCGACACGTCGCCCCAGTAGAAGCCGGCCAGGTGCAGCCGGACCAGCAGGACGGCGAGCGCGTCGATGAGGCGCGTCGCGGTGTCGGGGCGCAGCGCCTGGCTGAACAGCGCGCGGTAGGGGAGCGAGAACTGCAGGTGCTGCGTGATGAGCACGGCCTCGAGGGGTTCGCCGTCCGGGTCGCGCCGACCGGTGATGACGCCGACGGGCTCGACGGACGGGACGTCGAGGCGGCGGAGCTGGCGCAGGAGCTCGTACTCCCGGTACGCCACGGTCTCGCCGATCTCCTTGACCGCGATGACGCGGCCCGACATCTTGGCGAACCGCACGATGTGCCGGGAGATGCCGCGGGGGAGGGCGGCGAGCGTCTCGGCCGGCCAGTCCTCGAGCGGGATGTGCCACGGCAGGTCCAGGAGTGCAGGGTCGGGCGAGGCCGCGGTGATCTGGAGGCGCTGCGGCGTCGGGCTCATGGGTTCGATTCTCGCAGAGAACGCTGACAGGGCCGCGTCGGGAGAAGTCCGACGAAAGCCGACAGGGCGGCCCCGGCCGAAGCCGGGACCGCCCTGTCGGGTGTGCTGAGGTCAGGCCATGCGCTCGCCCGAGCCCGCGTGGAAGAGGTGCGTCTCGCCCTCGCGGAGGCGGATGAAGATCGTCTCGCCCTTGGCGGGCACCTGGCGGGGGTCGACGCGCACGATGACCTGCGCGTCGCCGGCACCGGAGTGCACCTGGTCGGCGCGGCCGAACTCGTTGGTGAGCGAGCCGTAGACGAACGCGTCGGAGCCGAGCTCCTCGACGATGTTGACGATGATCGGGATGCCGTCCGGCGTGCCCTCGGGCACGACGTCGACCGACTCGGGACGGAAGCCGACCGTGATGTGGTTGCGGTCGTCCTCGGTGAACTGCCCGATGACGGAACGCGGCACGGCGACGCGGGCGCGGCCCAGGTTCGCGGTGCCGTCGAGGACCGGGAAGGTGCCGATGTTCATGGCCGGCGAGCCGATGAAGCCGGCGACGAAGACGTTGGCCGGGGTGTCGTACATGTCGCGGGGCGTGCCGACCTGCTGCAGGAGGCCGTCCTTGAGGACCGCGATGCGGTCACCCATGGTCAGGGCCTCGGTCTGGTCGTGCGTGACGTAGACGGTGGTGACACCGAGACGACGCTGCAGCGACGCGATCTGCGTACGGGTCTGGACGCGGAGCTTGGCGTCCAGGTTCGACAGCGGCTCGTCCATGAGGAACACCTGGGGCGAACGCACGATGGCACGGCCCATGGCGACGCGCTGACGCTGGCCACCGGAGAGGGCCTTCGGCTTGCGGTCGAGGTACTGGGAGAGGTCGAGGATCTTGGCAGCCTCCTCGACGCGCTGGCGGATCTCCGCCTTCGGCGTGCCGGCGATCTTGAGCGCGAAGCCCATGTTGTCGGCGACCGTCATGTGCGGGTACAGCGCGTAGTTCTGGAAGACCATCGCGATGTCGCGGTCCTTCGGCTGGACGTCCGTGACGTCGCGGTCGCCGATGAGGATGCGGCCCGCGTTGACGTCCTCGAGGCCCGCGAGCATGCGGAGCGAGGTGGACTTACCACAACCGGAGGGGCCGACGAGGACGAGGAACTCGCCGTCCTCGATGTGCAGGTCGAGCGCGTCGACCGCGGGGCGCTCTGTGCCCGGGTAGACCCGGGAGGCCTTGTCGAAAGTGACCGTTGCCATGGCTGATCAATCCCTTCACCGGCAGGTACGTGCCGGACGATCCGTAGTGAAGAGTGTCAAGAGTGTCCTCGATGACACGGGTTCTGGAGGAGGGAATCCCCCGTCGCCCGCGGTCATCATGCCATACCGGTGCGGACCGACCACACCCCGCAGTGACGTTGCACACGTCCGGCGCAGGCGGGCAAGGGTCAGCCGACGACCAGGCTCGTCCCGTCGCGGAACCGGACGAGCAGCCGCCCGGCGTACTCGCTGACGGCGGAGACGCCGCCCGGGTCGTCGGACAGGAGCGTCGCGACGTCCGCGACGCTGGCGGGCCGTCCGTCGGTCATGCCGAGCGCGCGCAGGGTGCGGTCGGGGGTGAGCACGACGACGTGCGTGCCGTCGGTGCCGAGGAAGAGCGGGACGCCACCGACGTCCACCCGCCACCGCTGCTCGCCGGTCCGCGCGTCGACCGCGGCCACGTCGTCGACCCCGGGCAGGTAGACGGCGCCGTCGACGAGAAGGGGCTCGGACGTGAGGCCGTCGGTGCGCCAGAGCTCGTCGCCCGAGGTCGCGTCGCGGGCGACCAGGGTGGTGCCGGCGGTGGTGTCGGTGAGCAGCACGGTGCCGGGGGCGCTGCCGTCGTCGACGGCCAGGGACGCCGGGCTCTCGCCGACCGCCACGCGCGTGCCGTCCCGGGTGACCAGGATCCCCGCGGGGATGGCGAAGGTCTGCCACGGCGTCCACACGAGCGTGTCGGCGCGCGCGAGCGCGGCCCAGCCGTCGGTCGCGACGGTGACGTCGCCGCGCGGTGCGCCGTCGGCACCGAACAGCCACGCGTGCCCGCTGTCGGTCAGCAGCACCCGGTCGTCGTCGCTGGTCAGCGCGGGGGTGGACCGGATCATCACGTCGCCGACCATGACCTCGTGCACCTGCGGCACGACGGGGGTGGTCCGCCGCCACGCGACCTCCCCGGTGGCGAGGTCGGTCGCGCTGAGCGTCCAGTGCACGCCCCCGCCGTCGACGGGCTCGGGCGCGGCGAGCACCAGGTCCGGCCCGGCCGTGGACCACAGGGAGCCGGCCGCGACGGACGGTGTCGCGAGCACCGTGCCGTCGGTCGGGTCGAGCACGACCAGCGGCGTCGCGGCACCGACCGAGCCGACCGGGGAGACCTCGGCGGCGCACACCGCGACGGGCGTCTGCGCTGCCACCGCCGTGCACCGCACCCAGACGGACGGGAGCTCGGACCGGCCGCCGGGCGGCAGCGCGGCGTCGAGCGAGAACGGCACGGACCACAGGACGTGGCCGGTGTCGGGGTCGGTGCCCTGCAGGTCGACCCCGCCGCGGTGGTAGAGGGCGCCGATGGCCCACCGGCCGGCCTGGTCGCCGGCCACGAGCGTGCCCGCGGTCGGCGCCCAGCGCCAGAGGGCGTCGGGCGGGTCGTGCAGCGGGCTCAGCACTCCGGGGACGTCGGCGAGGTACGCGAGGCGCTGCCGCTCGCGGGAGTCGAGCGCCGCCTGGGCGCTCAGCAGCGCGAGCACCAGCAGCGCGGCGGCCCCGGCGACGGCGGGCGCGTGCCGGCGCAGCCACGCGGGCAGGAGCGACGGTTCGGCGGTGCGGGTCAGGTCCGGCTCGTCGAGCTCGACGGGGGCCAGGTGACCGGGGTGCAGGCTCATGGCGCTGCCCGGTCAGCCCAGCACCGCGACGGCGCCGCTGTCCATCCACACGTAGAGCCGGGGGTCGTGCCAGCCCGGAAGGAAGCCCTGCACGAAGATGGGGTCCCGGTCGCCCGCGACCTCCTGCGCCAGGTCCTTGTGCCAGGCGAGCGAGCCGTCGCGCAGCTCGTACGCGTCGAGCGTGACGCCCAGCCCGGGCACGAGYAGGTAGCGGCCGTCCGTCGAGAGCTGCTGGGGCAGGTAGTCCAGCGGGGTGCGCCACTGGGTGCGGCCGGTCGTGGCGTCGACCGCGACGAGCGCGTTGGACATCGCCACGTAGAGGATGCCGTCGAGGAGCAGCCCCGTGACGATCGACCCGGGCAGGTGCCAGAGGACCGTGCCGGTGCGTGCCGACCGGGCCGTGAGACCGTCGGCGCCCGAGTCCTGCGAGCCGACGGTGAAGAACACCCCCGGTGCTGAGCCGTCGTCGACCGAGAGATAGCCGGGTGCCTCGTCGACCGGGATCTCGGTGCCGTCCGCCAGGAGCACCGTGCCCTGGAAGAGGTCGGAGGACGACCACACGTTCTCGACGAACACCCCGGCGCGGGCCGGCCCTAGCCAGGATCCCGGGTCGAGGGGGATGTCCCGCCGCGGCTGCCCGTCGGTGCTCAGGATCCAGGCGTGCTCGTCGACGGTCATGACGATGGCGTCGTCGACGGTCTGCAGGGCGGCGGACAGGGTGGCGCTCGACCCGGCTGGGCCGTCCTCCCGGCCGAGCACGTCCACCGACGGGCTGGTCCAGGTCCAGTCGGTCTCTCCGCTGACGGCGTCGCTCGCGGTGACCGCCCACCGGACCGACGACGCGTCCGTCGGGGCGGGGGAGCCGTCGTCGGCGACCCGCTCCGCGACGACGAGGTCGTCCTGGGTGAAGTCGAGCCCGGTCGTCCCCGGCACGGTGCGGTGGGACAGCACGGTGCCGTCGGCGGGATCGAGCACCCAGACCGACGAGCCCGGGACCCCGACGGCCGCGTCGTCGCCGTACAGCTGCGCGAGGCACGCCGCGACCGGCGTGCCGCCGTGCGGGACGGCGGTGCAGGAGACCCACACCGACGGGCTCGTCCCGACGGTCGGCTGCGGCGGGTCGGGCAGGCCCACGGGAGTCCGCCACGCCTGGACGCCGGTGTCGGGGTCCACGCCGACGAGCGACAGCGCGCCGCTGGGGTCCTGGACCCCGCCGACGAGCGTCCCGGACACCACGGCGCCGGACCGCAGCGCGGCGCCGAGGCGCGCGTCCGCCCGCCACAGCACGCCGATCGACGGGTCGGCCGGAGGCACGACGCCCGGGATGGCGGCGAGGGCAGCCAGGCGCACGGCCTCCCGGTGGTTCACGGTGACCTGGGTGGCGACGAGCGCCACGGCCAACCCGGCAGCGACGGGGACCAGTCGGCGGCCGTGCCGGCGCAGCCAGGACCGGGCGGCGAGCACGTGCCGGTCGGTGTCGTCGCGCTCGCGGGCGTCGACGTCGTCGTCCAGCTCGACGTCGACCTGCTGCGCGGCCCGCGGCGTCCAGGAGCGGGGTCGTGAGGCCGACCGGGATCGCGCGGGCTCGTCCGCAGCCTCGACGAGCTCGACCTCGTGCATCCGGCCGGGCATGAGGCGCACGCTACGCCTGCGCCCTGAAAGCGACCAGGAGTCCGCTCAGAGGGCGTCGGCGAGTGCGGCCAGTGCCGCGACCATCTGCTCGGGGCTGTCGACGTGGAAGCGTGCCGCGGTCTCGCCCGGGCCCACCTTGACGGTCACGTCGTCGGCCCGGAGCGCCGCGAACGCGTGCTCGTCGGTGACGTCGTCGCCCCCGTAGAGCACGACGGGAGCGGCGAGCTCGTCGCGCAACGCCGTCAGCGCCTCGCCCTTGCTGGCCGAGAGCACCGAGATCTCGACGACGTCCTTGCCGTGCAGCACGCCGGAGCCGAGCTTCTCGCCGAGGGCGATCGCCTCCCGTTCGGCCGGCCGAGCGACCGCATCCTCCGCGAGGCGCGTGTGCACGACCACGGCGGTCGGCTTGGTCTCCACCCAGACGCCGTCCCGCCCGCGGGCGATGCGTGCCACTTCGGCGCCGAGCGATGCCAGCCGGTCCGCCTGCTCGTCGGTCAGCTGCACGACGTCGCGGTCGAGCCCCCAGGTGGTGACGCGGGCGCGCTCGGCGCCGTGGCTGCCGATGAGGAACGTGCCGGAGGGCACCTGCGCGAGCGTGTGCAGGTCGTTCATCGACCGCCCGGACACGAGGGCCAGCGCGACGCCTGGGGTGCCGGCGAGGCGCGCGAGCACGTCGACGCCGGCCGGGAGGATCCGTGACGCGCTCGGGTCGTCCTGCAGCGGGGCGAGCGTCCCGTCGAAGTCGAGCGCGACCAGCAGGGGCCGCCGGGCGTCGTCGGCGGCGAGCGTGGTGAGCGCCTCGGTCAGGTCCTCAGCCACGGCGGGCTCGCACGGGCACCGAGTTGAGGGCCGCGAGGAAGTCCTCCGACCAGGCGACGACGTCGTGCCCGAGCACGCGTCGCCGCAACCGGCGCATCCGCTTGCGAGACTCGCGGGCGTCCATGTGCACGGCGTAGGTGATGGCGTCCTTCATTCCCTCGATGTCGTGCGGGTTCACCAGGACGGCGCCCGTCAGCTCGTCGGCGGCGCCCGTGAACTCCGAGAGCACCAGGGCGCCGCGGTCGTCGGACCGGGCGGCCACGTACTCCTTGGCCACGAGGTTCATCCCGTCGCGCAGGGCCGTGACCAGCATGACGTCGGCCGCCAGGTACAGCGCGGCCATCTCCTCCATCGGGAACGACTGGTGCAGGTACTGGACGGGCGCGTGGCCCACCTGGCCGTGGTCGCCGTTGATGCGGCCGACCAGCAGCTCGACCTCGTCGCGCAGCGTCTGGTACGCCCCGACGTTCTCCCGGCTCGGGCTGGCCACCTGCACCAGCGTCGTGCTCTGCGGCGACAGCCGCTCCTCCTCCAGGAGCTCCCCGTAGGCCTTGATCCGGTGCCGGATGCCCTTGGTGTAGTCGAGCCGGTCGACGCCCAGGAGCAGGTACTCGGGGTCGCCCAGCTCGCGCCGGATCTTCTGCGCGCGCTCCTGGACGGCGTCGGTGCGGGCCAGCTCGTCGAAGGCGTGGGAGTCGATGGAGATGGGGAACGCGGCCGCGCGCACGTGCCGACCGGGTTCGCCGTGCTTCGAGAGCGTCACCATCTGACCGCGGGTCGTGAGGTCCGTCAGCCGGCGCACCACGCGGACGAAGTTCGCGGCGTCCCCGGCCCGCTGGAAGCCCACGAGGTCGGCGCCGAGCAGCCCCTCGACCACCTGCACGCGCCACGGCAGCTGCGCGAACAGCTCCAGCGGCGGGAACGGGATGTGGTGGAAGTACCCGATGCGCAGGTCCGGGCGCAGCTCCCGCAGCATCTTCGGAACCAGCTGGAGCTGGTAGTCGTGCACCCAGACGGTGGCGCCCTTCGCGGCCTGCGCGGCCGTGGCCTCCGCGAACCGCTGGTTGACCCTCTGGTAGGACTCCCACCACTGCCGGTGGTACGCCGGCGGCTCGATGACGTCGTGGTAGAGCGGCCACAGGGTGTCGTTGGAGAAGCCCTCGTAGAACTGCTCGAGGTCGTCCTCGGTGAGCGTCACCGGGATCAGCTCGGTGCCGTCGACGTCGAAGGGGTCGAGCTCGAGGTCGGGCGACCCTCCCCAGCCCACCCACGCGCCGGACGTGCTCGCCATCACGGGCGCCAGGGCGGTGACCAGGCCTCCCGGCGATCGGGTCCAGGTGGGCTCGCCGTCGTCGTCCAGGCTGACGTCGACGGGGAGACGGTTCGCGACGACGACGAAGTCGTAGCCGTGCGCGGGCACGTCAGAAGGCACCAGATCAACTCCTTGGGTCTGGTCCGACCCTATCTGTGCGGGAAGCGCCTGGTCCGTCCAGCGCGTTGTCGGGCGGTGCGCACAGGCGTCCCGCTACGGTGCGGGGATGGAGCGGATCGGTCTGACACCGGGGTCGGAGATCGGCGGATACACCGTCGTCGCACCCCTCGGCTCCGGCGGCATGGGCACGGTCTACCGGGCCGTCGACGGCGGTGGCGACGCGGTCGCGCTCAAGATGCTGCACCCGCACATCGGGTCCGACGCCGTCGCGCGCGACCGCCTGCGGCGCGAGGTGCACGCGCTGCAGAAGCTGCGCCACCCGGGCGTGGCGGCGATCCTCGACGCGGAGGCCGACTCGACCGAGGCATTCCTGGTCACCGAGCTGGTCCCCGGAGACAACCTCGAGGAGCATGTGCGAGAGCGCGGCCCGCTGGACGCCGAGCAGCTGCTCGACCTGGCCGAGGGGCTGCGCGACGCGCTCGAGGCGGTGCACGGCGCCGGCGTGGTGCACCGCGACCTCAAGCCGTCCAACGTCATCATCGGCGACGACGGCCCGGTGCTGATCGACTTCGGCATCGCGCAGGCCGCCGACGACTCGCGCCTCACCGCCGAGGGCCTGGTCATCGGCACCCCGGGATACCTCGCGCCCGAGCTCCTGGACGGCGACGAGCCCGACGCCGGGTCCGACTTCTGGGGGTGGGCGGCGATCCTCGCGTTCGCCGCGACCGGCCGCGACCCGTTCGGCAGCCGCCCGCTCGAGGCTGTGCTCGCGCGGGCCCGGTCGGGTGACGTGGACCTCGAGGGGCTCGGCCCGCTGACCACCGCCACGCTCACCCGCGCCCTCGCGCCGGCCCCGGCCGACCGCATCGCCCCGGAGGACGTCGTCGCGGCGCTCACGCTGGTTGTGGCGGAGGGCGAGTCGATCGCCGACGAGACCGCGACCGCGGTGCTTGTCGCCGACGACCTCGTCGGGACCACGGTGCTGGCCGCGCCGGCCGCGGTCGTCGCGCCCGTCCTGGTGGCCAACGACGGCCGGACACGCGCGTTCGACCCCACCGTGGACGGAGGCGCCCCCGCAGAGGACGCGTGGGACGAGGATCCCGACGGGGTCGAGTGGATCAACGAGGACCTCGACGCGTCCGAGGAGCCCGAGCCCGAGGGCTCCGGGTACGAGCGACCGCGGGCCCGCCGCCGCTGGGGCACCCTGCTGGCGGCCGGCCTCCTGCTCGGCTCGGCCGGCGCGCTCTACCCGGGCGTGACGCTGGTCGTCTTCACGATCCTCGTCGTCGTCGTGCGCACCGTGGGGTCCACGGTCGAGGCGATGTACGGCCGGCGGGAGCGGGTCGGCGTCAAGCGCTCGGACGGCGCGGTCGCGCTCGCCACCGGTCCGTGGCACCTGCTGCGCTCGGTCGTGGGGCTGCTGCCGTCGCTCGTCGTCGGCGCGAGCGTGGTCGTCATCCTGCTCGGCGTGTCCTGGTGGCTCATCGGCGACGGTCACTGGGTGGTCGGCGACTCGCCGTCCGGCCAGGAGCCCCAGGGCCTGACCGCGTCCATCCTGGTGGGGTCGATCGTCCTGTTCGGTGCCGCCGTCGTCTGGTGGGGTCCGCTGTCGCTCATGACGAGGATCGGCGCCCGCCGCGTGCTCGCGGTCGTCGCGCCGGGCCGTACCGGCGCGCTCGTCGCGACCGTGGTGCTGCTGGCGGCGTCGGCGGTCTTCATCGCCCAGATCCGCTCGGGCACGCCGATCACGTGGGCGCCGCTGCCCACCCCGACGCTGCCCTGAGGACCGTCTCGCCACGCGGGACCGCTCTGGCACCCTCGTGGCTGAGGGCTCGACGATCCCGGGGAGGGTTCAGGAATGTCGTGGGAGGCGGAGACCGATGTGGCCGTCGGGCGTCGCAGCAACGGGGATGTCGTCCGGTTCGACCACAGCACCGGGTCGCTCGGCGTGTTCCGCGGCGACGTGATCGTGGCGTACTTCCGTCCCGACGAGGGCTACGAGTTCTTCCTGCGCGAGATCGCCAAGTGAGCGCGTTCGACGACGCGTTCACCGACTTCGTGCGCGGTCGGGGCGTGTGGCGCGACGACACCCCGGCGGCGGTGCTCGAGCGGTGGTCGAGCTTCGTCGTGGAGTGTGAGCACGGGTACCGGGGTGACGAGTTCGCGTACGGCAACGAGGCCATGGCGCGCACCACGCTCGAGGCCGCCCTCACCGACCCAGGACTGAACGCGTACCCGGAGACGGCCGAGCTCCGCCGCCGGGTCGAGGCGGTCGACGCCCGGTTCCGCCCCCTGCTGATGGAGCACGCGTTCCCCGGCATCGACCCCGACGAGTGGTGGCTGCGCGGCATCGTGCGGCGGGCAGGCGGGCGGCTGGCCCAGGAGTGGAAGCGGTCGTTCGGGTTCGATGTCGAGGTGGTCAGGCTGCCCCGTTCGGGCTGACGACGCGGGGATCCTCAGCAGAGACCCCTACGCTGTGCGCCATGACCGCGCGACGAGGGCCGCACGTCGCCGCTGCGCGCCTCGCGCCGGTGGTCGGGCTCGTGGTGGCCGGCCTCATGGCGGCCGTCGCCGCCCAGGGACGCGTGCTGCTGCACGACTGCGTCGCCGCCGGTGGCGTGCTCGGCCCGCTCGGGTTGCGCCTGGCCGTGCTCCGCGACGCCGCGGACTGCCCCGACGGTTCCTACGGCCTAGGGTCCATGTCCCAGGGCGCCGTGGTGCTGCTCAGCATCGCCGTGCCGGTGGCCGCCCTCTACCTGCTGCTCACCGCGTGCGGGATCGGCCTGGCCGCGCTGCTCGTGCGGGCCGCCCGCCAGGTCCGGCTGCTCCTGCGCCGGGCCGTCCCCGGTCTGCGCGTCGGCGCGCAGGCCCTCCCGGTCGTCCGGCGGGCTCGCCTCGTCGCGTCGGGTGTCGTCGCGCCCTGGACCGAGCGGGTGCTCGCCGGCGGCGTCGGGCGGCGCGGTCCCCCGGTCGCGGCCTGACCCCCGCCACCCATCCCGTCGTCCCACCCAGGAGCACCCATGCCCACCAACGACCCGCGTCCCACCAAGGCGGTGCGCCGCGAGGAGGCCCGCCTCAAGGCCGCCCAGATGCGCAAGGAGCAGGAGCGCAAGGCCAGGCGGAACCGCATCCTCGCCATCTCCGGCCTCGTCGTCGCCATCCTCGCGCTGGTCGCCGTGGCGTTCACCATCGTCAACCAGAACAAGGCCAACGAGGCCGCCAACTCCGACGTCGTCTACGGCGGCAGCACCGCGAACGTCGTCGCGCCCGCGCTCGCGGACGTCACGGCGCCCGCCCCCGCCAACGACAAGGGCGGCATCCCCGTCAGCGGCGACGGCGGCGACGACGTCGGCGTGGCCGGCGACGGTGACGTCACCCTGACCGTCTACTTCGACTTCATGTGCCCGATCTGCGGCCAGTTCGAGGAGATCAACGGCGACGACATCGACACCCTGCTCGCCGACGGCGGCACGACCGTCGAGTACCACCCGATCTCGTTCCTCGACAGCAAGTCGGCGGGGACCAGCTACTCGACCCGCGCGGCCAACGCCGCCGCCATCGTCGCGGACAAGGCGCCCGCGCAGTTCGCGAAGTTCGTGTCCGCGATGTACGTCGACCAGCCGGCCGAGGGCAGCGCCGGCCGCACCGACGCGGAGATCAAGAAGATCGCGACCGACGTCGGCGTGCCGGAGGACGTGGCCGCCACGTTCACCACCACCGTGGACGGCACCTTCACGACCAAGACCGACGACGTCGAGGCCACGAAGAACGGCACGTGGCGCACTATGGCCCCGTGGGTCGCCGCGGCGACCAACCAGATGAACACGGACATCGGCAAGATCTCGACGCCGACGGTGCTCATCAACGGCACGGACTTCGGTGGCGGCTGGCAGACCCCGGGCGCCCTCCTCGAGGCCGTCCAGGCCGCACAGGGTTCCTGATCCTTCGATGACCGGGCGCTCCCTCGCGGGGCGCCCGGTTATCCTGGGCCCGCCCGCCTCCTTAGCTCAGTCGGCCAGAGCACCTGTCTTGTAAACAGGGGGTCATCGGTTCGAATCCGATAGGGGGCTCCATCCGGTCAGTCCACCCGCAGGTCCAGCCCCATCGCCTCGACGAGGACCACCGCCTGCGGCAGCGTGATGATCGCGCGGTCGAGCGTCACGGTCGCGGGGTCGAGGCTGGCCAGGTCGCTGCCGCGCAGGTCGCACCCGTCAGGTCGGCCCGCTCCCACCAGGCGCCGGCCAGGTCGCAGTCGCGCAGGGTGCCGCCGACGGCGCGGACGCCGCTGAGGTCGGCCTCCCGCAGCCGCACCCCGGTGAACGTCGCGGAGTGCAGGTCGGCCCGGGACAGTCCGACGAACGACCAGTTGCCGCCCTCGACCCGCGCGAGGTCCCAGGCGCAGTCGTCGAACCTCGAGCCGACCATCTTGCAGCGCTCGAACCGGACGTCGAAGAAGTTGGAACGCGAGAACGTGCAGTTGATGAACGCCGCGTCGGTGTGCACGGAGGCGTTGAGCTTCGCGTGGCGGAACACGCACTCCTCGAACACGGCGCCGACGCCCGAGGTCTCGGTGAGGTCCAGGTCGACGAACTCCACGTTGCGGAACTCCTGGCCGGACAGGTCGCGGGCGTACCAGTCCTCGCCGCGGACGGTGCTGGTGGTGGGGGGAGCAGCGTCCCCGCTGCGTCGGTCGACCATGGCCCGATCATGACCTACGACGGCGACACCGGGTGAAACTGGTCCACCCGGGTCAGGCGCTCGGCCCGGTCTCCTCGAGCAGCCGCAGGGCGGCCGTCACGCGCGGGTTGCGCTGCGGGTCGCTGTCGATGCCGAGCGTGGCGTACATCCCGTTGACATGGTTCTGCACGGACTTCTCGGTGATCCCCAGCCGGTCGCCGATGCCGGCGTTGGACAGGCCGGACGCCAGCAGCCGAAGCACCTCGTACTGCCGGTCCGTGAGCCGCGCGACCGCCGATCCCGCCCGCGGGGTCATCCGCGCCAGCAGCGCCGGGTCGAGGACGGTCTCGCCCACCGCGGCCGCGCGCACGGCGTTGACCAGCACCTCCTCGCTCGTCGACGAGGTCTTGGACAGGTAGCCCCACCCGGCGGCGACGTCGGCGGGGAGGTCGAGCAGGAGGTCCATGGCGTCGTGCGCGGACAGGAGCAGGATGCCGAGGTCGGGCATCCGACGCCGGAGCGTCACGCCGAGCGCGATGCCGTTGCCGTCGGGCAGGTCGATGTCGAGGATCACGCAGTCGACCAGGCCGGGGCGCAGCACGCGCGCCGCCTCGGTGACCGTGCCGACCGCCGCGACCACCTGGAGCCCGGGGGTCCCCGCGAGGGTGTGCTCCAGCATCGAGCGGAACAGGGGCTGGTCCTCGACGACGGCGACGCGGACGGGGCGGGTGGTGGGATCACTCATCGTCGCCAGTATCGTCTGCGGCTGGGTCCGCGGCGCGCCACGCGCCGGTCGCGGACCCGCACACCACCCATCGAGGACGGGGGCCAGCGCCGATGACGACGCCGTCGACCGACTCCGCCGCCTCGCTGGCCACCCGTCGCGAGGACCTCCGCGGGGATCGCACCTCCCTGCTGCGCGCCACCGCCATCGTGGCCCTGGGCTACGGCGTCGGCGCCGCCCTGCAGTCGACCTACGTCTACGCCACGTACATCCCGGCCTGGGAGTCGGTCCCGCTCGCTGCGCGGCTCGGGGCGAACGCGGTGGCGGTCGTCATGCTCGTGGTCGTGCTGGCCGTCGCCCAGGCCCATCGCGCGACCCGCCTGTGGTGGATGGCGGCCGCGGTCCTCGCCGCGTCGGTCGCAGCGGCGGTGGCGCGCTTCCTGGCGCAGGTGCTGTTCGGTGTGCACGGTTCGCTGGACGACCCGGCGCGCAACGCCGAGGTGCTCAGCGGCTTCGTCCTCGGCGCTATCTCGGGCGCCATCGGCATGTGGGCGCTCATCGCGCGCCGCACCAACCGCGCGCGGACCCGCTCGGCGGCTCGCGACACCGTGCTCGTGGAGGTCGCGGTCAAGGCGCTCGAGCAGGAGGAGATCCGGGTGCGACGGGCCGTCGCCGAGGGCCTGCACGGAACCCTGCAGTCGAAGCTCGTCCTCATGGACGCGCGGCTGGGCGACGTCCTGGCGCGCGCCGACGAACGGAGCATGGACGCCGAGGACGTCGAGACCCTCACCTGGGTCCGCACCGAGCTGGCGTCCGCGCGGGAGATCGACGTCCGCGAGATGAGCCGGATCCTCTACCCCGACCGTCTCGAGCTCGGCCTCGTCCCCGCGCTGCGCGCCCTGCTCGGCCGCATCCCCGCGAGCATCGCCACCCGGCTCACGGTGAGCGACGCCGTGCGGTCGCTCGACGACCCGTCGGGCTGCTCGCTCACGATCAGCGAGCGGCTGCTGGCCGTCCGCGTCGTCGAGGAGGCGCTGACGAACGCGCTCAAGCACGGGCCCGCGGCGTCGCTCGTGGTCTCGCTCGACGTCGCCGACCGCGTGCTGCACGTCGCCGTCGACAACGACGGCGAGCTCTACGACCCCGTGACCGCCGGTACACCGTCGGGCACCGCCCGGCTGGCGACGCGGTTGTCCCTCGCGGGCGGCCGCCTGGCCCTCGCAGCGGGCCGCGAGAAGGGCGCCCGCCTCGAGGCGTGGCTGCCGCTGGGCGCGGGCGCCGAGTAGAGCGCCTGTCCGACTTGACGGAACTGCCGTCTTTGGCCGGGGTGAAAGAAACCGGCAAGACGGACGGCCCGGGTGCTGCCACCTAGGGCCGAACCAGTGGTCGTGCCGATGACACCTACGTTCGCGGACGACCGCCGCTCGGCGCGTCTCCGTGAGCGGGTCTCGGTGAGGTGCCGATGCCCGGCACCTTCCCGATCAGGAGATCACCATGGCTTCCACGAAGTCCAAGAAGTCCCGCAAGGGTCTGGCCCTCGGCCTCGCCGTCCTCGGTGTCGCGGGCCTGTCGCTCGCGGCGGCGTCCACCCTGACGCTCAACAGCTCGGCCAAGTTCCAGGCGGGCTCGACCGCGATCCTCGCCGACTGCCAGACCACGGGCGTCCCGATCCCCGTGGCCTTCGGAGCGCCGGCCCTCAACACGACTTCCGGCCTGTACTCCGCCTCCACCGTCAAGTTCTCGAGCATTGCCACCACGTGCAACACGCTCAATTACAAGGTCGCCATCAAGACGGCGGCGGGCTGGACCGACATCACTCCGGGCACCGGCGCGCAGATCTCGGGCACCACGCTCGACGTGACGATCCCGACGGCAACCGTCGCCAACGACATCACGGGCGTCAGCCTCACGATCTACAGCTGACAGCTGGACGACGAGCCACTGGTCGACCGTGTTCGACGCGGACACCGCCGCAGCACCCGACGCTTCTCGCGAGCGTCGGGTGCTGCGCATCGTCCGCAGTGCGGTTTTCTTTGGCGTCGTCGCCGTGCTTGCTCTGCTTCTGTGGCCTACCAGTCTGGGCGGATGCACCACCCTCACCGTCGTCTCCGGTCATTCGATGGAGCCGACGTACTACACCGGAGATCTCGTGATCGCTCGGTGCGGCGCACCCGCAGTCGGCGACATCGTGGTCTATCAGCCGGGCGAGATCCACGGGGCGCGCATCATCCACCGGATCATCGGAGGCGACGCCGACGCGTGGCAGCTCCAGGGAGACAACAACGACTTCGTCGACCCGTTCCGTCCTGGTGACGACGCAGTACAGGGCATTGCGCGCGTGCGCATCCCGAAGATCGCCATCCTGACCGGCCTCATGACGAGCCCGTTCGTCTGGGGTGGTCTTCTCGCACTCGGGCTGGCGATCTTGGCCTGGCCGCGTGACGACGACGACCTCGAGGCTGGCGATGACACCGACTCACAGCTCGCGGCTCGCAGGGCGGACGCTGAATATGCTCTCGACGCCGCTCCGCCGCTGGTTACGGAGAGGCGCGCGTGAACGACCTTCGAGTGGCCTGCAAGCGCCCGGGCGCGATCGTGCTGCTCGGCGCGGTCCTCATGGGTCTGCTGGGGCTCTCCGTCTCCAGTGCGTCGGCACTCTCGCTGAGCACCGGTAACCGCCAGCTCATCAGCAGCCAGACGCGCTGCACCTCCCAGACTGTCGCGGTGACCACCACGGCGACGACCACGACGGCGTCGAGTGTCACGGTGAGCAACGTCGACGTCACCCGCTGCGGGGGCCTGCCGATTGTCGTAGCGGTGTACGACTCGACCGCGGCCACCTGGGCGACGGCCAAGAAGTTTGAGGTCAGCGGCTCGGCGACGGTCGCATCAATAACGCTGCCCTCTCCCAGCGCGTCTTTCACGCCGACCGTCGCCCAAAAGGTCTACGCCACCATTGGTGGGTGGCCCGTCGCCGCGACGTGGACGTACACGCCGCCCACCGGTCCGGTGAACGTGTGCCAGGTGCGCAACGCCAGCGACGGGTCGCTCGACTCGACGAAGCCCTGCACCGTCACGGGTCCGATCAAGTCGGACTACTGGGGCAGCTCGGGCTCGGGCCAGGGGAACTTCCGCACCAACGTCAGCGCGCCCGGCATCCTCAACTCCCAGTACGTCTCGTTCACGATCACGCTCTCCGGCGCGCCGAGCTGGTGGTCGTGGTCCAACGCAGGACTCACGCGCATCAACAACTCCGGCGTGGTGACGTCGAGCTGTTCGACGCTCCCGACGGTGAGCGGGCGGCTCGGCGCGAACATCGGCGCTTCCCCGGACGTCTACGTCGACATCGTCGAGAACCGCACGGGGACGCCGGGACTGGTCTGCCAGGTCCCCTGAGCGGGTCCGATCAGTCCAGCGGCGTCAGCTCCGGCCGCTTCGGCACGCGCTCGTCGCCAGACGACTTCCCGCGCAGCCGCCGGGTCGCCCACGGGTAGAGGTGCTCGCGCACCCACGCGGCGTCCTCGCGCGCCTTCTGCATGCGCGGGGTGGGGGGCAGCGGCGTGAGCGGGTCGTCCCAGCCGGCGTCGTCGGGCTCGAGGCCGAGGCCGACGAGTGCCGCCTGCGCCACGCGGGCGTGCCCGTCGGTGGTGAGGTGGATGCGGTCCTCGGCCCACATGCGCCAGTCGCGCAGGGAGCGCATGCCCCACAGGTCGACGACGTAGGCGCCGTGCCGGCGGGCCATCGACCAGATGAGGGCGTCGTAGATGGCGACGCGGCTGCGGGTGGCCTTGACCAGCGGGCTGTCGGCGGCGTCGACGCCGGTGCCGAGCAGGACGTCGACGCCCGCGGCGCGCAGTCGCACGACCGCGGCCTCGAGGTTGCGGGCCATCCGGTCGATGTCGGCGGTGGGCCGCAGGATGTCGTTGCCGCCGCCGACCAGGCTCACGAGGTCGGGCTTCAGCTCGAGAGCCGCGGGCACCTGCTCGACCAGGATCGACTTGAGCAGCCGCCCGCGGATGGCCAGGTTCGCGTACAGCAGGGGCGACTCGCCGGCGGCCGCGCGGCGCTGCGCCAGGTGGGACGCCAGCAGGTCGGCCCAGCCGCGCTGCGGCGCCTCGCGGCCGTCCGGGTCGTCCCAGAGGCCCTCCGTGAACGAGTCGCCGATGGCGACGTAGCGGGACCAGCGGGGGGTGGAAGAAGTCACGACCACATTGTTGCTCAGGCCAGCGACCAGTCCACCGGGGCGGCCCCCTGCGCGACCAACAGCTCGTTGACCCGCGAGAACGGGCGCGACCCGAAGAACCCACGGCTCGCCGACAGCGGGCTGGGGTGCACGCTCTCGACGGTCGGGACGGAGCCGAGCGCCGGTTTCAGGGACTGGGCGTCGCGTCCCCAGAGCACCGCGACCAGCGGACCGCCGCGCTCGACGAGGGCCGCGATGGCCTGGTCGGTCACCGCCTCCCAGCCGCGCCGCCGGTGCGAGGCGGGCGCGCCCGGACGGACCGTGAGCACCCTGTTCAGCAGCATGACGCCCTGGTCGGCCCACGGGGACAGGTCGCCGTTGGTGGGGGGCGCGACCCCGACATCCGCGACTAGCTCCGTGAAGATGTTGGTGAGCGACCGCGGGAGCGGTCGCACGTCGGGCTGCACCGAGAACGAGAGCCCCATCGGGTGCCCGGGAGTCGGGTACGGGTCCTGGCCGACGACGAGCACGCGCACCTCCGCGAGCGGCCGCCGAAACGCGCGGAGCACGGCGTCGCCCGCGGGCAGGTACCCGTGGCCGGCCGCGACCTCGTCGCGCAGGAACTGGCCGGCCGCGCGGATCTGCGGCTCCACGGGGGCGAGGGCGACGGCCCAGTCGGGCGCGACGAGCTGGTCGAGCGGCGCGGCGTTCACGCCCGCGAGGCTACCGAGTGCGGCACACGGGCGACGACGCGCCGAGCGGAATGACACCTGTGTCATTACGGTCGTACGATACGGACGTCGCGCTGAGCGACGAGTTCAGCCGCGAGACACAGGAGGACGCATGGACGCCGCGACGATCGTCATCGGTCAGCTCCCGCAGCCCAGCAGCGCGCCACGTCCCGACGGTCTCTCCGAGCGCGACGAGCAGGTCCTCGCCTTCGAGCGCCAGTGGTGGAAGTACGCGGGCGCCAAGGAGTCGGCCATCCGTGAGCTGTTCGACATGTCGGCCACCCGGTACTACCAGGTGCTCAACGCGCTGATCGATGACCCGGCCGCCCTCGCGCACGACCCGATGCTGATCAAGCGCCTGCGCCGCATGCGGTCGTCGCGCCAGCGCGCACGCTCCGCCCGTCGCCTCGGCGACGCCTGACGCCCCTTCGTGACACGTCCCACGTCCGGCCACGGGTGGACCCGAGTTCACCGACCGAGCCGTTAGCCTGTCCGCCGTGAGCAAGGCGGAGTACTCCTACCCCGAGGACGAGTTCGACGTCCCCTCGAACCCTGACGTCCCCCGCGGGGTGCATCGCGCACCCCGGACCGCGTGGAGCAGGTGGTGGCCGTTCCTGCTCGTCCTGGTCGTCGCGCCGGTCCTCGCGTTCGCGGCCGTGAACTACGCGTCCCGCAACGGCGACCTCCCGTCGCTCCCCGGCACGTCCGACTCGCCGTCGTCGGAGGCCGACGACGGCGCGGCGACGCCCGACGACACCGCGAGCGACGGCGCCACCGCGCCGACGGACACCGCGACCGAGGCGCCGCCGGCCGAGACCGAAGCCGCTGTCGCGCCAGACCTGAGCACCCCGGTCGTGGTCCTCAACGCCGCCAAGATCTCGGGCCTCGCGGGCGACCAGGCCGCCAAGCTGACGGCCGCCGGGTTCACGGCCGTGACGACGGGCAACTTCACCGGCACGGCTCCGGACGCCTCCGTCGTCTACTACGCGGCCGAGGACCAGAAGGCGACGGCCGACCTGGTCGGCTCGACGGTCGGTGTCCCGACGGTGACCCTGTCGCCGACCGACGCGGGGACCGGCATCTCCGTGGTCCTCGCGACCAACCCGGACGCCTGACCTGCCCGACGCACCGGCCCCGAGACGACCCTGGTCGCCCGCGGACCGCTCCCACTAGGCTCGCGCGCACCAGGCGCCGGCGGAGCGCCCGGCACCCGGACGTCGAGGAGTTACGGCATGGCCCAGGGCATCGTGAAATGGTTCAACGCGGAGAAGGGGTACGGCTTCATCACCCCGGTCGGGGGAGGCCAGGACCTCTTCGTGCATTTCAGCGCGATCCAGTCGGACGGCTACCGCTCCCTCGAGGAGGGGCAGGACGTCGAGTTCGAGGTCGGTCAGGGCACCAAGGGGCCGCAGGCCGAGCAGGTTCGGGGCCTCTGAGCCCCGGTTGGTCCCGGACGGGCCGTGCACCGACCGGTGCGCGGCCCGTCGGCGTCTCAGCCGGCTCGGCCGCCCGCGCCGGCACCGGCGACGCCGCCGTCGAGCGCGTCCAGGGCCAGCAGCACGCACGCGGCGCTCCAGCCGAGGGGCGCGACCGCGGCGGGGGAGCCGTCCGCCAGCACCTTCTCGGGCAGGGACCCGGTCGCGGTGCGGTGGCTGTCGAGGAACGTGAGCCAGCCGTCGGCCAGCGCGGTGTCGCCGTTCTCGGCCGCCACCCAGGCGTAGAGCGAGGTCTGCGGCGTCCACGAGACGCCGTCGTCGCGCCACCCCGCGCCCGGGGCCAGCCCGTTTGCCGGTCGCACCATCGCCACGGCCGACTCACGCCACGCGTCCTGGACGTCGGGGACGGCCGTCGTGAGGAACGGTGGCAGCAGGAATGCCRTGGCGGCGTCCGCGTGCCCGCCGGCCGCGTACCGCGCGAAGCCGGTCGGCCCGAACGCGCGGATCACCGCGACCTTGGTCCGGATCGAGGCGTCGAACGCGGTCGCGGCGAGCGCGTGGTCGTCGGCCAGCTCGAGCAGGTGCGATGCCTGCTGCAGGCCCGCGACGAGGGGCGCGACGGTGCCCAGCGTGAGCGCGTCCTCGGGGACCTCCCAGTAGTCGGGCGACGCGGGGGGCAGGCCCCCGCGGCCGACGAGGTCGAGCACGTGGTGGGTGGACCGGGTGACGAGCGGGTGGAGCTGCTCGACGGCGGCGGCCCGCTCGGTGGGGTCGGTGATCTCGTCGACGACGAGTCCCGCCGCCCACAGCGACCAGCCTGTGCCGTCCGTCTGCACGCCGCGGTCGTCGGGCGGGCCGGAGCCGTCGGGCAGGTAGCGCGCCTGGAACGAGCCGTCCGACGCCTGGACGCGGTCGAGGAAGCCGAGGATCTCCAGGGCGTCGTCGACGTGACCGGTGCGCGCCAGGGCGACGGCGACGAACGACGCGTCGCGCGGCCACACGTACCGCCACTTGTCCGACCACCCCGCGACGGCCGCCCCACCCGGGAGCGTCAGGGAGTGCAGGTCCAGCAGGGCTCCGCGGGCCATGTCGTCGTAGGGGCCACCCGCTCCCGGGACGGTTCCCGACGCCAGCCACGCGCGCTGGCGCTCGGCCACGGTGGCCGCCGCCGGAGCCGTCGCGCCGTGGCCGGTGCCCACCTGCCCGCCCATGAGGCGTGTGAGCGTGGTCGCCGCGGGATCGACCACGCGGGTGCCCGCCAGGAACGTCACGTCGGTGCCGGCGGCCAGCGGTGCCCGCAGGCCGCCGGGGAGCGTGGTCAGGCCCTGGAGGTAGAGGGGGATGGTCGCGTACGCGGCGGGCTTGGCGGCGACGGTGGGGGGAGCGGGTGTCGCTTCCGTCGCCAGGGCGCCGGTGGGTGCGGTCGCGACGAGCGACGTCGTGGTGGCGACGAGCACGGCGACGGCCACCGCGGCACCGCCTCGTCGGCGGCGTGCGCGGTGCGCCCGGGGGATGCGCGGGGCCGACGCCGGGGCGCCGGCGACCGCTGCATCGACGTTGTCGCCGTGACGTTGCACACGCGCACGATAGTCGGAGGCCGCCCGGGCGACGGCCGGGCGGCCCTGCGACGACCTCGCCAGGAGTGAACGCTGCTTGCACTCTCGGGGGTCGAGTGCTAACCATTGGACTTAGCACTCTCCGGTGGAGAGTGACAGAATCACCCCGGCCGTCCGGTGAGGGCCGTCGCACGCGGGACAAGACCGCGGGTGGCGTGCCCGTCCGTCGCGGGCACCCTCGGCCGACCCGAACCCAGTGAAGGATCACAGCCCCATGGCCAAGATCATTGCCTTCAACGAGGAGGCCCGCCGCGGCATCGAGCGGGGACTCAACATCCTCGCCGACACCGTCAAGGTCACCCTCGGCCCGAAGGGCCGCAACGTCGTCCTGGACAAGAAGTGGGGCGCCCCCACGATCACCAACGACGGCGTCTCCATCGCCAAGGAGATCGACCTCGAGGACCCCTTCGAGAAGATCGGTGCGGAGCTCGTCAAGGAGGTCGCCAAGAAGACGGACGACGTCGCTGGCGACGGCACCACCACCGCCACCGTGCTCGCCCAGGCGCTCGTGCGCGAGGGCCTGCGCAACGTCGCGGCCGGCGCCAACCCCATCGCGCTGAAGAAGGGCATCGAGAAGGCCGTCGAGGCCGTCACCGCTGCTCTGCTCGCGCAGGCGAAGGACGTCGAGACCAAGGAGGAGATCGCCGCCACTGCCGCCATCTCCGCCGGCGACCAGGCGATCGGCGACCTCATCGCCGAGGCGCTCGACAAGGTCGGCAAGGAAGGCGTCATCACGGTCGAGGAGTCCAGCGCGCTGGGCCTCGAGCTCGAGCTCACCGAGGGCATGCGCTTCGACAAGGGCTTCCTGTCGGCGTACTTCGTGACCGACCCCGAGCGTCAGGAGGCCGTCCTGGAGGACGCGTACGTCCTGCTCGTCGAGTCGAAGATCTCGAACGTCAAGGACCTGCTGCCCCTCCTGGAGAAGGTCATCCAGGCCGGCAAGCCGCTGTTCATCGTCGCCGAGGACGTCGAGGGCGAGGCCCTGGCCACGCTCGTCGTCAACAAGATCCGCGGCCTGTTCAAGTCGGTCGCGGTCAAGGCCCCCGGCTTCGGCGACCGCCGCAAGGCGATGCTGCAGGACATGGCCATCCTCACCGGTGGCCAGGTCGTCTCCGAGACCGTCGGTCTCAAGCTCGACACGGTGGGCCTCGAGGTCCTCGGCACGGCGCGCAAGATCGTCGTCACCAAGGACGAGACCACGATCGTCGAGGGCTCCGGCGACGCCGCCCAGATCCAGGGCCGCGTCACGCAGATCCGTGCCGAGATCGAGAACTCGGACTCGGACTACGACCGCGAGAAGCTCCAGGAGCGCCTCGCCAAGCTCGCCGGCGGCGTCGCCGTCATCAAGGCGGGCGCGGCCACCGAGGTCGAGCTCAAGGAGCGCAAGCACCGCATCGAGGACGCCGTGCGCAACGCCAAGGCGGCCGTCGAGGAGGGCATCGTCGCCGGTGGTGGCGTGGCGCTCATCCAGGCCGGCAAGACGGCGTTCGAGGGCCTCAAGCTCGAGGGCGACGAGGCGACCGGTGCCGCGATCGTGAAGCTCGCGATCGAGGCCCCGCTCAAGCAGATCGCGATCAACGCCGGTCTCGAGGGTGGCGTCGTGGCGGAGAAGGTGCGCAACCTCCCCGTGGGTCACGGCCTCAACGCCGCGACCAACACGTACGAGGACCTGCTCGCCGCGGGCGTCAACGACCCGGTGAAGGTCACGCGCTCCGCGCTGCAGAACGCGGCGTCCATCGCCGCGCTCTTCCTCACCACCGAGGCCGTCGTGGCCGACAAGCCGGAGCGCAACCCCGCGCCGGCCGGTGGCGGCGGCGAGGACTTCGGCGGCGGGTTCTGATCCGCAGCTGATGCGCTGAACGCATCGGACGGGCCGGTCACCTTCGGGTGGCCGGCCCGTCGTCGTCCTACTGGCGGTAGCTCGACAGGAAGTTGCCCATGCGTTCGACGGCCTCCGCCAGGACGCGGGCCTCCGGGAGCGTGACGATGCGCAGGTGGTCCGGGGTCGGCCAGTTGAAGCCCGTGCCCTGCACCAGCAGGATGTGCTCGCTCACCAGCAGGTCGTAGACGAGGCGGGCGTCGTCGCGGATCTCGTGCACCTCCGGGTCGAGCCGCGGGAACAGGTAGAGCGCACCGTCGGGGCGGACGCAGTCGACGCCGGGGATTGACGTCAGGCCGCGGTACGCCACGTCGCGCTGCTCGTGCAGCCGGCCGCCGGGGGCGATGAGGGCGTCGATGCTCTGGATGCCGCCGAGCGCCGCCTGGACCGCGTGCTGCGCGGGGACGTTGGGGCACAGGCGCGTCGACGCGAGCAGGGTGATGCCCTCGAGGAAGCCCGTGGCGTGCTCGCGGGGGCCGGTGACGACGAGCCAGCCGGAGCGGTAGCCGGCGACGCGGTAGGTCTTGGACAGGCCGTTGAACGTCAGGCACAGGAGGTCCGGGGCGACCGTCGCCATGGGGATGTGCTGCGCGCCGTCGAACAGGATCCGGTCGTAGATCTCGTCGGAGAGCACGAGCAGGCTGTGCTCGCGCGCGATCGCGGCGATGCCCTCCAGCACCTCGCGCGAGTAGACGGCACCGGTCGGGTTGTTCGGGTTGATGACGACGATCGCCTTGGTCCGGGGGCCGACGAGCGACCGGATGTGCTCGAGGTCGGGCTCCCAGCCGGCGGACTCGTCGCACCGGTAGTGCACCGGAACGCCGTCGGACAGCGACGTCATCGCGGTCCACAGCGGGTAGTCCGGCGACGGGATGAGCACCTCGTCGCCCTCGTCGAGCAGCGCCTGCATGACCATCGTGATGAGCTCGGAGACGCCGTTCCCCAGGTACACGTCATCGACGTCGATCTCGGGGAAGCCGGGTTCGGTCTCGTAGCGGGTGACCACGGCGCGGCGGGCGGACAGGATGCCGCGCGAGTCCGTGTAGCCGTGCGCGTGGGGGATCGCGGCGATCACGTCGCGGACGATCTGGTGCGGCGCCTCGAACCCGAACGCCGCCGGGTTGCCGGTGTTGAGCCGCAGGATCGTGTGACCCTCGGCCTCGAGCCGGACGACCTCGTCCAGGGCGGACCCGCGGATCTCGTAGAGGACGTTCTTCAGCTTCGACGACTGGTCGAGCGGGCGCAGCGGCGGCATCTGTCGAGCGTATCGCCGGTGCCTGCGGCGTCGGTGGCGGGCGCTGGCCCGCGCCGGACGAGCGCCGGCTAGTGGTGTCGGCCGCGATCCCGCGCCGGCACGCGCAGCCCGGACGCCCGCAGGCGCGTGATCAGCTCCTTCGCGCTGACCAGCTGCGCCCCGAGCGCCACGAGCTCGTCGATCCGCTGGTCGGGCACGTCGTAGTGGTCGAGGTCGAACCCGCGGGGCGGGATGCCCGCCCGGGCCGCGAACGCGTGCAGCTCCTCGAGCGACGAGTCGCTGACCAGGTGGCCCCAGAGCATGCCGTGGTTGGGCCACATCGGCGGGTCCACGAGCACGGTCACGGCCCGAGCGTAGGCGCGCGTGGGACACGGTCACACGCTGAACAGCCGGGAGGCCTGCGACTCGGCCTCGGCGTAGGTCCGCGCGGCCGACTGCATCGCGGCCACGATCTGCTCGAGCGACGCGTCGAGGCGGGCCTCGGTGGCGGACCAGTCCGCCAGAACGCCCGTGAACGCGGTGGCGGCGGCGCCCCGCCACGACCCCTGCAGGTCGGCGAGCTGGCGGTGCATCGCCGCCACCTCGCTGCGGATGGTGCCGGCCCGCGCCTGCACGCTCGCCGCCGCCTGGGCGACCTGCGCGCTGTCGACCTCGTACCTGCTCATGGAGCCTCCGTGAGGGTGACGGCCGGGTGGTCCTGGCCGATGCGACGACGGTAGGAGGCCGCGGCCGCGCCGAAAGCGGCTCGAGGAGTTCGGTGGACCGTGGCGACGAAGCCCGGGGCTGTGGGCGGATCGGCAGCGCAAGTGGGCTGGTCCGTTGCGGCAGCGGCCCGCACGACCACGAGCCAGCGGGCATGCCGGCACCACAGCATCCAGAGCAGCGCACCACCGCCTCGGCGAGCGGCTCCGGCCCGGGTCGAGGGCACCGCTGCACCCCGACCCGGGACCGTCCATCACCCAGTCACCACAACCACCCGCAGCCCGACCAGAGACCCGCAAGGCGATGCACGCGAGAGCGCTCCCACAGGGTACGCGGCCCACCCCGCAGAAACTAGCCAGCCGCGAGACAACAACGTCCGAGCAGATGCAGGTCAGGGCCTACATCTGCTCGGACGTTGGGGGAGAAGCGGACGGTCAGGTGTGCGCGGCGCTCGAGCCCTCGGACGGGGTGCCGTAGCCCGCGGCGCCGGACGCGGCCGGGGCCTCGGCGGCGGCCGTCGCGGCGGCGGCGTCGATGCCGCGGAGCTCCTTCTCCAGCCGCTGCAGCTCGCCGGAGAGGTTCTGCCGGGCGGGCTCCTCCCAGGCGGCGCCGAGCGGGCTGACGAACAGCGACGGCCGCGCCAGGAGCTTGTGCAGGATGCGGACGCGGGCGCGCAGGTAGTCCTCGACGGGCAGGTGCGCGTACTCGGTGCGGATGTCCTGCACGTACGCCTTGTACTTCTGCGGCTCGGTGGCGAGCATCGCGAGGTCGGCGTCGCAGAGCACCGCGCAGTCGAAGTCCGCCGGGTTCGGGGCGTGGCGGACCAGGGCGACGACGAGGTCGTGCACGCGCTGAGCCCGCTTCTCGGGGACGCCGAGCGTGGTCAGCTCGTCGAACGCCAGGCTCGCGCTCGCGATCTCGTCCTCGCCGCCGCGGTTGGCATACGCCTTGCGGTCGGCCGCGTCGAAGATCGCCCCGTGGTACCAGGCGGCGAGCCGCACGATGTCGGGATCGTGGGTCTCCTCGACCAGCTCGTCGACGCGGCTGAGCACGTCGACCAGGTGCTTCAGGTTGTGGAAGGCCCGGCCGGGGGAGCCCCAGCGATCGACCAGCGCCTGTCCGGCGTCGCGAATCTGCTCGGTCGGGGCGGTGGCGCCGGCTCCGACAGCACTGCGGACATATGCGGACAACAACCACTGCGGTGCGTCATGGACGCCCATGAAGTTCAGCCTTACTCCGACGGTAGGAACCCGCCATGGTAGCCCTCAGACCTGGGCGCCATGCCCCGAAACGGGCGGCGGGACGGGAAGGGTGACCCGCACGGTCGTCCCCCCTCCGGGTGTCTGCTCCAGGCTCACCGTGCCGTCGTGCGCGTCGACGATCGCGGCGACGATCGCCATGCCGAGCCCGGCCCCGCCGGAGTCGCGGCCACGGCTGGCGTCCACCCGGTAGAACCGCTCGAACACCCGCGCGGCGTGCTCCGGGTCGATGCCGGGGCCGTGGTCGCGGACCTCGAGCGCGGCCTGCCCGGACGGCAGGGTCCCCACGGCGATCTCCACGGGGGTGCCGGGCGGGGTGTGCTGGACGGTGTTGCCGACGAGGTTCGCGAGCACCTGGCGCAGGCGCGACTCCTCGCCGACGACGAGGCACGGGCCGCCGGGGGCGCCATCGACGAGCGGCACCAGCCGGGTCGGGCGAGACGGGTCGAGGGCGTGCAGGTCGCTGACGGCGTCGGCGGCGAGCACGGTGAGGTCGACGGGGCCCATCTGCATGGGCCGGCCCTCGTCGACGCGGGCCAGCGCGAGCAGGTCCTCGACGAGCGCACCCATGCGGATGGCGGACTGCTCCACGCGGCGCATGGTGTCGTCGACCTGGTCGGTCGTGGTCAGCGCACCCATCCGGTAGAGCTCGCCGTAGCCGCGGATGGTGGCCAGCGGGGTGCGCAGCTCGTGGGAGGCGTCGGCGACGAACCGGCGCATGCGCGCCTCGGACGCGGTCTGCGCGCCGAACGCCTGCTCGATCTGGGCGAGCATCCCGTTGAGCGCGGCGCTCAGGCGGCCGACCTCGGTGTGCTCGGACGCGGCGGGCACGCGCTGGGACAGATCGCCGGCGGCGATCGCGGCGGCGGTGGTCTCGATCTCGCGCAGCGGCTTGAGCGACCGACGGACGGCCCAGGTGCCGGCGACCGCGCCGAGAATGACGATGCCGAGACCGCTCAGGAGCAGCACGAAGCTCATGTGCCGGACGGTGCTCTCGATGTCGCCGAGGGGAAGCGCGACGACGATCGATCCCGCGAGCGTGTCGTTCGAGTACAACGGGTACGCGACCGCGCGCCAGGTCGAGCCCGGTTGCGTCGAGCCGACGGTGTACGGGTCGCCCTCGATCTCGGCCGCCCGTTCCGAGCTCAGGTCGGGCACCTGCGGCGTCCCGTACCGCGTGACGGCCGAGGGAGAGATGTTGGTGTCCTCGTAGCCGTCGAGCTGCACGCGGACGTAGTAGTCGCTCGGCGCCATGCCGCTACCGAAACCGCGACTGAGGCGCTGCACGGTGCTCTGTGCCAGGTCCCCGCCCTCGGTCTGCAGCTTGCTGTCCACCTGGTCGACCAGGGTGCTCTCCAGCAGCGCGGCGCTCGTGGCTCCCGCCAGCACCAGGCCGACCGCGAGCAGGACCGTGACGATGCCGACGAGGCGCGAGACCAGCGTCGTGCCGGCCCACCAGTCGCGCAGGGCGCCGAACCGGCGGCGGCCGGGAGCGGCGGGTGCGGGCGCCGTCTCGCTCGGCTGCTCGACCACGACGTCAGCCGTCACGACGACTCGCGCAGCAGGTAGCCCACCCCGCGCTTGGTGTGGATCAGCGGGGGCAGCCGCCGACCGTCGGCGTCGTCGATCTGGTCGACCTTCCGGCGCAGGTAGGAGATGTAGGACTCGACGATGTTCGCGTCGCCGCCCCAGTCGTACTGCCAGACATGATCGAGGATCTGCGACTTCGACAGCACGCGGCCCGGGTTGAGCATGAGGTAGCGCAGCAGCTTGAACTCGGTGGGGGACAGGTCGACGGGGTGCCCGGCGCGGACCACCTCGTGCGAGTCCTCGTCCAGCTCGAGGTCGGCGTAGCGCAGGACGCTGCTGTCGTCGTCGAGACCCGGACGCGTGCGGCGCAGCACGGCGCGGATGCGGGCGACGACCTCCTCCAGGCTGAAGGGCTTGGTGACGTAGTCGTCGCCGCCGACCGTGAGCCCCTGCACCTTGTCCGCCGTGTCGTCGCGCGCCGTGAGGAAGAGGACGGGGACGTGCTGGCCCTTCTCCCGCAGGCGCCGCGTGACGGTGAAGCCGTCCATGTCGGGGAGCATCACGTCGAGCACGACGAGGTCCGGCTCGACCTCGCGGGCGAGCCGCAGCGCGGAGGCCCCGTCGGCGGCGGCGTGGACCTCGAACCCGGCGAACCGCAGCGACGTCGCCAGCAGCTCGCGGATGTTCGGCTCGTCGTCGACGACGAGCAGACGCGCCTCGGGGGTGCCCGACGGCGCGGTCGTGTGGGGTGTCGACATAGGCCGAGTCTGGCGCGGAAGCCTGGGAGTTCGCTGGGTGAACGCCGGACGGGGCGGGATGTCTGGTCTGTGACGACGCGCACGCGTGACAGATTCATCCGGGCGGCAAACATGGACGTCTGACCAGCAATCGGACAGATGGGTGGTCCGTTCGTTGCAGATCACCGGTTGCGCGGGAGTACCGTCTCCGCGTGACCACCCCCTTGCACGGCGGCCCTCGCCCGGTCGTCACCGTGATCCAGAGCTCCCCCGACGTCTCGCTCGACCGCTTCAGCGAGTGGCTCGGCGACGTCGAGCTGCGCCTCGTCGCGGCGTTCGCCGGTGAGATCGTTCCTGTCGCGAGCGAGGTCGGCGACGGCCTCGTCGTCCTCGGCGGCCAGATGTCGGCCTACGACGACGCGGCCGCCCCGTGGCTCCCCGAGCTGCGCGCGCTGCTGGCCGACGCGAGCACCCGGGGCGTCCCCACGCTCGGCATCTGCCTCGGCGCCCAGCTGCTCGCCGCCGCCCGCGGCGGTCGCGTGCAGGTCGCGGCCCCTCCCGGGCGCGAGACCGGCATCGTCGATGTGCGCTGGCGGCCCGAGGCGGTCGGCGACGCCGTCGTCGGCCCCGTGGCAGCGCTGGCGGACGACCGGTACCGCACCCCGCAGCCGAGCATGCACGCGGACGCGGTCGTCGACCTGCCCCGCGGCGCGGTCTGGCTCGCCTCGTCGGCGATGTACCCGTACCAGGCCTTCCGCGTCGGCTCCGCGTGGGGCGTGCAGTTCCACCCCGAGGCCGAGGCGGCGACGCTGCGCTCCTGGGCCGACGCGTACGACGATGTCGACACCGAGGCGGTGCTGTCCGCCTACGCCGCGCGCGAGGCCGAGGTGACGGCCGCCGGCCGTGCGCTCGCCGAGTCGTTCGCGGCCCACGTGCGCGCCAGCGCGCAGGAGCCCGTCTCCGCCTGRCCACGCACGACGGAGCGCCCGACCCTCGCGGGGGTCGGGCGCTCTGTCGTCCGTCAGTCCTTCGCTTGTGGGCGGACTGAGCCTGCGCTGCGGCTCAATCCTCCAGCTCGGCGGCAGTGTCCAGGTCCTCGGCGTCGACGATCGAGTACGCGTAGCCCTGCTCGGCCAGGAATCGCTGCCGGTGCGCGGCGAAGTCCTGGTCGACCGTGTCGCGCGCGACCACCGTGTAGAAGTGCGCGGTCCGCCCGTCGCCCTTGGGCCGCATGATCCGGCCGAGGCGCTGGGCCTCCTCCTGGCGGGACCCGAACGAGCCGGAGACCTGGATGGCCACGGACGCCTCGGGCAGGTCGATCGAGAAGTTGGCGACCTTGCTCACGACGAGCTTGGTGATCTCGCCGGACCGGAAGGCGTCGAACAGCCGCTGCCGCTCGTGCACGGTGGTCTCGCCCGTGATGAGGTCCGCGTCGAGGTGCTCCGCGAGCGTGTGCAGCTGGTCGAGGTACTGGCCGATCACCAGCGTCGGGTCGCCCTCGTGCTTGGCGACCAGCTGCTCGACCACCCGGTTCTTGCCGCGGGCGGTCGCCGCGAGCCGGTACTTCTCCTCCGGTTCGGCGATCGCGTAGGCCATGCGGTCGGCGTCGGGGAGCGTGAGGCGGACCTCGACGCAGTCGGCCGGGGCGATGTAGCCCTGCGCCTCGATGTCCTTCCAGGGGGCGTCGAACCGCTTGGGGCCGATGAGGCTGAACACCTCGTCCTCGCGGCCGTCCTCGCGCACCAGCGTGGCGGTCAGCCCGAGGCGCCGGCGGGCCTGCAGGTCGGCCGTCATGCGGAAGATCGGCGCCGGGAGCAGGTGGACCTCGTCGTAGACCACCAGGCCCCAGTCGCGGGCGTCCAGCAGCTCGAGGTGCGTGTAGACGCCCTTCCGCTTGGTCGTCAGGACCTGGTAGGTCGCGATGGTGACCGGGCGGATCTCCTTGCGGGCGCCGGAGTACTCGCCGATCTCGTCCTCGGTCAGCGAGGTGCGCTTGACCAGCTCGTCGCGCCACTGGCGGGCGCTGACGGTGTTCGTGACCAGGATCAGGGTCGTCGTCGACGAGCGCGCCATGGCACCCGCGCCGACCAGCGTCTTGCCGGCGCCGCAGGGAAGCACGACCACGCCGGACCCGCCGTGGAAGAAGTTGTCGACGGCGTGCTTCTGGTACGGCCGCAGGGCCCAGCCGTCCTCGTGCAGGTCGATCTGGTGAGCCTCACCGTCGACGTACCCGGCGAGATCCTCGGCCGGCCAGCCGAGCTTGAGCAGCACCTGCTTGAGGTGGCCCCGCTCCGAGGGGTGGACGATGACGTCGGTCGCGTCGAGCCGGGCGCCCAGCAGGCCCGCGGTCCGCTTCGACCGCACCACCTCGGCGAGCACGGCCGGGTCGAGCGCGTGCAGGACGAGGCCGTGCACCGGGTCCTGGACCAGCTGGAGACGGCCGTAGCGGGACATCGTGTCGGCGACGTCGACGAGCAGGGCGTGGGGGACCGGGTAGCGCGAGTACTCGAGCAGGACGTCGACCACCTGCTCGGCGTCGTGGCCCGCGGCGCGCGCGTTCCAGAGGCCCAGCGGGGTCAGGCGGTAGGTGTGCACGTGCTCGGGCGCGCGCTCCAGCTCCGCGAACGGGGCGATCGCGCGGCGGCAGGCCTCCGCCTGGTCGTGGTCGACCTCGAGCAGCAGCGTCTTGTCGCTCTGCACGATGAGGGGGCCGTTGGTCACGAAGTCTCCTGACGATCGTCTGCTGGTGCTGGTGCTGCCGCGCGGGTGACGGTGGCGATCCGGTGCACGGCCACCGTCAGCTCGGACTCGCGGGCCGTGTCGATGGCCCGCAGCCGGCCGCCCTCGACCCGCAAGGGACGCAGCAGCCGCCGTTGCGGGACGCCGTGCGAGCCGACCAGCTCCACCCACACCTCGGCCTTCTCGGCCGCCGCCTCACGCAAGAGCACCAACGCGTCGACGGGGTCGGCTGTTCCCGCCGGCAGCGGCGCGAGCGCGGGCTGGACGGCGCGTCGAGCGGGGAGGGGCGGGAGCGCGCCGGGCAGCCGCTCGACCTCGTCCGTCTTGCGTTCCTGCTCGGCCCGACGCAGCAGCGGCACGAGCGCGAGGAGCCGCTCGTCGCTCACGGTCTCCCGGGAGGCCGTCGGCGCGTCGGTGGTGCGACGACGGGCACCCGCGGTGGCCCGACGCCCGACGCGGCGCACGGTCGAGACGACGTGCACGACCTGTCCGTCGGGGCCTTCCGCGACGGGGGCCAGACCGTGCGCGCGCAGGGCGTCGATCAGCTCACGGACGGGCGCCTGCGCCGCCAGCACCGTCGGCGCGAGCCGGACCAGGCCGAGGGACGCCAGGCGCGGGTCCTCGGCGAGGCCCGCGAGGAGCGAGGGATCGTCGGCGCGCACGTAGCCGGACGCCGAGCCGACCCGGAGGCGGCCGTGGCGACGCGCGGCGTCCCGGACCAGGTACTCCAGCGGCTGCGGCACGCCCGACCGGGCGTGCGAGGCCAGCTCGCCGAGCAGAGCGTCGGCGGTGGAGCCGGCATCGAGGGCGCGGCGCACCGACTCCGGCGTGAACCGCACCGTGAGCGCGCCGCCGCGGGACTCGACGTGCGCGGTGCGGTCGAGCAGGTCTTCGAGCTCGGGACTCGGGCGCCCGGGCACGACGCCCGTGAGGTCTCCCTGGAGCAGGATCTCGTCGACCGCGGGCGGCAGCGCGGCCGCGAGGGCGTCGGCGGGGTCCGCGGGCTCGGCGCCGACCATCGGCGCGGTCTCCAGCAGCAGCGCGCGGCCGGCGTCGGACAACGCTCCCGCCCCGAGGATGCCCAGCCGGCCGGCCTCGACCAGGATCGCGTTCACGGCCGCCGACGGCGGGACCGACCGCGGCGTGCGCCAGCGCAGGATCGCCACCACGTGCGCGGCGTCGAGGGCGGTGCCCGGGGGCATCTCGGCCAGCACGTCGAGCACCGACCGGCGCAGCCGCGGCGCCCACGTGCGCTGCAGCTCGGGGTCGAGGGCCGCCCGCACGCCGCCGCGGTCGTCGCGACCGCCGACGAGCCACGGAGTGCGCAGCATCGAGCGCCAGGTGCGGGCCAGCGCCGCCCAGCGCTCGGGGACGTCGCGGACGGCCCACTCGTCGACCGCGACGGTCGGCGCGAACGACGGGTTGTCCTCGCCGTCGTCGGCCACGAAGGCGGCCGCGCCGGCCAGCTCGATGACGAACGCGGCCTCGGGCTCGTCGGTCTCGAGCGCCATCGCCACCCGGCGCAGCTCGCGCACCCCCAGACCGCCGCCGCGCAGCACCCCCGGCGGCGTGTGCTCCCAGAGGCGGACCAGGCGCGCGACGAGCAGGACGCTGCGCTCCCCGGCCGCCGCGGACTCGGCCGCGACCAGCGCGTGGTGCCGCACCGGGACGCCGTCGGGGACACCGGGCGGGAACGCCGGGGCCGGGTGCGTGCGGCCGCCCCGCAGCGCGAGCGCGACGGCCCGCGGCAGCACGACGTGGCGGGAGTCGCCGGGCAGCAGCAGGTGCCGGCGCAGCAACCAGTCGACGGCCGCGGCCGCCGCGGTGCTGTTGGATGGTGCGAGGCCGACGGGCGGACCCCAGAGCAGGGCGTCCAGGACGGGTCGAGCGCCGGTGGGGGCGGTGTCGAGGAGGGCCGGGAGGTCGGTGAGGTCCACGGGCTCCGGCGTCGCGCCCCGTCGGACGGCGATGTCGAGCGGCGCGAGGCCGGCGGGGTAAGGCCCGAGGATCTCGGCGAGGCCCGGGGAGGGCAGCAACGGCGCGTCGTCGTCGGGGGTGTCCGGGTAGACGAGGGTGCCGACGACCGCGAGCCGCAGCGCCCGCTCGACGAGCTCGATGCCGGCGTCGTCCGTGGCACCCAGCGCCGCGGGCAGGTCGGCGGCCGTGACGGGTCCCGGGTCCGAGAGCGCGACGACCGCCTCGAGCACCTGCAGCACGCTCGCGTCGACGCCGGCCAGCGCGCGCTCGAGGCTCGACCGGCTGGTGGCGCGGACCGCCAGCGACGACAACGTCGCGGGCGACGGCGAGGCCAGGTCCGGTCGGCTGCGCAGAAGCGCGACGAGCTCGTCGTCGCTGCGTTCGCGCAGGTAACCGGTGAACGTGGGCATCCGCACAACCTTACGTGGCGCTCGCGCTGAGCGGGTGGTTCAGTACTGACCGGTAACCGTCGGCACCTCGCATGTCTCACACGTCTCGCATGTCTCGCACCCGGAGGTCCGCTCGTGTCCCTGGCTCCCGACGTCCTCGCCGGCCTGCGCGCCGACGCCGCCGCGCAGCTGCCCCAGCTCGTCGCCCTGCGGCGGGCCCTGCACCGGACGCCCGAGATCGGCCTCGACCTGCCGGMGACCCAGCGGCTGGTCCTCGACGCGATCGAGCCGCTCGGGCTCGAGGTGCGCACCGGCGTCGGGCTCAGCTCCGTCGTCGCGGTGCTCCGCGGGGGACGGCCCGGCCCGGCCGTGCTGCTGCGCGGCGACATGGACGCCCTCCCCGTGACCGAGGACTCGGGCGAGCCCGTGACCTCGGAGAACGCCGGTGTCATGCACGCCTGCGGGCACGACCTGCACGTCGCCGGGCTGGTGGGTGCCGCCCGGCTCCTGGTGTCGCGCCGCGACGACCTCGCGGGCGACGTGGTCTTCATGTTCCAGCCCGGAGAAGAGGGCAACCACGGCGCCCGGCTCATGATCGAGGAAGGGGTGCTGGACACCGCCGGCGACCGGGTGGTCGCCGCCTACGGCCTGCACGTCATGTCGTCGATGCTGCCGACCGGTCTGGTGATCTCTCGCGCGGGCACCATGCTCGCCGCCGCGGACTCCGTCGTCGTCACCGTCCACGGCCGGGGCGGCCACGGCTCCATGCCGCACCTCGCCGCCGACCCCGTGCCCGTCGCCGCCGAGATCGTCCTGGCCCTGCAGGCGATGGTCACGCGCCAGTTCGACGTGTTCGACCCGGTGGTGGTCACTGTCGGCAAGATCGAGGCGGGGACGACGAACAACGTGATCCCCGCGACCGCGGTCCTCGAGGCCACCGTCCGCACGTTCTCCGAGTCGACCCACGCCGTCGTGCCCGACCGGTTGACCCGCGTCGCCGAGGGCATCGCGGCCGCGCACGGCCTGACTGCCACCGTCGACTACCAGCGCGGCTACCCGGTCACGTCGAACACGCCCGCCGAGGTCGACCGCGCGGCCGGCCTGGTTCGCGGGCTGTTCGGCGAGCAGGCCTACCGCACCGCGCCGCAGCCGATCTCGGGCGCCGAGGACTTCTCCTACGTCCTCCAGGAGGTGCCGGGCACCTACCTCGGGCTCGGCGCGACGCCGGTCGGCCAGGACCCGGCGACCGCGGCCTACAACCACTCCGCGCAGGCGACGTTCGCCGAGGAGTCGCTCGCCGTCGGCCCGGCCGTGCTCGCCGCGCTGGCGCTCGACCGGCTGGCGCAGGGGGTCTAAGAGACTCGTCGCGCGGCGCACGCCACGCACGTCGTCGCGGTCGGCCGCGCTTCCAGCCGGCCGTCGGGGATCGCGGTCCCGCAGACCTCGCACACGCCGTAGGTGCCGGCCTCCAGCCGCGCGAGCGCGAGCTCGACGGACACGAGCCGCTCCGACGCGTCGCGCGCGAGGGCGTCCACCTGCGCCCGCTCGAAGGCGATCGTCGCGCCCTCGGGGGTCGTGCTCGTCGTCGGCGTTGCTGTCCCGCGAGGCGTCGACGACCGCGCTGTGCTCGCGCTGGAGCGCGGCGAGGCGCGCGAGCGTCGTCGTCCGCAGCGACTCGAGCCTGTCGCGGGGGTCGGAGAAGGAGGTCATCTTTCGGTCCAACGCGCGCTGGCCATGCACCCTTCCGGGGTCTCGTGGGGTTTTCCCGTGCCGTGGCCGGTAACCTTGTGGCCAGTACGTCTTCTTCTCATGAACGGGGTTCACCGTGCCTACCGGCAAGGTCAAGTGGTTCGACACCGAGCGCGGCTTCGGGTTCATCGCCGGCGACGACGGCGGCGAGGTCTTCCTGCACGCGTCGGCGCTGCCCGAGGGCGTCACGGCGCCGAAGCCCGGCGCGAAGGTCGACTTCGGCGTCGCGGACGGCCGTCGCGGCCCCCAGGCCCTCTCGGTCAAGCTGCTGGACCCCGTGCCCTCTGTCGCCAAGGCGGCGCGCAAGCCCGCCGACGACATGGCCGTCATCATCGAGGACCTCATCAAGGTCCTCGACCGCGTCGGCAACGACCTGCGTCGTGGCCGCTACCCCGAGAAGGCTCGTGGGGTTCAGTACGCCGCCCTGCTGCGAGCCGTCGCGGACGACATCGAGGCCTGAGCATGCCTGCAGCAACCAAGGACGCGGTCCTCGGATCGGCCGTCGACCTGGCCCGCGAGGTCGCGGTCGGCCTCGCCGAGGACCCCTCCGACGTCGGCGACTACCTCGGTCTCGTGGTCGAGGGCGAGCGGCTGGTCTCCCACCGGTTCGCGTCTGCCGCGCGCGGCTACCGGGGATGGGAGTGGACGGTCACGGTCGCCCGCGTGCCGCGCGGTCGCACCGTCACCGTCTGCGAGGCCGAGCTGCTGCCCGGCCCCGACGCCGTCCTCGGCCAGGCCTGGCTCCCGTGGTCCGAGCGCATCCGCCCGGGCGACATCGGCCCCGGCGACGTCCTGCCCTTCAAGGCCGACGACCCGCGGCTCGAGCCCGGCTGGACCCCGACCGGGGACCCCGAGCTCGACGACGTCGCGATCGACGAGCTCGCCCTCGCCCGCGTCCGGGTGCTCTCGCCCGAGGGTCGCGACGAGGCCGCCGAGCGCTGGTACCGCGGCCCGCACGGCCCGACGAGCGCTGGCTCACTCGCCTCCGCCGCCGCGTGCGGCAGCTGCGGGTTCCTCGTGCCGCTGCAGGGTTCGCTCGGCACCGTCTTCGGCGTGTGCGCGAACCAGTGGTCGCCCGACGACGGCACCGTCGTGAGCGTCGACCACGGGTGCGGTGCGCACTCGGAGACCGACGCCGAGACGCCGCCGACCGAATGGCCCGACGCCGACCCCCTGATCGACGAGCTCAGCCTGGAGCTGGTCGATCTCGCCGCTCGGTCGGCTGCGGCTCCGGTCGTGGCTCGGGCCGACGCGCTGGTTGCCGACGAGCACGCAGCCGCGGAGGACCAGGCGCAGACTGCCGACGAGGCGCCCGCTGCCGAGAAGGTGACAGTTTTCGACGAGATCGCCGTTGCCGACGAGCCGCAGATTGCTGACGAGGCACCGGTCGACGAGGTACAGGTCGCCGACGAAGCGCCAGTTGCTGACGACGTGCAGGTCGCTGACGAGGCGCCGGTTGCTGACGACGTGCAGGATGCTGACGAGACAGCGACTGCTGGCGAGGTGCAGGTTGCCGATGAGGCACCGGTCGCCGACGCGTCGCAGGGGGCCGACGAGGCTCAGGTTGCTGACGAAGTGCCGGCCGACGATGCGTCGCAGGTTGCCGACGAAGCGCCGGTAGCCGACCACGAGGCAACGACTGCCGACGACGAGTCGCCGACGGCCGTCGACGTTCCGACCGACGGCCCGACGGTCGACGCGCCCGCCGACACCGCCACGCCCGGCTCGACCCCCGACGACGAGGACGCGCCCAGCGCCGTTCCCGACCCGGAGCCGTGACCGCTGACGCCTTCGGGACGGCCGCCCTGCGCGCGGCCGTCCTGGGGGCGTGGCGCTCGTCGCCGACGCGACTGCGCGAGGACGCGAACACGGAGGAGGACCACGCCCGCGGCTACTACCGCGACCGCGTGATCGTCGAGCTCGCGCAGAACGCCGCGGACGCGGCCACGCGCGCGGGCGTCCCGGGCCGGCTGCTGCTGCGGCTGGCGCGCACCGACGACGACGGCACGGTGCTCGTCGCCGCGAACACGGGCGCCCCGTTGGACGCGGACGGCGTCGCGTCGCTGGCGTCGATGCGGGCGTCGGCCAAGCGCGACGAGCCGGCGTCGCGACGGACGGTCGGTCGGTTCGGGGTCGGGTTCGCCGCGGTGCGGTCGGTGGCCGACGAGGTCTCCGTGCTCAGCACGACCGGCGGCATCCGGTTCAGCGCGGCCGACGCCGCCGAGCTGCTGGCCGAGGCGGCGCTCGACAACGACCCCCTCGCCGACGAGGTCCGCCGCCGCGACGGCTCCCTGCCGGCCCTGCGGCTCCCGTTCCCCGCGGAGGGCCCCCCGCCCACCGGCTACGACACCGCGGTGGTGCTCGAGCTGCGCGACGAGGTCGCCGCCGACGAGGTCCGCTCGCTCCTGCGCGATGTCGGCGACCCGCTGCTGCTGGCCCTCCCGGGCCTGGTCGAGATCCTGGTCGACGACGAGACCGGCCCGTCCCGCCGGATCGCGGACGTCGCCGATCGCTGGACGGTCGCGACCGGCGAGGGCGAGCTGCCCCTCATGCTCATGGCGTACCGCCCGGTCGAGGAGCGCGCGGCTCGGGMGTGGCGGGTCACCTGGGCGCTGCCTCGCGGCGATGCGCCGCTGACCCGAGCCGACCAGGTCGTGCATGCGCCGACCCCCACCGACGAGCCGTGCAGCGTCCCGGCGAGACCGCCTGCCATCAGTGCTCCCTGGATCGTCGGGCCAGAAGGGTGATCCTGACACAGCGGCAGAGTCGCCGAGATACGCTCCCGGCACCCGACCGGAGGTCTGCCGTGCCCACCGATGACG
>NZ_JBFUAI010000023.1:0-66157 GCF_056406355.1 Cellulomonas sp. P1_C4 | reverse complement strand
CTCGGTCGGCGTGCGCGCCTGGGCCGCGGTCGTCTGGGCCGGTGCGCCCGCGCTGCTCCTCGGGCTCGGCGACGGGCGTCTCGGTGCCGTCGTCGCTCATGTGGCGATTCCGTGGGTCGTGCTCGGGCTCGCGCGGGCCGTCGGCGTGCAGCGCGTGGACCAGGTGCTCTCGGGGCTGGCCACGGCGCGACGCGACGACGACGAAGACCTCGACCAGAGCGTCGTGCCGACGCCCGTCCGTGGCACGCCGACCGTGCCCACGCCCCGGGTGTCCGGCGACGCGCCGGCGGTCGTCGCGGACGTCGCACCGCCCGAGCGCGTGGGTGCTCCCGACCCGACCGGGTCGATCGCCGCTGCCGCCGGGGCGGCAATCGCGTTCGCGGTGGTCGTGGCGGGTGCGCCTGGGCTACTCGTGCCGGGGCTGCTCGCGCTGTGCGTCGCCGCGCTATGCGCGCCGCGCCGCCGCGGGCGGGTGCTCCTGGTGGCCCTGCCTGCGCTGGCGCTGCTCGGTCCCACCCTGCTCGAGGCGGGCAGCCGCGGCCTCGAGGGCTGGCGGCTGCTCGTTGCCGACCCCGGTCTGGCGGCGGCGTCGACGGCCACGGACCCGGTGAGCCGGCTGCTCGGTGTGCCAGCCGACCCGTCGTCGCTCGTGCCGGCCGGGCTCCCGGACCCGCTCGCGTGGGCCTGGCCGCTCGGGCTCGGGGCGGTCGTGCTGCTGCTGGCCGTGCTCGCCCTCCTGAGGGGCGCTCCGGTCGCGCGAGCTGTCCGCGGCGCGTGGGTCGTCGCCGCGCTGGGTCTGGCCACCGCCGCGATCGTCGCGGCGATCCCGGTCGCGGTCTCGGACGGCGAGGTCGTGCACGGCTGGGCCGGCCCCGCGCTGTCGCTGGCCCTTGCCGGGCTGCTGACCGCGGCGGTGATCGGGACCGACCGGCTGCGGGAGCGGCTGGCGAACTACACGTTCGGCTGGCGGCAGCCGCTGGTCGCCGTCGTCACGCTCGTGGCCGTTGCGGTGCCGCTGACCTGGCTCGGCTCCTGGGTGTGGCAGGCGCGCAGCGGCGACGCCGTCGCGCTGCGCCCGGTCGAGCGGGTGATCGTGCCCGCGGTCGGTCAGCAGGCGCAGAGCTCTCCGCTCGCGTCGCGGGTGCTCGCCGTCAGCGTGGAGCCGGTGGGCGACTCGACGACGGTGACCTGGCAGCTGATGCGAGGCGACGGTCCGGAGCTGGTGGACCAGGCGGCCGCGGCGGCGACCCGGACGGTCGGCGGTGACCTGCTGGCGCCGGACGTCACTGCCGACGATGCCGCGACCAGCGAGGTCGACGCTCTCGTAGCCCGCCTTGCCAGCGCGGCGACGGGCGACGTGGCCGGCGAGCTCGGCTCGCTCGCCGTGGCTGACGTGCTGGTGCCGCCGCTGCCGATGGAGCTGAGCGGCGTCGAGCCGGCCGTCGCCGCCGCTCATCGCGAGGAGCTGGTGAGTCGGCTCGACTCGACCGCGGGGCTCGAGCGTGTCACCGAAAACGCGTCCGGCACCCTCTGGCGTGTGCAGGCCACGGCACCGTCCGCGGGCGCGGCCGCGCCGACGGTCGTGCCGGCGTGGGCCCGCGTGGTGCCGGCCGGTTCGGACGTCACGGACCCGACGGTCGCGGCCGTGCCGGTGCCGTCGGTGGACCGCGCGGTCGACACGACCGTCGCGGCCGGCGACGCGGAGCGCCTCCTGGTGCTCGCCGAGCGCAAGGACGCCCACTGGCACGCGTGGCTCGACGGCACCCCGTTGCGGGCCGTCGACGCGGGCTGGCGCCAGTCGTTCGCGCTCGGCGCCGACGGCGGAGACCTGGTCGTCCGGTACGACGCCCCGGCCCGCACTCCGTGGCTCGCGGTGCAAGGCCTCGTGGCCCTCGTCACCGTGCTGCTCGCGGTGCCGGTGCGGCGCCGTCGGGGGGTGCGGACGTGAGTGCTCCCACGCGCAAGCAGGTCTGGCTCGGGCGCGCAGCACGCGCGGTGTCGGGACTCGCGGTCCTCGGGCTGACGGTGGCGGTGGTCGTCGCCGGTGCGCGGCTGCCGGGCGCCGATGCGACGGACGTCCCGCCGACGCTCGTCGCGGTCCCGCCGGCCGCCTCGACGCTGGTCTGCGCCGGACCGCTGATCCTCCCCGACGACACGGGGCGCGGTGACTCCGCATTCGACCCGACGCCCGTCGACCCGGTCACGTCGGTCACCGCCGTCACCTCGGTGCCGGACGGCGCCGGCAGCGCCGGGACGGTCGGCCCGCTCGACCGCTCGGGCACCACCGCGACGCTCGACGCCGGTGGCGACTCGGCCGTGGTCACGGGCGTCACGGGTGCCCAGGCGGTGCGGGCCGAGCCCGCTGATGCGCCGGCGCGCGTGGCGGCGGCGAGCGCTGGTCTGGTGACGGCGGGCGACCTGCGGGGCCTCGCAGCCGCGTCCTGCCAGCAGGCGGTGGCCTCCGCGTGGCTGCTGGGCGGCTCCACCGACCTGTCGAGCACCGCGCAGCTGGTCCTCGACAACGCCGGCTCGACMCCCGCCGAGGTCACGGTCGCGATCTGGGGCCCGTCCGGTCCCGTCGACCTCACGGGTGAGCGGTACCTGGTCGCGCCGGGCGCCGAGCGCGTGGTCGTGCTCGGCGGGATCGCCGCGGAGCAGCGGCGCCTCGCGGTGCACGTGAGCGCGACGGGCGGCCGCGTCGGCGTCCACGTCCAAGACTCCGCGATCGACGGCTTCACGCCCGCCGGGACGGACCTGGTGGTCCCGGGTGCCGCTCCGGCACGGCGCCAGGTGGTGCCTGGTGTCGCGGTCGTCGTCTCGACCGTCGACGACCCGACCGCCCCGTCGCTGCGCCTCCTCGCCCCGGGCGACGTCGGCACCACGGCGCACGTCACGCTGCTCGGCCCGACCGGGGTGGTCGAGCTCCCGGGCGCCGACGCGGTCGCGCTCGCCGCCGGCGAGGTCACCGACGTCCCCCTCGGTGGGCTGCCGGCGGGCGCGTACACCGCGGTCGTCGACGCCGGCCAGCCGGTGATCGCCTCCGCGGTGGTGTCCCGACCGGGTGCCGCCGGCGAGCTGGACGACGTGCCGAGCGTCGAGCGCGCGTGGGCGGCGTCKACCGCGGTCGGTCGCAGCGGCGTGATCGCGGTGCCCACGGGGACGTCCGGCACCCTCGTCGTCGGTGGGGTCTCGGAGCACGGCGACCCGACGACCGGACGCGACGCCACGGCGACTGTCCGGTTGCTCGGCGAGGGCGGCGCGGTCCTGGCCGAACGGACGCTGCGGGTCGCGGCAGGCACCACGAGCGCGTGGACGGTCGACGACCTGGCCTCCGGGACCGGGGACGTGGGCGCACCCGCAACGGCTCCCGCACCCGCGGGCGTTGTCGGCGTGGACCTGGTGACCGACGACGGCGCCGACGTCGACGTCGCGTGGGCGCTCGTGGCCGAGGTCTCCCGACCCGACGGCGTGCTCGTCTCCGTGCTCGATCCGGTGCAGGTGCCGAAGACCACATCCGACGTCGCGGTCCGCGAGGACCCTCGCCTCGGGACGCGTTGAGGGCCCAGCGGGTCGTTCCAAGGTCCGAGCGGATCCCGGTGTCGGGACGCACTGAGGCTCGGCGGGTCGCCTCAAGGCCCGAGCGGTCCCGGTCTCGGGACGCCTGAAGGCTCAGCGGGTCGCGCGGAGCTCCGAGCGTTCGCGCAGGCGCAGCCCGAGGGCGGCCGCCTGCCGGACGGGCCACTGGTACCAGTGCGGGTACCGGCGTCCGACGTACCGGGCGGCGCTCGCGTGGTGCGCGGAGATCATCGGCGCCGGCTTGGCGCGCCACGACGTCCCACCCACGTGCGTGACCTTCACCTGCGGGACGTAGAGGTTGGTCCAGCCCGCGCGTCCGAGCCGGGCGCCCAGGTCGACGTCCTCGAAGAACATGAAGTAGCCGTCGTCGAACCCGCCGACCGCCTCGAACGCCGTGCGCCGCAGCAGCAGGCAGGCACCCGACAGCCAGCCGGCCGGGCGCTGGCCACCGGTGCTCCGCTGCTGCGCTTGGTAGCGGCGGGTCCACGGGTTGCCGGGCCAGAGCCGGACAAAAATCGCGTGCCCGGCACCCTGCGTCAGGGAGGGGAGCTCGCGGGCCGAGGGATAGACGGTGCCGTCGGTGTTCAACAAGGAAGGCCCGACCGACCCGGCGCGGGGATGTGCCTCGCCCGCGGCGATGAGCGCGTCGAGTGCGCCCGGCTGCCACTCGATGTCGGAGTTGGCGACGACGAGCCACGGGGCGGTCGCGCCCCGCGCGCCGAGGTTGGCGCCGCCGCCGTAGCCGAGGTTGGTGCCGCTGACGACGAGGCGAGCGCCGAACTCGTCGGCCACCTCGCGCGCGACCGTCGGGTCGGTGCCGTTGTCCACGATCACCAGCTCCACCGGTGCGGCGGACGCGGTCCGCAGGGTCTGGGCGAACGTGGCCAGCTCCTCGCCCGGGTGGAAGACGACGCAGACGACGCGGACGGTGGCCGGGGCGGGGGGAAGGGCGGTGCTCATCGTCCGGACAGGGTAGTGGGCCCGCCCTAGTGGTTGTCGCCGTAGAGCGGGTCGACATCGTCGGGCGAGCGCCCGAGCATGTGGGCCACCTGCTCGACGACGACGTCGCGGACGAGGTCGGCGAGGTCGAGGGGATCGGCCGCCCGGGACTCCACGGGCCGGCGGTACACCACGATGCGCGCGGGCAGCCCCGCGTCCGAGGGGAAGTAGCGGCCGAGCGGGACGCCGCCGTGCTCCCACGGCGCCGGGTTCGACGGCGGGACGTCCTCCACCGCGAACTCGGTGCCCTCGAGCTGGCGCGCCCAGGTCCGCTCTATCCGCTCGACGGCGTCCAGGACGAGGTCGTCGAACCGCTCGGCGCGCGTGCGGTACGCGGGCATGGTGCTCGGCAGCAGCGGTCCGCGGGGCCCGCGACCGCGGCGGTCCCGGCGGCGGACGGGGGCCACGGTGGTCGTGGGGACGGCGAGCGTGCGGCGCCCGATGCCGGGTGTGCGGCGGGCAGGCGGCGGGGGGGAAGTGCTCACAGTGCACTGTAGATCGCGTCGGGGCGACGGCGTGGGGAGGCACGGCTGTGGGCGCCCGGGGGTACGGTCAGCGCGTGAGATCCGTGAGGCAGTGCACGCGTACGGCGTGTGGCCGTGCAGCTGTGGCCACCCTGACCTACGTGTACGCCGACTCGACCGCCGTGCTCGGTCCCCTCGCGCAGCACGCTGAGCCGCACTCGTACGACCTGTGCGTGGAGCACGCGGAGCGGCTGACGGCCCCCCGCGGCTGGGAGGTCGTCCGGTTGACCCCCGAGTTCGCGGCCGCGCCCCCGAGCCAGGACGACCTGCTGGCCTTGGCGGACGCCGTGCGCGAGGCGGGGCGCCGCCCCGAGCCCGAGCACGCTCCGCTTCCGGAGGCCGTGGGCGCTGCCCTGAACGAGGCGCCGCGCCGCGGGCACCTGCGGGTGCTGCGGGGCGAGGGCTGACGTGGCTCGACGCAAGGGGGACGCCGCACGCGCCCGCGCCGAGCGTGCGGGGGAGCCGCTGGGCTCGGTCAGCCAGCCGACCGGCCCCGTCGTCCCCGGCTCCGAGGCGTGCCTGCGGTGCGGGGCGACGGACCTGACCCGCATCCGGATGGCGCTCACTGACGGGCGGCAGGTCGTGTTCGTCTCGTGCCCGGCGTGCGAGCAGCGCAACTGGTTCGCTCTCGACGGCGACGGAACGCCGCTGGACCGCGACGAGGTCGTGGGCGGCGACGCCTGACCTGCGGACGCGCCAGTACGATGACCGCGTGACTTCGCCTTCAGCCGATCGTGTCGATCTGTCCGCCCTCATCAAGGCCTACGACGTCCGAGGCGTCGTCCCGGAGGAGCTCAACCCGACCGTCGCGCGCGCCATCGGCGCAGCGTTCGCCGACGTCGTGGTGCTCCCGGAGGCGACCGAGCGCCCCCAGGTGGTCATCGCCAACGACATGCGCCCGTCGGGCCCCGAGCTCGTCGCGGCGTTCGCCGACGGCCTCGCCGTCCGCGGCGTCGACGTGATCCGGATCGGCCTGGCGTCGACGGACGGTCTGTACTTCGCCTCCGGCGCGCTGGGCATCCCCGGCGCCATGTTCACCGCGAGCCACAACCCGGCGCAGTACAACGGCATCAAGCTGTGTCGCGCGGGCGCCCGGCCGGTGGGCCAGGACAGCGGCCTGACGACGGTGCGCGAGCTGGCGGGCGACTACCTCGCCGCCGGTGCGGTTCCGGAGGTCGACGACGCCGAGCGTGGCACGGTCGAGGACCGCGACATGCTCGCCGAGTACGCGACGTTCCTGCGCTCGCTGGTGGACCTGTCGGGCATCCGGCCGCTCAAGGTCGTCGTCGACGCGGGCAACGGCATGGGCGGCTTCACGGCGCCGGCGGTGCTCGGCACGGGCGCCGGCCTGCCGGGCCTGCCGCTCGACGTCGTGCCCCTGTACTTCGAGCTCGACGGCACGTTCCCCAACCATGAGGCCAACCCGCTCGAGCCCGAGAACCTGCGGGACCTGCAGGCGGCCGTCGTCGAGCACGACGCCGACCTTGGGCTCGCGTTCGACGGCGACGCGGACCGGTGCTTCGTCATCGACGAGCACGGCGACCCCGTCAGCCCGTCCGCGATCACGGCTCTGGTCGGGCTGCGCGAGGTGGAGCGCGAGCGCGCCGCCGGCCGCACGCCCACCGTGATCCACAACCTCATCACGTCCCAGGTGGTGCCGGACCTGCTCGGTGCTGCGGGCGCGACGACGGTCCGCACCCGCGTCGGCCACTCCTTCATCAAGGCGCAGATGGCCGAGCACGACGCGGTCTTCGGCGGCGAGCACAGCGCGCACTACTACTTCCGCGACTTCTTCTTCGCGGACACCGGCATGCTGGCGGCGATGCACGTGCTGGCGGCGCTCGGCGGCCAGCCGCACCCGCTGTCGGCGCTGTCCGAGCAGTACCAGCCGTACTCGGCGAGCGGGGAGATCAACTCCCGCGTCTCCGACGTCGCCGCGGCCCGGGGGCGGGTGGTCGAGGCTTACGTGACGGAGCAGGGCGCCGGCCCCGTGCAGGTGGACGAGCTGGACGGTCTGACGGTGTCGCACTGGGACTCCCACCCGCAGTGGTGGTTCAACCTGCGGGCGTCCAACACCGAGCCGCTGCTGCGGCTCAACGTCGAGGCCGCGGACGAGGACATCATGGAGAAGGTGCGCGACGACGTGCTCGCGCTCGTGCGACAGGACGGAGAGCTCTGATGGGCACAGGCCGCTCGCTCGAGCCGTGGGCGCGGGAGCTGCTGCGCTGCCCGGTGACCGGCGCGACGCTCGTGGACGGGGTCGGCCCGGACGGCGAGCCGACGCTCGTGTCCACCGACCCCGAGAACCCGCTGGCGTACCCGGTGCGCGACGGCATCCCCGTCCTGCTCGCCGACGAAGGCGTGCCCGTCAGCCGCGGCTGACTCCCGCTCGTTCCCCAGACCTCAGGAGCCCAGTGGCGCACGACGGTGGCAACAAGGCGATCCTGGCGGCTCTCGCGGCCAACCTCGGGATCGCGGTGACGAAGTTCATCGCCTACCTGCTCACGCTCTCGAGCTCGATGCTGGCCGAGTCGGTGCACTCGCTGGCCGACTCCGGCAACCAGCTGCTGCTGCTGGTCGGCGGGCGCCGGGCGCGCAAGGAGGCCGACGAGGCGCACCCGTTCGGGTACGGCCGCGAGCGGTACGTCTACGCGTTCATCGTGTCGATCATCCTGTTCTCCCTCGGTGGCCTCTTCGCCCTGTACGAGGCTTGGCACAAGTGGCAGGACCCGCACCCCATCGAGGGTCGCTGGTGGTGGGTGCCGCTGGTCGTCCTCGTCGTCGCGCTCGGGCTCGAGGGGTTCTCGTTCCGCACGGCGATCCACGAGTCCAACCAGACCCGCGGCACGCAGTCCTGGGTGTCGTTCGTCCGGACGGCCAAGGCCCCGGAGCTGCCCGTCGTGCTGCTGGAGGACTTCGGTGCGCTCATCGGCCTCGTGCTCGCCCTCTTCGGCGTGGGCATGACGCTGATCACGGGGAACGGCAGGTTCGACGCCCTGGGTACCGCGGGCATCGGCATCCTGCTGGTGCTCATCGCGATCGTGCTCGCCCTCGAGACGAAGTCGCTCCTGCTGGGCGAGTCGGCGACGGCGAAGGACGTCGCGGCGATCGAGGCCGCGCTCGTGGGCGAGGGGGTCCCGTCCGTGATCCACCTGCGGACGCTGCACCTCGGGCCGGAGGAGCTGCTGGTGGCCGCCAAGATCGAGGTCGGCGCCGCGGTCAGCGCCGCGGACGTGGCCACAGCGATCGACGCCGCCGAGGCCCGGGTGCGCGCGGCCGTGCCGATCGCGACGATCATCTACCTCGAGCCGGACCTGCGCCGCGCGGGCGCGGAACCCGATGTCGCGGGAGCGGGCCAGGTCTAGCATGGCCCGGACGGCGTGGGTGATGCCCGCAGACCGAGAGGGGTCGCGCCGGCGCGAACGAGGAGGGCTATAGCCCGGCTTCGTCGTGCCCGCCCACCGCAGCGCACCCTCAGGAGTGAGATGTCCACGTTCTCCGAGCTCCCCGGCAGCTACAAGGTCCGCGACCTCGCCCTCGCGGAGGCAGGCCGCCACCAGATCCGCCTCGCCGAGCACGAGATGCCGGGGCTCATGGCCCTGCGCACCGAGTTCGGCCCCACCCAGCCGCTGGCCGGCGCGCGCATCGCCGGCTCGCTGCACATGACGGTCCAGACCGCGGTGCTCATCGAGACGCTGGTCGCGCTCGGCGCGCAGGTCCGCTGGGCGTCGTGCAACATCTTCTCGACGCAGGACGAGGCCGCGGCCGCGATCGTCGTCGGCCCCTCGGGTTCGGTCGACGCCCCGGCGGGCGTGCCGGTGTTCGCGTGGAAGGGCGAGTCGCTCGACGAGTACTGGGAGTGCACCGAGCAGATCCTCGTGTGGCCCGGCGACGCGGGCCCGAACATGATCCTCGACGACGGCGGCGACGCGACCCTGCTGGTGCACAAGGGCGTCGAGTACGAGGCGGCGGGCGCGGTGCCGTCCGACCCGCAGCCGGGCGAAGCCGGCTACTCCGAGGAGCTGCTCGTCATCCTGGGCACGCTGCGGCGCTCGCTCGCCGCCGACCCGCAGCGCTGGACGGCGATCGCGAAGGAGATCAAGGGCGTCACCGAGGAGACGACCACCGGCGTGCACCGCCTGTACCAGCTGGCCGAGGCCGGCGGGCTGCTGTTCCCGGCCATCAACGTCAACGACTCGGTCACCAAGTCGAAGTTCGACAACAAGTACGGGATCCGGCACTCGCTGCCCGACGGCATCAACCGGGCGACCGACGTGCTCATGGGCGGCAAGGTCGCGTTCGTCGCGGGCTACGGAGACGTGGGCAAGGGCGCGGCGGAGGCATTCCGCGGCCAGGGTGCGCGCGTCATCGTCTCCGAGGTGGACCCGATCTGTGCGCTGCAGGCGGCGATGGACGGGTACCAGGTGGCGCTCCTCGAGGACGTGCTCGACCAGGCCGACTTCTTCATCACCACGACCGGCAACAAGGACGTCATCTCGGCGGCGCAGATGGCCCGCATGAAGAACAAGGCCGTCGTCGGCAACATCGGGCACTTCGACAACGAGATCGACATGGCCGGCCTGGCCGCGGTCCCCGGCATCACGCGCACCGAGATCAAACCGCAGGTGCACGAGTGGACCTTCCCCGCCGAGGGCTCACAGGAAGAGCGGTCGATCATCGTGCTGTCCGAGGGGCGTCTGCTCAACCTCGGCAACGCGACGGGCCACCCGTCGTTCGTCATGAGCAACTCGTTCTCCAACCAGGTCATCGGTCAGATCGAGCTGTTCACCAAGCCCGGCGACTACGCCCGCGAGGTGTACCGGCTGCCCAAGGTGCTCGACGAGAAGGTGGCGCGGCTGCACCTGGACGCCCTCGGCGTGCGGCTGACGGAGCTGACCAAGACGCAGGCGGAGTACCTCGGGGTCGACGTGTCCGGCCCGTACAAGCCGGAGCACTACCGGTACTGAGCGGGCTCAGTCGACCGGATCCGGGACGCCGTGGGGGAGCCGCTGCAGCAGCGACGACTCCGCGGCGTCCCGCTGTCCGGCGCGCAGCCGGGTCGCCAGCTCGCGGTCGCGGCGCTCGGCCAGCACGGCCGCCAGGAACGCCTCGGGGTGGGTGCCCGCCGGGGGCAGCGGGTTGACGTAGCGCTGCACCTCGGACGTCAGCTGCGACCCCAGGGCCACGCGTGAGGCCGGGTGCAGGGTGGCGGCCCGGCCGAGGAACTGGCGGACCGACAGGGCCAGGCCGTCGGGCAGGCGCGCGACGTCGGCGCTGCCCGCCCAGCCGGCGAGCGACGGCGGCATGACGACGGGCGTGCGGACCTTCGCGGCGCCCCGCACCCGGACCGCATAGGTGCCCGCCAGGATGTCGCCCACGCGCTTGCCGCGGGGGTTCACGATCGAGCAGATCAGGGCGACGCTGCCGAGCGTCAGCCACAGCTCGCCGACCCCCACGAGCGCCCGGACGAAGGACTGCCGGAACACGATCGGGCCGCCGTCGTCCCGCACGATCTGGATGCCGAGCGCGAGCTTGCCCAGCGAGCGGCCGCGGGTCAGGGTGTCGACCGTCGTGGGGATCACGACCGTGATGGTGGCGAAGAGGACGACGCCGAGGATCCGCACCTGCTCCTCGGAGGCGCTCGTGGACAGCGCGCTGACGGCGACCACGACCACGACGAGCACGACGCCCAGCACCAGCAGGTCGAGCAGCGCGGCGAGCACCCGGGTGGCCGCCGACGTCGGCTGTGCGTCGAGGACGACACCCTCGCCCGTGATGATGCCGTCCATGCTGGGCAGGGTAACCGTTGCCGGAGGCTCCGGGATGGCAGGCTGTGCCGCATGGATCTCGACGCCTTCGAGCGGGCCCGGTCGGCGGACTGGGGCCGGCTCGACCAGCTGGTGCGGCAGCGCCGGCGCACGGGCGCGGAAGCGGACGAGCTGGTCCGGCTCTACCAGGCGGTGGCCGTCGATCTGTCGAGCGTCCGCTCGGCTGCCCCCGACCCGGAGATGGTGACCCGGCTGTCGATGCTCGTCGGGCGCGCCCGGGCCGCGATCGCGGGGACCCACGAGCCCAGCTGGCGCGACGTCACGTCATTCGTCGTGGTCTCGCTGCCGGCGGCCCTGTACCGGATCCGCTGGTGGACCGTGGGCGTCGCCGCGGCGTTCGTCGTGCTCGCGGTCACCGCCGGTGTCTGGGTGGCCACCCAGCCGGAGGCCCTCGCGTCCATGGGGACGCCCAGCCAGCAGCAGGAGTATGTCGACAAGTCGTTCGCGGAGTACTACGCGCCGGGTGCGGGCTTCGCCGCGATGGTCTGGACGAACAACGCCTGGCTCACGGCCGTCAGCATCGGGACGGGGATCTCCGGGGTCCTGCCCGTGTACTTCCAGGCCAGCAACGCGATCAACGTCGGCGCCGCCGGCGGGCTCATGGCGGCGCACGGTCACCTCGACGTGTTCCTGCAGCTCATCGCCCCGCACGGGCTGCTCGAGCTCACCGCGGTGTTCGTCGCCGGTGCGGCCGGCCTCCGGCTGTTCTGGACCTGGCTGGTCCCCGGTCCACGCCCGCGCGGCAGGGCGCTGGCGGAGGAGGGCCGGGCGTTGATCACGGTGGCGATCGGGCTGGTCGGCGTGCTCGCCGTCTCCGGGCTGATCGAGGGGTTCGTCACCGGGTCCGGCCTGCCGTGGGCCATCAAGGTGAGCACTGGCGTCCTCGCGCTGGCCGCCTTCTGGACCTACACGATCGTGCTCGGACGACGCGCCGTGCGGGCCGGGCAGACCGGCGACCTCGAGGCCGACCGCGCGGGGTACGTGCTGGCGACCGCCGGCTAGGCAGGGTCGACGATCACCACGTGGTGCTCGTCGACCTCACCGGCCATGAGAACCACGAGCGCCTCGGCCTCGGCGCGCAGCTCGTCGGCGTGCGCGGCGGTCGGCTGCGCGAATGGCCGGACGGTCAGCGTGACCGGTCCGGGACGGCCGCGCGGCACGTCCCACGTCCCCGCCACGCGCCCGTCCAGCAGGAACGTCGCCGGCACGACGCCGTTCGGGCTGGCCAGGTACGGGCGGTGCTCGGGCGACATGATCCGGGTGCGGTCGGCGTGGCCCAGCAGCACGTTGTCGTAGTCGGGCAGGAAACGCACGGGCGCGTGCACGTCCGGAGAGGGCAGCGGCATCCCGGGCAGGTCGAGCAGCTCGCGCTCGCGGACGGCACCCGGCGACGGCTCGGCGCGGTACCGCACGAGGTCCAGCCGGTCGACGACGGCCCGCAGCCCGGTGAGCCCGGACCAGTTCTGCACGTCGGCGACGGAGGCCGGGCCGAACGCCGCGAGGTAGCGCTGCACGAGGCGCTCAAGCTGAGCGGCGAGCACGGTGGGGTCGGCGAGGTCAGGTGCGGCCGCCGTTCGCGCCGGCCCGAACCAGGACCAGGCCGTGGTCCAAGTAGTCGCGCCGGAGCGGCCCCAGACTCCGCGCGGCGGCACCTGGACGAGCGGGAGCGTCCCGCGCGCGGCGTAGGCGAGCGAGCTCGGGGCGACGTCGGGCCAGCGCTCGGCGAGCAGCCTGCCGAGCTCGGTGGTCACGCGGGGCTCGGCCTCGACCAGCTCGCGGGCCGCCGCGGTGACGGCGGGGACGTCGAGCGTGCGCAACGCCGCGCCGTGCGCGGCGTTGACCCGCAGGTCCTTCGCGTAGAGGGGAGCGATCAGGCCTGGGAGCAGGAGCGCGTCGTCGGCCGTGACCAGGTGGATGGTGCCGCGCATCACGGCGATCCGCGCGACGGTCCGGTCCCAGAACGCGTCGGCGAGCTCGTCGGTGGCGAAGCCCTCGACCCGGCTCCACAGCCCGACGTACGGCGACCACGCGTTCTGCGCCTGGAGCCCGACCAGGTGGTCGACGACCTCGAGCGCGCTGCCGGCCCGTCGCTGGAGCAGGTGCTGCCGGGCGAGCAGGGCCCGGTTCAGGTGGGCGCGCGTGAGCAGGTCGGTCACAGCCGGCCCGCCGCCTTGAGGGCGAGGTAGCTGTCGGCCAGCCGGGGCGCCAGGTCGTCGGGCAGCGCCTCCAGCACCTCGGCTCCACGCTGCCGCAACCGGATCGCCGCGGCGGCCCGCTCCAGGCCCACGCGCTCGGCGGCCGCGGCGTCGAACAGGGCGGCCGCGCTGCCGCGACCCGCGCGCAGGGCGTCGACCTCGGGGTCCGCCACGGAGGCGAGCACCACCTGGTGCCGATCGGTGAGCTGGCCGACCACGCCCAGGAGCCCCTGCTCGATCGCGGCGGGGTCGAGGGCCGTGAGCAGGACGACGAGGGCGCGCTGGCTCAGCCGCTCGCGCACCTGGGCCACGACGCCGGGCCAGTCGGTCTCCACCAGGGTGGGTTCGGCGAGGGCGAGGGTGTCGGCGAACGCGGCCATGACCCGTGGGCCGGTCGCGCTGGCCACCCGGCCGCGAACGCGGCGGTCGAAGACGATCAGCTCGACGCGGTCGCCCGCCTTGGTGGCCAGCGCCGCGAGCAGCAGCGCCGCCTCGATGGAGGCGTCGATCCGCGGGGCGTCGAGCACCCGCACCGCGGACGTCCGGCCGGTGTCGAGCACGATGAGCACCCGCCGGTCGCGCTCGGGCCGCCACGTGCGCACCACGACGTCCGAGCGGCGCGCGGTTGCCCGCCAGTCGATCGAGCGCACGTCGTCGCCGATGACGTACTCGCGCAGCGAGTCGAACTCCGTGCCCGGGCCGCGGACCTGCACGGCCGCGCGCCCGTCGAGCTCCTTCAGCCGGGCGAGCCGGCTGGGCAGGTGCCGTCGCGACGCGAACTCGGGCAGCACCCGGAGCCGGCCGGGGACGGTCAGCGAGGCCTGCCGCCCGGCGAGTCCCAGCGGCCCGACCGTGCGCACGGTGACCCGGTCCGCGTGCGCGTCGCCGCGGCGCGTGGGTACCAGGACCGTCCGCACCCGGGTGCCCTCACCGGCCGCGACGTCGACCGTGTGCCGGTCGTTCACGGCTCCGGCCGACGGCGGCCACGCGTCGCGGACCACCGCCCGCAGCCGTCGTCGGCCCAGGTGGGACAGCGTGAGCGTCGACGTCGCCGGCTCCGTGAGCCGGGCGGACGACGGGACGTCCCGCCGCACCCCGACCTGCCGGGGCGACGCGGCGAGCGCGATGTCGACCGAGCACGCGACCACGACGAGCAGCGTCCAGAGCAGCACGGTGCCGGTGGCGGGCACCAGGAGCACCACCGGCAGACCGAGCGCGGCGAGGACGGCCGCGCGCCACGTGACGGCCATGTCAGCGGGGGACGGGGACGGACGCGAGCACCGTGTCGAGCACGCTCTCCGTGGTGACGCCCTCGAGCTCGGCCTCGGCACGCAGTTGGACGCGGTGCCGCAGGGTCGGGTGGGCCAGCGCCTTGACGTCGTCGGGCGTGACGTAGGTGCGGCCCGACAGCCACGCCCACGCGCGGGACGTGGCCAGCAGCGCGGTCGCGCCGCGCGGGGAGACGCCCAGCGAGAGCGACGGGGAGCGCCGTGTCGCGCGGCAGACGTCGACCGCGTAGCCGAGCACCTCGGGCGCGACCTGGACGCGGGCCACCTCCGCCCGGGCGCGGGCGAGCATCTCGGCGTTCGCCACGGGGCGCAGACCGGCCCCGGCGAGGTCGCGGGGGTCGAAGCCGGCCGCGTGGCGGGCCAATACCTCGATCTCCTCGTGGCGCTCGGGCAGCGGGAGCAGCAGCTTGAGCAGGAACCGGTCGAGCTGCGCCTCGGGGAGGGTGTAGGTGCCCTCGTACTCGACCGGGTTCTGCGTCGCGATGACGAGGAACGGGTCGGGCAGCGGTCGCGGCGTGCCGTCGATCGATACCTGACGCTCCTCCATCGCCTCGAGCAGCGAGGCCTGCGTCTTGGGAGGCGTCCGGTTGATCTCGTCGGCGAGCAGCAGGTTGGTGAACACCGGCCCGGCGCGGAACGAGAACTCGGCGGTGCGCGCGTCGTACACCAGCGAGCCGGTCACGTCGCCGGGCATGAGGTCCGGCGTGAACTGCACGCGCTTGGTGTCCAGGTCGAGCGCCGCGGACAGAGCGCGGACCAGCAGCGTCTTGGCGACGCCGGGCACACCTTCGAGCAGCACGTGCCCGCGGCACAGCAGGGCGATGACCAGACCGCTGACGGCCGCGTCCTGGCCGACCACGGCCTTGGCCACCTCGGCGCGCACGGCACCGAGGGCGGCCCGCAGCTCGTGCGAGGGCTCGGGCGTCGGCGGGGCCGCCGTCGCCGTCCACTGGGGGCTGTCGTCGCTCACGTTCGGTGAACCTCGCTCTCGAGATGGTCCAGGGCGCGGGCCAGGTCGGCCAGCCCGCGGTCGTCGGTGGGTGGTGGTCCGTAGAGCAGGGCCTCGACGTCCGCCGGCCGCCGGGACGTCGCGCGGGCGACGGCGTCGACGACGAGCGGTGCGGGCGCCGAGCGGGGGAGCCMGAGCCGGGAGGCGCTGCGGGCGGCCGTGCCGGCGCGCAGTGCGGCGGCGGCGTGCCCGAAGGATCGCCCGCGCCGGTAGAGCCGGCCGCGGCCGCGCGTCGTCTCCCCGGCCCGGACCACGACGGGCATCGGCTCGGTGACCAGGCGGCCGAGKCGGCGTCCCCGCCACAGCGCGATCACGGCGACGACGAGCAGGAGCTGCAGCGCGAGGACCGGCACGACGGGCGGCAGCAGCTGCGCGAGCCCGCCGCTGGGCTCGTTCGTCACCCCGGTGTCGTCGAGCGACGGGATGTACCAGACCAGCCGGTCGTGGCGCCCGAGCGCCCGCAGCACGAGGGCCGCGTTGCCCTGCTCGTCGAGGTGCTCGTTGGTCAGGGGCGCGAAGTCGGTCAGTGCGACCAGTCGCCGCTCGCCGTCGTCGACCACGGCGTACGCGCCGCCCCGATCGACACCGGTGCCGGGGGCCGGGAAGCAGACGACCGCGGCGGGGCCGGTGGCCAGGAGGGAGCCGGTCGCGGTGATGGAGCCCGCGGCGACGGCGTCGGGGTCGTCGCACTGCGCGGAGCGGACCTCGGGCTGGCCCGACAGCCCGCCGTCCGCGGCGACGGAGTCGGTGAGCAGGCTGAGCGCCCACTCGGCGTCGACCATCACGAGGTCCGCACCGCTGGCGTCGATCACGCCGATCTGGGCGTCGTCGAGCAGGTAGTCGCCGACGACGAGCAGGGTCGAGCCGGGGACGGCGAGCGCGTGCACGTCGGAGATGTGCCGCACGTAGCGCACGTCGACACCCTCGCGCCCGAGGATCTGCGCCGCCGCCCGGGCACCCGCGGGGGCCGGGTTGTCCGGGGCGAGCGTCAGCGTCGAGGTCTGGGGCTCGGGCAGCGCCGAGAGCACACCGGCGACCACGACGAGGGCCAGCAGTCCCAGCGGCCACCGGGCGCGCCGCCACCGTCGCGACGACCTGCTGCGGGCGGTGGTGCCGTCGCCGACGACGACGTCCGTCGCCACGCTCACCGGGGGGCCGCCACGGCCAGGTCGGCCACGGACTGTCCGGCGGCGGGCCGGGTGCCGCKCACGCGCTCGTCGAGCGCGCGCACGACGCGGTCGTCGTYGGCGGTCCCGGGCACGTCGCCGAACGCCACGTCGTCGAACATCCTGCCCGCCGCGACCAGGTCGGCGCCGAGCTCGGGCAGCCGGGCGGCGGCGGCCAGGGCGGCCTCGTGGGCCGTCCGCGCCGCCCGTTCGTCGAGCACGGTGCGCTCCTCGAGTCCCCGGACGATCGCCCGGTAGCGCTCGAGGACCGCGAGCGACCAGTCGCCACGACCGGCGGCGGCGTCCGCGGCCGCCCGGATCTGCTGGGCGCTCCGGCTGTCGTCGGCGTCGAGGACCCGTCGCGAGGACGGGCTCGTCCGCGAACGTCGCACGGGCCCGCCGACGAGGAACGCGATCACGACGACGGCGACGACCACCCCGACCACCAGCAGCACGAGCCAGGGGTCCAGCGCCGCGGGCGTGCGCAGGCCGGCCAGCTGCTCGGCGACCCAGTCCCACAGCCGCCGCAGGAGCGAGCGCTGCTCGTGGTAGACGGGGTCGAGCAGCTCCTGGCGGGCCCAGCGGCGCGCGGTCGCGGCGTCCGGGTCGACCGGGACCCCGGCCATCACCCGGGCCGCCAGGTTCACGCCGTGGTCTCCGCGGCGCGCGCCAGCTCGACGTCCAGGCCCTCGCGGCGCATCCGGACGTCGATGTAGAGCAGCGCGACGACCGCCGACAGGAAGGTGGTCGACAGCGTCGAGGCGATGATGTTGGCGATGCCGATGACCACGATCGAGCCGAACGACGTGGCCGTGGGGTCGCGCAGGAACAGGCTGGAGATGAGCGTCGCGGGGAACACGATGATCTGGACGATGATCCCGGCGAGCACGCTGGTGAGCAGGTAGATGCCGAACAGGCGCCAGAAGCTCCCGCGCGTGAGCCGCCACGACCGGACGATCGTCGGCCAGAACTTCTTGCCCTCGAGCATCAGGGCGGGCGCGACCAGCATGGTCCGCGTCGAGTACCAGACGCCGAGGACGACCACGACGAGCAGGCTCAGCAGCCCCACGACCACCGCGAGCGCGATCTGGTCGTTCACCGCGAGCAGGGCGACGGCCGCGACCAGGGCGCCGAGAAGGACGACCCACGCGAGCCCGGTGAGGAAGGTGAAGCCGACGACGAGCCAGACCCGCCAGGAGCGCAGCACCTCGCTCACGCTCGCGACCTGGCCGAGGACCGAGCGGCTCACGGAGACGATCAGCAGGCCGGTGAGCACGGTCGTGGCGATCGCGGTCACGGGCGCCCCGACGAGCAGACCGAACGACGAGCCCAGCTGGTCGGCGAAGCCCATCTGACCGGACGGGTCGACGTCGGTGGAGAGGTCGGACAGCTGCCCCGCGGCGATGCCCTTCACGTACCACTGGATGACGGACTGCAGGACCACGGCCAGCGTCACGACGAGCGCGGCGAGCCCGAACATCACGCGCGGGTTGGCGCGCACGGCCCGGAAGGCGCCGTCGTAGATCTCGCCCATGCCGAGCGGGCGCAGCGGGATGATGCCGGGCTGCAGGGCCGGCGGGCGCCACACGACACCGGGAGGCGGTGGCGATGCGGGTCCCCAGGCGCCATAGCCGGCGGGGGGCTGCGGCGTACCCCAGCCCGGCGGCGGGACGGGAGCCGGCGGGCCGGGCGCGACCGGCGGCGCCGGCGGCGGAGGCGTGCTGCCGGAGGGCGCGGCCCACGTCGGCGTCTGTGGAACGTCGTCGTGCGGGCTCGTCATGCGAGCGCGGCTCCCTCGGCTGTCGTCGGACGGGCGGATCGCCGCGGCGGCCTGCAAAGCCTGGCCCCCCGCGGAGCAATCATCGTGCCACGGCGGCAGGCGCCTCCGACGCGCGTCCGGGTGATCTGTGGGGGTCCGTGTCGCGTCGCGGACCCAGGTGGCCCAGGTCCGGGGCTGCACGGTGCGACAATGCCGCCATGAAGGGACGCGTGCTGGTGGTCGACGACGACACCGCGCTGGCCGAGATGATCGGCATCGTGCTGCGGTCGGAGGGTTTCGACCCTGTGTTCTGCGAGGACGGTGACGAGGCGATCGGGGTGTTCCGAGCCACGCAGCCGGACCTCGTCCTGCTCGACCTCATGCTGCCCGGCAAGGACGGCAACGAGGTGTGCCGGCAGATCCGTGCCGAGTCGGGCGTGCCGATCGTCATGCTCACGGCCAAGAGCGACACGGTCGACGTGGTCCTCGGCCTGGAGTCGGGCGCCGACGACTACATCTCGAAGCCCTTCAAGCCGAAGGAGCTGGTGGCCCGCGTGCGTGCCCGGCTGCGCCGGAGCGACGAGCCCGCCCCCGAGCACCTGACCATCGGCGACGTGACCATCGACGTCCCCGGCCACCGGGTGGCGCGCGCCGGCCGCCCGGTCTCGCTCACCCCGCTCGAGTTCGACCTGCTCGTGGCGCTCGCCCGCAAGCCCTGGCAGGTGTTCACGCGCGAGGTCCTGCTCGAGAAGGTGTGGGGCTACCGGCACGCCGCCGACACCCGGCTCGTGAACGTGCACGTGCAGCGTCTGCGCTCGAAGATCGAGAACGATCCCGAGCAGCCCGAGATCGTCGTCACCGTCCGCGGCGTCGGCTACAAGGCGGGCGTGGCCTCGACGTGAGGCCTCCATGCGGCGGGTGACCAGCGCCTGGCGGCTGGTTCGGGCACGGTCGCGACGACGGGTCCGGTCCTGGGCGCGGGCGTGGCGGTCCTCCTTGCAGGTCCGCGTCATCACCTCGACCCTGGCCATCGGCCTCGTCGCGCTCACGCTCGTCGGCGCGTACGTCAGCGGCCGCATGGCCGACGGCCTGTTCAACGCGCGGCTCGACCAGGTGCTCGAGGAGAGCGCCCGCTCCACCCAGCAGGCGCAGGCCACGCTCGACGCGTCGACGGCGACGTCGGGCACCGACGTGCAGCGCTTGAAGCGCGACGTCGCGCTCGCGCAGCGCACCGGCGGGTCCGACCGCCGGGAGGTGTTCCTGCTGCGCGCGCCCGGGCAGAAGGGCGGCAGCGTCACCGTCTCGGGCGCCGCCTCGAACCAGGAGCTGGTGCCGCTCGTCACCACCGAGCTCCGCATCGCGACGGCCGGCGGTGGCCAGCACTGGCAGTCCGTCGCGATCCCCCTGGAGTCCGGCGGCATCTCGCCGGGGGTCATCGTCGGCCAGGACGTGACCGTCCCCGTCGACGGCACCTACCAGCTGTTCTTCCTCTACAGCCTGCAGTCCGAGCAGGACCGCCTCGACTTCCTGCAGCGCACGCTGGGCCTCGCGGCGGTCGCCCTCGTCGTGCTGCTGGGCAGCATGACGTGGCTGGTCACGCGCCAGACCGTCCGGCCCGTGCGGCGCGCCGCCGAGGTGGCCGAACGGCTGGCGGACGGGCACCTGTCGGAACGGATGCCCGAGAAGGGCGAGGACGAGATGGCGACGCTCGCGCGCTCGTTCAACGAGATGGCCGACAGCCTCCAGGACCAGATCCATCGCATGGAGGAGCTGTCCACCCTCCAGCGGCGGTTCGTCTCCGACGTCTCGCACGAGCTGCGCACCCCGCTGACGACCATCCGCATGGCCGGCGAGGTCATCCACGCGGCGCGCGAGGACTTCGACCCCGCCGCCAAGCGGTCCGCCGAGCTCCTGCAGACCCAGCTGGACCGGTTCGAGGACCTGCTGGCGGACCTGCTGGAGATCAGCCGGTTCGACGCGGGTGCCGCGGTGCTCGACGCCGAGAGCCGCGACGTGCGGGACGTCGTCATCCAGGCCGTCGACCACGCCTCGCCGCTGGCCGACCGGCGCGGCGCGTGGCTGCACGTGGTGGTCCCGGAGGAGCGCTGCGTCGCGGACATCGACCCCCGCCGGGTCGAGCGCATCCTGCGCAACCTCCTGGTGAACGCCGTCGAGCACGCCGAGGGCAGCACAGTCGAGGTGACGGTCGGGGCCGACGCGCACTCGGTGGCCGTCACCGTCCGCGACCGCGGCGTCGGCATGACGCCCGACGAGGCGGTCCACGTGTTCGACCGCTTCTGGCGCGCCGACCCGGCGCGTGCCCGCACGACCGGCGGCACCGGCCTCGGCCTGGCGATCTCGCTGGAGGACGCGCACCTGCACGGCGGGTGGCTCGAGGCGTGGGGCAGGCCCGGCCGTGGCGCGAGCTTCCGGCTCACGCTGCCGCGACGGGCGGGCATCCGGCTCAGCGGGTCGCCGCTGCCGCTCACGCCGGACGAGTCGCCGATCACCGGCGCGCTGCGCATCCCCGTGGTGCGTCCGCACACCGACCCCGCGGCGCTGCCCGACATGGTGGCCGACGAGCTCGACACGGCCGACCGGCAGGAGGTCCGATGAGCGCGCGCCGGGTCCGTCGGGCGACCCTCGCCGCACTCACGGTGGCCGTGCTGGCGGCGTGCACCGCGATCCCGACCTCGGGACCGGTGCAGGAAGGTGATGCCGAGGTCACCGAGCCGTCGGACATCGACGTGCTCGCCGAGGGCCCGCAGCCGGGTGACACCCCAACGGAGATCGTCGACGGCTTCCTCGCGGCCGGTGCCGCCGGCTTCAGCGACAGCTTCGTGACGGCGCGGGAGTACCTCGCCGGCGAGGCCAAGACCACCTGGCAGCCGCTGGCGAGCGTCGCCGTCGCCGGCCCGTGGCAGTACGAGCCGTCCACCGTCGACACCGAGGTCACCATCGACGTCCCCGTCAAGGCGCGCGTGGACGAGGGCGGGCGCTACGCCGAGGCGGCGCCCGAGGGCGGCGAGTCGTTCACGTTCGAGATGGTCCAGGACGACGCCGACCAGTGGCGCATCTCCAAGCCGCCCGACGGCCTGATCCTGCAGCAGGAGGACTTCGCCCGCAGCTACCGGCCGGCCTCGCTCTACTTCCTGTCACCCGACCACGTGTTCCTCGTCCCCGAGTCGCGCTGGTTCCCCTGGAAGAACCTGCCGACCTCGATCATGACCGAGCTGCTCGCCGGCCCGTCGCCCTGGCTGCAGGACGCGGTCGACACCGCGGTGCCGGACGGCGTGGAGCTCAACCCGCAGTCGGTCACCATCGGCGAGGACGGCGTGGCCCACGTGAGCCTCGCGCCGGCGCTCGCGGTCACCCGCGCGGACCGTGACCTCCTGCTCCAGCAGATCGACGCGAGCCTGCTGCCCGTCAAGGGCATCGGCTCCGTCCAGGTCGACGCGGGCGGCGTCATCCTCGAGCCGGGCGCCAAGACGCTCCAGCGCGGGAACCAGCCCCCGAGCAACGTCGAGCTCGTCCAAGACGACAAGATCGCCGCGCTCGTCGACGGCGAGGCCGCCCCCGTGCCGGGGCTGGGCTCGCTCGCGGGTCTCGACGCCCGGAACCCCGCGCGGAACGAGGACGCCTCGGTCCGCGTGATGCTCTCCGGGACGACCAGGCTCACGACCGTGCCGACCGGTGCCGAGCCCGCTCGCGACCTGTTCACCGGCACCGGCCTGGTCGCGCCGTCCGTCGACCGGTTCGGCTGGGCCTGGACCGCCTCGTCCGACGGCCTCGTCGCGGTGCCCGCCGACGGCGACCCGGTCCATGTGACCGCGGACTGGCTGGTCGACCGGACCGTGCGCGCGGTGCGGGTGGCCCGCGACGGGGTCCGGATCGCGATCATCTCCGCCGGTGCCGACGACGTGAAGGTCGACGTCGCCGCGATCACCCGCGACGAGTCAGGTTCCCCGCAGCAGGTGGGCCTGCCCCAGCGTGCGGGTGCCTCGCTCGTCGACGCCAGCGCGGTCGTCTGGGCGGACGAGTCGACGCTCGCGGTGATCGGACGGTCGACCGGCAACCCCGCCGTGCACCTGGTGCCGGTCGCCGGCCCCACGAAGGCGCTGCCGGACGTGCCCAAGCTCGCGGCTCTCGCGGCCGGGAGCGTCATCTACGTGACGACGACCGACGGCGACCTGCGCAGGTTCGTCGGACCCACCTGGGCGCAGATCATCGGCGTCACGGGCGCGTCCGACCCGTTCTTCCCCGGCTGATCGAGGCGCCCACAGCCCCCGGTCGTCCACGGCTCGCGCGTCGGTCGAGCTCGGGCGAGGGCACGCTCGGTCCGTGACCCTCGCCCGTGAGCTGCTGGGCCTGCTGCTGCCCGTCGAGTGCGGGGGGTGCGGAGCCGACGACGTCGCCTGGTGCCCGGCGTGCGACTCCCGTGTGGCTGGGCCGCCGTGGCGGTGCGAGGACCGCGCGCCCAGGCTCGACCGGCTGGACGGGTCCGCGGCGCTGCCGGTGTGGACGCTCGCCGACTGCACGGGCGACGTGCGGCGCGGGATCGTCGCGTGGAAGGACCGTGGCCGGCTCGACCTCACCGGTCCGTTCGCGCGCGCGGCCACGAGGGCGGCGCGGGTCGTCGCCGGGCTGCTGGACCTCGGCGACCGGCCGCTCCTCGTCGTGCCCGCACCGTCGACGGCCGCGTCGCGCCGCCGCCGGGGTGCCGACCTCGTCGGTGCGCTCGCAGCCGCGGTGGCGAGCGGGCTCTCGGACGCCGGCGTGCCGGCCGAGGCGGTGCCCGTCCTGGCCCGGGTGGGCGGTCGGGACCAGGTGGGCCTGGGTGCGCGGGCCCGCGCCAGGAACCTCGCCGGGCGCGTCCGCGTGCGCCCGGCCCACGTGCCGCGCGTGCGGGGGAGCGCCGTGCTCGTCGTCGACGACATCCTGACGACCGGTGCGACCCTCGCGGTCTCCCGCGCGGTGCTCGAGCGGGCCGGGGCGCTGGTCGTCGGGGGTGTCACGCTCGCGTCGACGCCCGGTCCGACCGCCCCGCCGAGGCTGCCACCGGGGCGACCGATGTCCACAGGGTGATCCCTGCGCGGTGCGGGTGGTTCGTCGACACCCACGGGGTTAGCGTGGGGGCCTGAGCCACGGCGCCGAGCGGAGCCGACCCCAGCGGGGTCGTCCGGCGGGCCGCGGGAGGAGGTGACGCCGCCCGACTGCCCCCTGGGGCAGCCCATCGCTTGTCACCTGGGCGGGCACGGCCCGCCCCTGACCTCGCAGGAGGCTCACATGGAGATCGTGGTTGCCGGCCGGCACACCGAGGTGCTTCCGAAGTACAGGACGCACGTCGAGCAGAAGCTCGCGAAAGTCGAGCAGCTGGCCCCCCGCGCGCAGCGGATCGATGTCGTCGTGTCGCACGAGACCAACCCCCGTCAGGCGGGCAGCAGTGAGCGCGTCGAGCTCACGGTCGTCGACCGAGGACCCGTGATCCGCGCCGAGGCGTGCGCAGACGACCGGTACGCGGCGCTGGACCTGGCGCTCGGGAAGCTTCTCGAGCGGCTGCGTCGCACGCGTGACCGGCGCAAGGACCACCGCAACCACACTCCGATCGCCCCCGTCGACGTCCGGCCACCCGAGCCCGAGCCCGAGGCAGCCGCACCGGTCGACCCCGACGCGGCCACCGAGACGACTCTCGGCGACTCGCCCGTGATCATCCGCGAGAAGGTCCACCAGGCACAGCCGATGACCGTCGACGACGCGCTCTATGAGATGGAGCTCGTCGGGCACGACTTCTTCCTGTTCATCGACGCGGAGACCGCGCAGCCGTCGGTCGCGTACCGCCGCCGCGGCTGGAGCTACGGGATCATCAAGCTCGACACGCCCGTCGCCGTCGCGGCCGCCGTCGGAGGCTGACGACACCGGTGCCACGACGCCCGTCCGGTCCCGTGACCGGGCGGGCGTCGTCGTGTCGGTGGTGCAGGGCAGGATGGGCGTGTGCTTCCCGAGCGCCTCTCCCTCTCGCAGGCCCGCCGCATCACGTTGCGTGCGCAGGGCCTCGACCGCTCCCGCCCGGAGCGCGCGGCGGAGCCCACGATGCGTCAGTTCCAGCAGGTCGTGGACCGGCTGGGCGTGCTGCAGATCGACTCCGTCAACGTGCTCGCCCGCGCGCACCTCATGCCGACGTTCTCCCGGATCGGCGCGTACGACCCGGCGCTGCTGGACCGCGCGTCCGGCCGCTCCCCGCGTCGGCTGGTGGAGACGTGGGCGCACATGGCCTCGTTCGTGCCGCCCGAGACGTACCGGTTGCTCGGCTTCCGGCAGCGCGACTACCAGAACCAGGCGTGGGGCGCGATCGCCGAGGTGCCGCTGAAGCACTCGCCGATCCTCGAGGAGGTCCGCGCGATCATCGCCGAGCGCGGCCCGATCACGGCGCGCGAGGTGCAGGCCGACTTCGAGGCCGAGCACCCGACCACGCGCGGGGAGTGGGGCTGGAACTGGTCGGTGGCCAAGCGCGTGCTCGAGTTCCTGTTCTTCACCGGGGAGATCACGTCGGCGGGTCGTAACGGCGCGTTCGAGCGGCGGTACGACCTGACGACCCGGGTCCTGCCGCCGGAGGTCCTGGCCGCCCCCGAGCCCTCGGACGAGGACGCGATCCGCGCGCTGACCGAGATCGGCGCGCGTGCGCACGGCATCGGCACGCTGCGCAGCATCGCCGACTACTTCCGCATCAAGGAGGTCCGGGTCGCGCCGGCGATCGCCGAGCTGGTGGAGGAGGGGGTGCTGCACGAGGTCGTCGTCGACGGCTGGAACCAGGGGACCGTGTGGCGGCACCGGGACGCCGACCTCCCGCGCCGGGCCACCGGGCAGGCGCTGCTCAACCCGTTCGACCCGCTGGTGTTCGAGCGCCGCCGGCTCGAGGCGCTGTTCGGCCTGCGCTACCGCATCGAGATCTACGTGCCCGAGCCGCAGCGCGTCTGGGGCTACTACGTGCTGCCGTTCCTGCTGGGGGAGGCGCTGCCCGCGCTCGTCGACCTCAAGGCCGACCGGCAGGCCCGTGTGCTGCGCGTCCACGCGGCCCACCGCTCGCTGGGCTCCACCCTGCCGGACGCCGACGTCGTCGAGCCCCTGGCCGCGGAGCTGCGCGAGCTCGGAGGGTGGCTCGGCCTGGACGACATCGTCGTGGGCGACCGCGACGGGCTGCTGCGCGGCGACCTCGCGGTCGACCTGTCGCACGCCCTGCGGTTCGCCGCGTGACGCCCCAGACCCGGCCACGCGACTTCGCGCTCGTCGCCCTCGGCGGGGTGCTCTGGGGCACCGGCGGGCTCGCGGGGGCGGCGCTCGCGGAGGTCGCCGGCCTCCCGCCGCTCACCGTGGCGGCATACCGCCTGCTCGGCGGCGGCGGAGTGCTGCTGGTGGGCCTCGCGGTCGCGGGCGCGCTGCGCGGCCTGGCCCGGACGCGCCCGGTGGTCCTCCGGGTGGTCCAGACCGCGCTGCTCGCCGCGGTCTACCAGGCCGCGTACTTCGGCGCGGTGCAGCGGGCCGGCGTCGCGGTGGCCACGCTCGTGGCGCTGGGTGCGGCACCGCTGCTGGTGGCCGTGGGCACCGCCGTCGCCGAGCGACGGCTCCCGTCGCCCCGCACCCTGCTGGCGCTGGGCCTCGCGTTGGCGGGTCTCGTGCTGCTGGTGGGCCCGTCGGACGCCGCCGGGCCGGGGACCGCGGCCGGCGCACTGCTCGCGCTCGTCGCGGCAGCGGCGTTCGCGACGATGACCGGGCTGAACCGCCGCAGCGTGCCGGGACTAGGCCCGCTGCCCCTCACGGCGACCGCGTTCACGCTCGGCGGAATCCTGTTGCTGCCGGTCGCCGCACTGGCCGGCCCCGGTCTCGCCGCCCCTGCCGACGCCCAGGGCTGGGCGCTCCTGGCCTACCTGGCCGTCGTGCCCACCGCGGCCGCCTACAGCGCCTACTTCACGGGGCTGCGGCACGTCCCGGCCACCACCGCGGCCCTGCTCGCGCTGCTCGAACCGCTCACCGCCACGATCGGCGCGGTCCTCCTGCGCGGGGAGCGTCTCGGCGCCGCGGGCGTCGTCGGCGCGGTGCTGCTGGGCGGCGCGGTGGTCGTTCTACGCCCGCGCCGCGCAGGCTCGCCTACGATGGACGGGCCCGGCCGTGCGGCCGGTCACCTCAGCCGCTCCGACGCCGCGCGCGCCCGGAGTGCGAACACGTCGGGAGTAGTGCGTGCCAGCGATCCTCGAGAAGGTCCTGCGCCTCGGTGAAGGCCGGATCGTCAAGAAGCTGTCGGGCATCGCCCAGCAGGTCAACGCCCTGGAGGACAGCTTCGTCGCGCTGTCGGACGCCGAGCTGCGCGAAGAGACGGACCGCTTCCGCGCCCGCCTCGCCGAGGGCGAGACGCTCGACGACATCCTCGCGGAGGCGTTCGCCACGGTGCGCGAGGCCGCCCGGCGGACCCTCGGGCAGCGGCACTTCGACGTGCAGCTCATGGGCGGCGCCGCGCTGCACCTCGGCAACATCGCCGAGATGAAGACCGGTGAGGGCAAGACGCTCGTCGCGACGGCGCCCGCGTACCTCAACGCGCTGAGCGGCAAGGGTGTCCACGTCGTCACCGTCAACGACTACCTGGCCAGCTACCAGGCCGAGCTGATGGGCCGTGTCTACCGCTTCCTCGGCCTGACCAGCGGCGTGATCCTGTCGCGGCAGGAGCCGTCGGAACGCCGCAAGCAGTACGCGTGCGACATCACCTACGGCACCAACAACGAGTTCGGCTTCGACTACCTGCGCGACAACATGGCGTGGAGCACCGACGAGCTGGTGCAGCGCGGCCACAACTTCGCCATCGTCGACGAGGTGGACTCGATCCTCATCGACGAGGCCCGCACGCCGCTGATCATCTCCGGACCGGCGTCGGGCGACACCAACCGCTGGTACGCGGAGTTCGCCAAGGTGGTCCGCCGCCTGCAGGCGGAGCGCGACTACGAGGTCGACGAGAAGAAGCGCACGGTCGGCGTCCTGGAGCCCGGCATCGAGCGGGTCGAGGACTACCTCGGCATCGACAACCTCTACGAGTCCCTCAACACGCCGCTGATCGGGTTCCTCAACAACGCCATCAAGGCGCAGGAGCTGTTCAAGCGCGACAAGGACTACGTCGTGATGAACGGCGAGGTGCTGATCGTCGACGAGCACACCGGCCGCATCCTGCCGGGCCGCCGCTACAACGAGGGCATGCACCAGGCGATCGAGGCGAAGGAGGGCGTCGCCATCAAGGCGGAGAACCAGACGCTCGCCACGATCACGCTGCAGAACTACTTCCGCCTCTACGGCAAGCTCGCGGGCATGACCGGTACGGCCGAGACCGAGGCCGCCGAGTTCCAGGGCACGTACAACCTGGGTGTCGTCCCGATCCCGACCAACCGCACGATGCAGCGCATCGACCAGCGCGACTTCGTCTACAAGAGCGAGGACGGCAAGTTCGACGCCGTCGTCGCGGACATCGTCGAGCGGCACGCGCAGGGTCAGCCGGTCCTGGTGGGCACCACGAGCGTCGAGAAGAGCGAGCTGCTCTCGTCCAAGCTGAAGAAGCAGGGCGTGCCGCACGAGGTGCTCAACGCCAAGCAGCACGCACGTGAGGCGTCGATCGTCGCCCAGGCGGGTCGCAAGGGTGCCGTGACCGTCGCGACGAACATGGCTGGTCGAGGCACCGACATCATGCTGGGCGGCAACGCCGAGTTCATGGCCGTCGAGGACCTGTCCGCCCGTGGCCTCGACCCCGCGGAGAACGCGGAGGAGTACGAGGCCGCGTGGCCGTTCGCGCTCGAGAAGGCCAAGGAGTCGGTGGCCGCCGAGCACGACGAGGTCGTCGAGCTGGGCGGGCTGTACGTGCTCGGCACCGAGCGGCACGAGTCGCGACGCATCGACAACCAGCTGCGTGGTCGGTCCGGCCGTCAGGGTGACCCGGGCGAGTCCCGGTTCTACCTGTCGATGCAGGACGACCTGATGCGCCTGTTCAACTCGGGCCTCGCCGAGTCGATGATGACGCGCGCCGGCTTCCCGGAGGACATGCCGCTCGAGTCGAAGATCGTCACGCGCGGCATCCAGTCGGCGCAGTCGCAGGTCGAGGCGCGCAACTTCGAGATCCGCAAGAACGTCCTCAAGTACGACGACGTCATGTCGCGCCAGCGCGTCGTGATCTACGAGCAGCGCCGCCGGGTGCTCGAGGGCGAGGACCTGCACGAGCAGGTCACGCACTTCCGCACCGACGTCCTGTCGGCCTACATCACCGGCGCGGCGGCCGAGGGTCGGCCGGAGGACTGGGACCTCGACGCGCTGTGGACGGCGCTCAGGGCCGTGTACCCCGTCTCGATCACGCCGGAGGAGGTCATCGAGCAGGCGGGCGGAGCGACGCGCCTGTCGGCGGAGCTCATCGAGCGCGAGATCCTCTCCGACGCCGCGCACGCGTACGCCGAGCGCGAGGAGCAGATCGGCTCGGAGAACATGCGTCAGCTCGAGCGGCGCGTCACGCTCTCGGTCCTCGACCGCAAGTGGCGCGAGCACCTCTACGAGATGGACTACCTCAAGGAGGGCATCGGTCTGCGGGCGATGGCCCAGCGCGACCCCCTGGTCGAGTACCAGCGGGAGGGCTACCAGCTGTTCAACGCCATGACCGATGCCATCAAGGAGGAGACGGTCGGCTTCCTGTACAACCTGGAGGTCCAGGTCGCGGAGCCCGAGGCCCCGGCGGCTCCCGCGGTGACGGCGGACTCGGCTGTCCAGGCAGCGGCCAGCGCGGGCGCGCAGGCGGCGCTCAAGCCGTCGGTCTCGGACGGCCCGACGCCGGGCAAGCTCGTGGCCAAGGGGATCGACGGGCCTGCCCAGCGCGCCCCGTTGCAGTACTCGGCCCCGTCGGTCGACGGTGACGGCGGCGTGGTCACGCGCGGGGACGCGGGCGGCAAGAACGCGGGCGCCCGGCCGGCGGCGGCCACGTCCGGCGAGGACGGCACGGCCAACCGTGAGGCACGCCGCAAGGCGGCCAAGCAGCAGCGCAAGCGCTGACCTGGACGACGGCCTGCCCCGATCGGCGGGTTCACACGGTCGCTGCAACACCTCGTCTGAGGAGTTGTAGCGACCGTGGTCGTTTCTGGGGAGTTGAGAGGGCGGTGCTTCGTCGGGCTGGACCGGGCGGGCCTTCGTGCGTCCCGCGTCAGCCGATCTCGAGCGCCGTGGCGCGCCAGGCACCCCGGTGTCCCTCGAGCCGGACCGCCACGGCCCGGACCCGCGCACCGTCGTCGGCCACGACGCTCGCCTCGAGCACGAGCGGCCCGACGCGGCAGGCGCGGGCCCGGCGGATCATCGGGGGCCGACCCGTCCCAACGCCTCCGAGCACCCGCTGCGTGAGGCCCGCCCGCACCTGGAGCGAGTCGAGCACGCCGGGCGTCAACCAGCGTGCGAGCTGGGCGGCTGACCGCCGGCCGGTCAGCACCTCCAGCGCCGCGAGCGCGATCGTGCGGGCGACCACGGCCGGGTCGCCGTCGGGCACCGGCCCGGGCTCGTCGTCGTCGACCTCGGCCATGGGAGACCGGTCGCTCGCCCGCAGGACGGCGATGCGCGCCGACGCGGTCAGCGGCACCGCCTGCTCAGGCCCGGCCGCCTCCTCGACCGCGGGAGGCGGCAGTGCCGGGACCAGCCGCGCCTGCGGCCGGCGCTGCCGCGCGCTGGCGTCCMCGTGCCGCGCCGCGCGGACGCGAGCGAACGCCTCCTCCGTGGCCGAGCCGGTGCCCGGGCGGGCGAGCACGAGCGCGTTCATGACAACGCTCCGGCGACCGTCGCGGGCACCACCAGCACCTGTCCGGGGTGGATGACGTCGGGGTCCGCGCCGATGGTCGCGGCGTTTGCGTGGTACCACTGCGGCCACGCGGCGGCGATCTGCGCGTCGCTCGCGCCGGGTGGCAGGTGCCGGGTGGCGATGGCCCAGAGGCTGTCCCCGTCCGCGACGGCGACGGTGTCGCTGTTCGCGGGGGCGGCGGCGACCGACGGCACGGCGGGCGCGCTCGTCGGCACCTGTGCCGGGACCTGCGCCGGCGTCGCGGCACCCGCCGTTTGGGCTCGCAGATCGTCCTGCACGATCGACGATGCCGATGCCGATGCCGATGCCGATGCCGATGCCGACTGCTCCGGCTCCGGCCCCGGCACAGAGATCTCGCGGTCCGAGGCCGCCGGTGGTGTCGTGACGACCCAGCCGAGATCGTCCGCGCCGATCGCGACCGACGCGGTGGGCGACGGTGTCGGCGCGGGGGTGGTCGCGGACGCCCCGGTCGCGACGCCCAGCCCGACGCTCGCGCCGACCGCGACGACGAGCGCCTTGCGCACGATCGCCGGTGCGTACCGGTGCACCAGCCGTTCGCCCGCCCGCCAGCTCGCGCCGGCTACCCGGGCGACGACGCAGACCGCGGTGAGGAGCGCGCTGGCGGCGAGCCACGAGGCCACGACGGCGCCCACCGCGCAGACGCCCACCTCGACGGCCGTGTCCACGCGCCACGCACCTGCCTGCGCGGTCACGGCGGCCGAGAGCCGGGCCGCCGCCGCCGCAGCCAGCGTGGCCGACGCCGCTGCTCCTACGAGCAGGGCACCGAGCGCCCCGCCCGCACGAGGGCGGACACCGTTCCTGCTGTCGTCGATCGCCACGATGACCTCAAATCATGTCGTTTGATGCAGTTTGATGGTTCTTGAGGGTCATACATGTACCCGAATGCCCGATGTTGTGTCCAGTGGTGCCCGTGATCCGGCGGTGCCCTTGCCGCGCACGTGGTGTCGCCGCGAGGGGAAGGAGGGGATTTGCGCCGCCACCGCCAGGGTCTTTCGACCGTGTTCGTCGGGGCACCGGCGCGCCATCGTTGGACCATGTCGGCCGTCGCCAACGACACCCACGTCCGGGGGTCGAAGGCATTGCGCCGCACGCTCCTCGGCCTCCAGGGGTTCACCCTTGTCGGCGTCGTCGCAGGGGTCCACGGCTTCCTGACCGGCGCCTTCGAGCCTCTTGTCGCCGAGGTGGTGGGGCATCTCGCCGTCGTCGATGACGCCGGCCGCGTTCCGACCCTGGCACTCGGCCTGGTCGTCGGCGTGCCACAGCTGGTCGCGTTCGTTCTCGCACTCCGTGCGGATCGCCGAGCCGCAGTCGTCGGCCTCGCGGCCGGCATGACCTTGACGGCGTGGGTCGTCGTGCAGCTGCCGCTGATCGGCTGGAGCTCCCCGATCCAGTGGGCGTTCTTCGCAGTCGGGCTCTGCGAGTCTGCCGTCGCCTGGCGGCTCGCTCGCCGCTCTGTCAGGCGCGACGACGCCGTCGCCGGACGGCGGACCGGACGGTAGCGGCGGCACGGGCACGCCGGGGACCGGCCTGCTCCCACGGAGCTCGGCGCGCCTGACGGGCCGCTCCCCAGGCACGTCGTTGCGTCGTTCTGGGCTCGCTCTGGACAAGCGAGGCGTTTTGCCCCTTTTGTCGCACCCCTCGCCGTCGGTAGCCTCGTCTCGCGCGAGTGCGCGACAGCCCATCGCTTCTTCTCCAGTGCTGCAGGAGGAACCGTGGTCGAGTTCTACGTCGCCGAGCCCGGGGAGATCGCCCCGCCGGTGCCCGAGGGTCCGCAGCTGTGCAACGGGCAGGACATGCGCGTCGTGCACAACGCCTTCCTCTGGTCGTACGGGAAGGCTCCCGGCCTGGTCCGGGGAGTCGCCGCCGGCGACACCGCCCGCAGCGAGCTCGTCGGCCAGTGGCTCGGCGACCTCGACGCGACGCTGCACGAGCACCACCACAGCGAGGACCAGCTGCTGTGGGACAAGCTCGAGCAGCGCGCGCCCGCCTGCGCCCTGCACGTGTCGCAGATGCGTGCCCACCACGCCCAGGTGCAGCAGCTCCTCGACGAGGCCGGGCCGCTGCTCACGCAGTGGCGTGGGGCGGCGGATCCCGCCGACCGTGAGCGTCTCGCCGACGCCTACGAGCGCATGTTCGCGGTGCTCAAGGTCCATCTGCGTCGCGAGGTCGTCGAGGTCATCCCTGTCGCCGAGCGGGTGCTCACGAAGCAGGAGTGGGAGCAGCTCGGTGAGCACACCATGGACGCCATCCCGAAGTCGCGACTCATGCCGCAGTTCGGCATCCTCCTGGCCAACCTCGAGCCGGCCGAGCGCGCCCGGTTCTTCGGCGAGGCGCCCGCCTTCGTCCGCGTGCTCTACAAGACGCTGGGCAAGCGGCAGTACGCGAAGCAGCACCGTGCTCTGTTTCCCGGGGAGCCCGTGCCGCCGACGGTGTGACGGCCGCGGGGCCCGCGAGGCGGGTGCCGCCGATGTGCATGCAGGCGTCGGGGAGCGTAAGGAACGGCGCGACCCCCTACGGTGCTCCCATGCGGTGGGAGTCGCTCTTCGCGGACATGGAGGCCCAGCTGGCGGCGGGCCGGCTCGCCGACCTGCGGGCGGACGTCGCCGAGCTGGCGCGTGCTGAGCGCGCGTCGGTCGGGCTCGCCGCGAGGGCGCGCTCGTCGGTCGGCTGCCGGTTGCGCGTGCTGGTGGGGAGTGCCGACGCCGTGGAGGGTGAGCTCGTCGATGCGGCGCCGGAATGGCTCCTGCTGGCCGCCTCGCCCATGCGCCGGGCGCTCGTGCCGATGAGCGCGGTCGTCGCGGTCGACGGGCTCGTCGCGCACGCCGCCCCGGCCCCGGGCGCCGTCGAGGCGCGACTGGGACTCGGGCATGCGCTGCGTGCGCTGGCGCGGGATCGGGCGGTCGTCCGCCTCGATGTTCGTGGCGCCGAGCTCTCGGGTCGGATCGAGCGGGTGGGGGCGGACCATCTCGACCTCACGGACGAGAGCCGGACCGGCCGTGGCGCGTGGGCCGTACCGTTCGCCGCGCTCCGGGTGGTCCGGTCGGGCGGCTGAGGCTCGTCAGTCCGAGACCGGCTCCTCGTGCGTCCCGCCGTCGCTGGTGATGCGGGCGCGGGTCTGCTCGTACATCCGCTGGATGTACTTCTCCAGCTCGGTGGACTCGACGCGCCACTGCAGGCGTCCGCCGATCTGGATCGCCGGCAGCTCGCCGGAGCGGACGAGCGCGTAGGCCTGCGGGGCGGAGATGTTGAGCACCTCGGTGACGTCAGCGAGCGTGAGGAACCTCGACGGCATGACCGCAGTGTGGCACGCGCTGGCGCCCGGACCGGTTTGTCCACAATGCTCCCTCCGCGGCGTGCCGCACACGGCAAGATGGCGGCCCACGGGCCGACGAACCAGGAGAGTCGATGGACACGAGCGTGATCGATCTGCCCGCGCCGGTGGCCGCGCGGCTGCGTCGTCCGGGCTGGCGTGACCCGCGCCTGCTGGCCGGGATCGCGATGGTGGCGGCGTCGGTGCTGCTGGGCTCGTGGGCGGTGCGGACGGCGCAGGCCACCGTCCCGGTCTACGTGACCCGCGCGGCGCTGGTGCCGGGGGACCGGGTCGCGGTCGACGATCTCGCGGTGGTGGACGTGCGGCTGGGGACGGTCAACCTGGACCACTACCTACGGGCGGACCAGCCGGTCGCCACGGACGGCGTCGTCGTGAGGGCCGTCGGTCGCGGCGAGCTGGTTCCGGCCTCCGCGGTCGGCTCGGCCGCGGACCTCGACCTGCGGCCCGTGTCGATCACCCTGACGCGGGCACCGTCGCACGACTTCGCACCCGGCGTGCTGGTCGACGTCTGGTTCACCCCGCCGGCACCCGACGACGACGCGTCGCCGGGGGAGCCCAGGCAACTTGCGGGCGGCCTCACGGTTGCCGAGGTGACGACGCCGTCCGGTGCGTTCCGCGCGTCCGGCGGCAGCTCGGTCCAGGTGCTGGTGCCGACGGACGTGCTGCCCAGCATCCTCACCGCTCTCGCCGCCGACGGTGCGGTCGACGTGGTGCCGGTGCCCGGGACGGGTGGCTGACGTGACGGTCGGGGTGCTGTGCGCCGTGCAGGGTGCGGCGGAGTCGATCATCGTCCAGGCCGTGGAGCAGACCGGCGGCCGCCTGAGCGTCACCCGGCGGTGCGCCGACCTCACCGAGCTGCTCGCCGCCGCGGAGGCCGGGCTCGGCCGGCTCGCCGTGGTCTCGGGCGACCTGGAGCTGCTGGACCGCGAGGCGATCGACCTGCTGCACCGCGCGGGCGTGCGCGTGGTCGGCATCGGCGACGCCGCGCGTCCCTGGCTGGGGGAGCGGCTCGCCGCGCTGGGTGCGGACCTCGTGGCCGTCGCCCCGCAGGACGAGGTTGCGGCCGGCTCCGTGGTCCGGGACGCCCTGGCGATCCTCGACGACGCGCGCGACGACGACGTGCCGGGCATCGCCCAGCCCGAGGAGATTCGGCGCCCCAGCCGGGGCCTCGTCGCGGCGGTCTGGGGTCCCACCGGTGCGCCGGGCCGGACGACGGTCGCGGTCAACGTGGCGGCTGAGCTCGCCGCCGCCGGGCGCCGGACGCTGCTCGTCGACGCGGACACCTACGGCGGGTGCGTCGCTCAGGTGGTGGGCATGCTGGACGAGGCGCCCGGTCTGGCGGCCGCGGCCCGCGCGGCCGGTCAGGGCACGCTCGACCTGATGACCCTCGCGCGGCTGACCCCGTCCATTGCGCCCGACCTACGGGTGCTCTCCGGCATCTCGCGGGCCGACCGCTGGCCGGAGCTGCCCTCGTCGTCGCTCGACGCGGTCTGGTCGGTGGCCCGCGGGCTGGCGGAGTGGACGGTGGTCGACTGCGGCTTCTGCCTCGAGCAGGACGAGGTGCTCAGCTATGACACGCGGGCCCCGCGCCGCAACGCGGCGACGCTCAGCGCCCTGGAGGCGGCGGAGGTCGTCCTCGTGGTCGGCGCCGGCGACCCGGTGGGCATCCAGCGGCTGGTCCGCGGCCTCGGTGAGCTCACCGACCTGGGGCTCGGTGCCACGCGGGTCGTGGTGGTCAACCGGGTCCGGGCCTCCGTGGCGGGCCCGCACCCCGGGGACGCCGTCGGTCAGGCCCTGGCGCGCTACGCGGGCGTCACTGACGCGCACCTCGTGCCCGACGACCGGGCGGCCGTGGACACGGCCCTGCTCGAGGCGCAGACGCTGCGCGAGGCCGCTCCGGGCTCGCCCGTGCGGCGGGCGCTCGCCGGCGTCGCGGCCCGGGTCGATGCTGTGCTCGTCGGCGCGCCTTCGCTCGAGCCGATCGCTGCCGCGCGCGCCTGACCGCCCGGGTGCGCCCGCCGCACGGCACACTGGCGGGGTGCGCATCTACCTCCCGGCCTCTCTCGACCAGCTCGACCCCACAGCGGGATCCCTCACGGCGCGCCGCGCGCACGCCGTGACGCCGGCGCTGCGTGCCCTGTTTCCCGACGAGGACGACGAGGGCCTCGAGTTCGCGGCGCAGCTCGCGGCGGCGGACGACTCGCTCGAGCACCTGGCGACGCACCCCGACGCCCCGCAGCTGCGGCTGGTCGTCTCGGTCGACGTCCCCGACGCCGCGGTCGAGCCGGTCACGGACGACGAGGACGTGCCCAGCGCGATCGAGCTGGTGAGCGCGGTMGCGCAGGCCGACGTCATCTGCGTGCACGTCGACGAGCCCGGCGCGGCTCCCGACGTCGTGCTCGCGGCCGGGGGAGACGAGGCGGCCGTCGACCGCCTCGACGAGCGTGACCTGCTCTGGTACGACGCCTCGGAGCTGGCGAGCATCCCCCGCTGAGCGCGCGGCTCCGTGGCCTTCGTCACGAACGGCCGTCCAAGCGGGAGCCAGTTGGACCCGGCCCCGACGCTCAGGTAGTGTTCACCGCCGGTACGACGTCCGGATGCACGTGTGTCCGCCCCGCCAGGCGGCCCCCGAGCTCCGGGCGTTATACCCCCATGGGGTATGGTGTAATTGGCAGCACGACTGATTCTGGTTCAGTTAGTCTAGGTTCGAGTCCTGGTACCCCAGCGCGAGCACCGCTGGTCCGACCTCCTCGGAGGATCGGGTAGAGTGTTCACTCGCAAGCGAGGCCCTCGGGTCCCGCAGCGTATAGGCCCCCGTTGTGTAGCGGCCTAGCACGCCGCCCTCTCACGGCGGTAGCGCCGGTTCGAATCCGGTCGGGGGTACAGAGTTGCGAAGGGCCCCTCCTAGCGGAAGACGCTGGGAGGGGCCCTTCGTCGTTGCCGCCCACGTCGGGCTCGGGTCCGGCGCGCTCAGCGGGGCGGCGCGCACGAGCCTGGACGAGAATCGGACGACTGACGTGCGACGGCGGGACGAGAAGCTATGAGCGACAGCATCATCGGCCTGGGCGTGATCGCGCTCTTTGCTCTGATGCTGGTGGCCCTTGTCCTCGGCGCGCGACGTCGCCCGCCCGCGTCCGCTGTCACGGTGGGCACAGCGAGGGGACGACCTGGGATGGCCGTTCATCCGTGGCGGGGCCATTGGTTCGCCACGGCCGTGGGCTGGCTCCTGCTCGCGTTGTTCGTCCTCGCCGGGCTCTCGGCGATCGGCTCCTCCAACGGCGCCGCCGGGTTCCTCCTGCTCGGTTCGATGCTCGCGGCCTACGTCGGATGGTGTGGGGCAACCGGCCGGGCCGGCGACGGAACCGTCACGCTGACGCCCGAAGGGATCCACCAGCGCTATGCCGGGTCGGACGTCTTCATCGACTGGGACAACGTGCGCGGGCTGGTGACCACCCCGAAGGACTTCATCGTCCAGACCCACCACCCTGTAGTCCCGACCCGCCACATGCTGCCCCTCGTCGGGGGACGGCGAGCGATCGTCCGGGACGACGCCATCGCGTTGCCCCGGCGCGGGCTGCCACCGCTGCCCTTTCAGGAGATGATCGAGCTGTATGCGACGAGCTCCGCGGCTCGGGACGAGCTGGGCACGGACGAGGCGATCCGGCGGGCCCGGGAGCTGCTGGCCGGCGTCTCCTGAGATTGGGGCCGGGCCGGGAACCTGCCGCCATCGGCCACGAGCACGGACAGCGGCGCGGCTTCGGGCGGTCGGCGACAGAAGCGCGAGCGTTCCTCGGGTCAGTGCTGCCCGGGTGGGCCGTGGGAGGACGTCGGCAGCAGGGCGACGACGATCGCGCCGATGACGGCCACGAGCGCGCCGATGAACACCCCGGTGATCAGGGCGCCGGCGGCGCCACCCCCGCCGAGAGCGGCCAGGAGCGCGCCCACGACGAACCCGACGGCGAACCCGATGGCCGCCACGCGGTTGCGCAGCCTTCGTCGGCTAGCCGCGGCGCCCCGGACAGCCATCAGTCGGCCGTTCGGCGGAGCACCTCGGTGAGCCGGTTGGCCGCCGAGACGACCGCGGCGGCGTGCAGGCGGCCGGGCTGGCGCGAGAGGCGCTCGAGCGGGCCGGAGACCGACACCGCGGCGACGATCCGGCCCGACGGGCCGCGCACGGGGGCGGACACCGACGCGACGCCGACCTCGCGCTCGGACACCGACTGCGCCCAGCCGCGGCGACGGACGCCGGACAGGATCGTGGCGGTGAACTTGGCGCCCTGGAGCCCGCGGTGGAGTCGGTCCGGCTCCTCCCAGGCGAGCAGGATCTGCGCCGCCGAGCCCGCGTGCATGGTGAGCGTGGCGCCGACCGGGATCGAGTCGCGCAGGCCGATGGGCCGCTCGGCCGCGGCCACGCAGATGCGCTGGTCGCCCTGGCGCCGGTAGAGCTGCGCGCTCTCGCCGGTGTGGTCGCGCAGGGCGGCCAGCACGGGACCGGCGGCGGCGAGCAGGCGGTCCTCGCCGGCGGCCGTCGCGAGCTCCGAGAGGCGGGGTCCGAGCACGAACCGACCCTGCATGTCGCGCGCCACCAGACGGTGGTGCTCGAGCGCCACGGCCAGCCGGTGGGCTGTCGGGCGAGCAAGATGGGTGGCAGTGACGAGCTGCGCGAGCGTGGCTGGGCCGGCCTCGAGGGCGCTGAGAACGGATGCGGCCTTGTCCAGCACGCCGACTCCGCTAGAGTTGTCCATAGGTCGATATTGGCGTCTCGAAGGCTGAGATGCAAGTACGGCGGCAGACGAGCCGGGAAAACCACACTCCCGGCCGAGAGTACGAACGAGAGAACGGACCGAGAAGATGGCCGGCACGTTGGCGGAGAAGGTCTGGGACGCGCACGTCGTGCGACGGGGCACGGACGGCGCGCCTGACCTCCTCTACATCGACCTCCACCTCGTGCACGAGGTGACGAGCCCGCAGGCGTTCGAGGGTCTGCGCCTCGCGGGCCGCCCGGTCCGCCGGCCGGACCTCACGCTCGCGACAGAGGACCACAACACCCCCACGCTCGACATCGACCGGCCGATCGCCGACGAGACGAGCCGCACCCAGATCCAGACGCTGCGCAACAACGCCGCGGAGTTCGGCGTGCGCATCCACTCGCTCGGCGACGCCGACCAGGGCATCGTCCACCAGGTGGGACCGCAGCTCGGTCTCACGCAGCCGGGCCTCACGGTCGTCTGCGGCGACTCGCACACGTCCACGCACGGCGCGTTCGGCGCCCTCGCGTTCGGCATCGGCACCAGCGAGGTCGAGCACGTGCTCGCCACGCAGACGCTCCCGCTCGCGCCGTTCAAGACGATGGCCATCACGGTCGACGGCGAGCTGCCCCCGGGTGCCACCAGCAAGGACATCATCCTGGCGATCATCGCGAAGATCGGCACCGGCGGCGGCCAGGGCTACGTGCTCGAGTACCGCGGCGAGGCGATCCGGGCGCTGTCGATGGAAGCCCGCATGACGGTCTGCAACATGTCGATCGAGGCCGGCGCCCGCGCGGGCATGATCGCCCCCGACCAGACCACCTTCGACTACCTCAAGGGCCGTCCGCACGCGCCCGAGGGCGCGGACTGGGACGCCGCGGTCGCGTACTGGAGCACGCTGAAGACCGACGAGGACGCCGAGTTCGACGTCGAGGTCGTGCTGAAGGCGGAGGACCTCGAGCCGTTCGTCACGTGGGGCACCAACCCGGGCCAKGGCCTGCCGCTGTCCGGCTCGGTCCCGGTGCCGGAGGAGATCGCCGACGCCAACGAGCGCGTCGCCGCCGAGCGCGCCATCGAGTACATGGGCCTGACGCCCGGCCAGCCGCTGCGCGAGATCAAGGTCGACACGGTCTTCATCGGTTCGTGCACCAACGGCCGCATCGAGGACCTGCGCTCGGTGGCCAAGGTCATCCGCGGCAAGCACAAGTCCGACGACGTCCGCGTCCTGGTGGTGCCGGCCTCGGCACGTGTCCGGCTGCAGGCGGAGGCCGAGGGCCTCGACAAGATCTTCCTCGACTTCGGCGCCGAGTGGCGCAACGCCGGCTGCTCGATGTGTCTGGGCATGAACCCCGACCAGCTGGCTCCGGGCGAGCGCTCGGCATCGACGTCGAACCGCAACTTCGAGGGCCGGCAGGGCAAGGGCGGACGCACGCACCTGGTCTCGCCGCTCGTCGCGGCCGCGACGGCCATCCGCGGAACCCTCTCGTCGTACGCCGACCTCGCCACGGGCGCTCCGACGCCCGACGGCAGCCCTCTCACCGACCTCCAGACGGTCTGACCGGGGAAACTCGGGAACCGGGAAAGAGACACAGCCATGGAGAAGTTCAGCCAGCACACCGGCGTCGGCGTCCCGCTGCGGCGCAGCAACGTGGACACCGACCAGATCATCCCGGCCGTCTACCTCAAGCGCGTGACGCGCACGGGGTTCGAGGACGCGCTGTTCGCCGCGTGGCGCGGCGACCCGTCGTTCATCCTCAACCAGGACGCCTACAAGGCGGGCTCCGTGCTCGTCGCCGGCCCCGACTTCGGCACGGGCTCGTCGCGCGAGCACGCCGTGTGGGCCCTCAAGGACTACGGGTTCAAGGTCGTCATCTCGAACCGGTTCGCGGACATCTTCCGCGGCAACTCCGGCAAGCAGGGGCTGCTCGCCGCCCAGGCGGCGCAGGAGGACATCGAGCTCATCTGGAAGATCCTCGAGACGCGGCCCGGCACCGAGATCACGGTCGACCTCGCGTCGAAGACGATCACGTGCGACGACGTCGTGGTGCCGTTCCAGGTGGACGACTACACCCGATGGCGCCTCATGGAGGGCCTGGACGACATCGGGCTCACGCTCGAGCACGCCGACGAGATCTCCGACTTCGAGGCTCGTCGCGAGCCGTGGCGGCCCGCGACGCTGCCTGCCAAGCACCTGCCGCCCGTCGAGATCGTGGCCGCCCGACCGGCCGGCGTGCCGGTGGAGATCGGCCGACGGCCCTGAGGTCGCCCCGGCGGGTCGCCCGCGCGGGTGGCCCGCCGGGCGCCCGCTGTCGATAGCGTGGCAGCGGGCAACGACGCGGAGCGTGTCGGCCCAGAGAGGACGACCATGCTGGGCAAGTCGCAGATCGCCGACCGGATCGCTGCTCGAGGCGCGTCGAAGGGCGCCGCGCTCGCCGCAGTCGAGGCGGTCGTCGACGAGATCACGTCGGCGCTGGCCGCCGGCGAGCGCGTGACGCTCACGGGCTTCGGCACGTTCGAGGCGGCCGGTCGCGCCGCACGCACGGCCCGCAACCCCCGCACGGGCGAGACGCTGGAGGTCGCGGCGACGACCGTCGCTCGCTTCCACCCCGGTGCCACGCTGCGCGCGCGGGTGGCGGCCGGACCCGGAGAGCCGCTGGGCGCCGTCGCGGACCTCGGCTCGCTGCAGGGGGTCACCGCGCCGGCCGCGGCACCGGCCGCCGCGCCGGTCCGCTCGACGCCGTCGGCGGACGTGGCGCCGAAGGCCAAGGCAGCAGCCCTCCCGAAGAGCAAGGCGACGCCGAAGGCGAAGGCCAAGGCCGAGGCGAAGAAGGCCGACGTCAAGAAGCGGGCCGACGCGGCGAAGAAGGCCGAGGCGAAGAAGCGCGCCGACGCGAAGAAGGCCGAGGCGAAGAAGGCCGACGCGAAGAAGGCCGGGAAGAAGTCCGGCAAGGGCAGCACCAAGAAGAAGTAATCCGCGGGCCCGACCGTGTGAAGGTTCGGCGCCGACCTCGGCGCGCCGCCGCTCGGACGGTCGGGAGCACCCCCGCGCGTGGGAGACGATGTTTCGATGAGCGATCTGCTGTACGTCAACGGTGGCAACCCCCTGTCGGGTGAGATCACCGTCCGCGGTGCCAAGAACTTCGTCTCCAAGGCGATGGTCGCGGCCCTGCTGGGCGAGACGCCGAGCGTCCTGCGCAACGTCCCCCAGATCCGCGACGTCGGTGTGGTGACGGGCCTGCTCGAGCTGCACGGCGTCAAGGTCGACGCCGACGCGGAGGCGGGCGTGCTGCACCTCGACCCGACGGACGTCGAGTCGGCGCACGTCGCGGACATCGACACCCACGCGGGCTCGAGCCGCATCCCGATCCTGTTCTGCGGCCCGCTGCTGCACCGTCTGGGCGAGGCGTTCATCCCGGACCTGGGCGGGTGCCGGATCGGCGACCGGCCGATCAACTACCACCTCGACATCCTGCGGCAGTTCGGCGCGGTCGTGGAGAAGACCGACAACGGCATCCACATCCGGGCGCCGCGACGCCTCCAGGGCACCAAGATCGCGCTGCCGTACCCGAGCGTGGGGGCCACCGAGCAGCTGCTGCTGACGGCCGTGCGCGCCGAGGGCGTCACGGAGCTGGCCAACGCGGCGATCGAGCCCGAGATCATGGATCTCATCAACGTGCTGCAGAAGATGGGCGCGATCATCTCGGTCGACACGGACCGCGTGATCCGGATCGAGGGCGTCGACCGCCTGTTCGGGTTCCAGCACACGGCGCTCTCCGACCGCATCGAGGCGGCGTCGTGGGCGTCCGCGGCCCTGGCAACGGGCGGGGACATCTTCGTGCGCGGGGCCACGCAGCCGGAGATGACGACGTTCCTCAACACGTTCCGCAAGGTCGGCGGCGAGTTCGCCATCGACGACGACGGCATCCGGTTCTTCCACCCCGGCGGCGACCTGCGCTCGATCACGCTCGAGACCGACGTGCACCCCGGGTTCATGACGGACTGGCAGCAGCCGCTCGTGGTGGCGCTCACGCAGGCGAAGGGTCTGTCGATCGTGCACGAGACGGTCTACGAGAACCGCTTCGGGTTCACCGAGGCGCTGGTGGGCATGGGCGCGACGATCCAGGTCTACAAGGAGTGCCTGGGCGGTCGGCCGTGCCGGTTCGGGCAGCGCAACTTCTTCCACTCCGCCGTCATCTCGGGTCCCACGCCGCTGGCTGCCGCGGACATCGAGGTGCCTGACCTGCGGGGTGGCTTCAGCCACCTCATCGCCGCGCTGACCGCCAAGGGGACGTCGTCGGTGCGCGGGATCAGCCTGATCGACCGGGGCTACGAGCGCTTCACCGAGAAGCTCGAGGCGCTGGGTGCCGAGTTCAGCCGCGAGCTGACGAGGGCATGAGCGCATCGACCGCTCCGGGTCCCCGGTAGCATCGGCTCCCGTGCATCCGCCGGCCAGATCCAACCGCGCCTACCGCAACGTCGCGCGCATCGTGCGTCCCCCGATGCTCGCCATGACCCGCCGCCAGTGGCGCGGCACCGAGAACCTCCCCACCGAGGGCGGGTTCATCGTCGCGTCGAACCACATGACGAACATCGACCCGCTGACGTTCGCGCACTTCCTGTGGGACAACGGCTACGCGCCGAAGATCCTGGCCAAGGCGCCCCTGTTCAAGGTGCCGGTGCTGGGCTGGGTGCTGCGAGTGACGGGGCAGATCCCGGTCTTCCGGAACACGGCGTCGGCGGGGGACTCGCTCACGGCGGGGATCCTGGCGGTCGAGGCCGGCGACGCGGTGGCCGTCTTCCCCGAGGGCACGCTGACGCGCGACCCCGACCTGTGGCCGATGGTCGGCAAGACCGGGATCGCCCGCCTGGCGCTGAGCACGAAGGCCCCGGTCATCCMGGTGGCCCAGTGGGGTGCCCAGGACCTGCTGGCGCGCTACGGCAAGATGCTCAAGCCGTTCCCGCGCAAGCTGGTCACCGTGGTGGCAGGCCCGCCGGTGGACCTCGACGACCTGTACGACCGCCCGCAGGACACCAAGACGCTGCGCGAGGCCACCGAGCGCGTGATGACCGCGATCACCGCGCTCCTCCAGGAGGTCCGGGGCGAGGAGCCGCCGGCGATCCGCTACGACATGCGCAAGCCGCTCGCGCAGGGCGAGAAGAGGGTCGGCGGCGACCACGCGACCCACCCCGAGCTGCCGTGACGGCGGACCAGGTGGCCGAGGAGCGGCCGGTCGTCCCCGGAGCTCCCCGGCTGCGCGCCGCGGTGCTCGGCGCCGGGGCGTGGGGCACCACGTTCGCGGCCGTGATGGCCGACGCCGGCTGCGACGTGACCATCTGGGGTCGCGACGAGTCGGTCTGCCGACAGATCGCCGACGAGCACCGCAACGAGGCCTACCTGCCGGACGTCGTGCTCCCGGGGCGGATCACGGCGACCACCGATGTCCGGGCCGCTCTCCGGGGCGCCGACATCGTCGCGGTCGCCATCCCGTCGCAGAGCGCCCGGGCCACCCTCACGCCGCTGGCTGACGCGGTCGCCCCCCACGCCGTCGCCGTCTCCCTGATGAAGGGCGTCGAGCTGTCGACCGACCGCCGGATGAGCGAGGTCGTCGCGGAGTCCCTGGGCATCCCGGCGGGCCGCGTCGCCGTCGTCTCCGGCCCGAACCTGGCGCTCGAGATCGCGCACCGGCAGCCGACCGCCACCGTCGTGGCCTCGACGGACGAGGCGACCGCGCAACTGGTGGCCCGGGCGTGCGCGTCGTCCTACTTCCGGCCGTACACCAACGACGACGTCGTCGGGGTCGAGCTGTGCGGCGCCGTGAAGAACGTCATCGCGCTGGCCGTCGGCATCTCGCAGGGCCGCGGGCTGGGCTACAACACGATGGCCACGGTCATCACCCGGGGCCTCGTCGAGATCACGCGGCTCGGCCTGGCGCTCGGCGCCGACGCGGACACGTTCCCGGGCCTCGCGGGCCTGGGTGACCTCATGGCGACCTGCGCGTCGCCCGACTCGCGCAACCACACGCTCGGCGGGCACATCGGCCGTGGCATGACCCTCGACGAGGCGATAGCCGCGACGGGCGGCACGGCCGAGGGCGTGAAGTCGAGCCGCTCCGTGCTGGAGCTGGCGACGACCCTGGGCGTCGAGATGCCGATCACGTCCGCCGTGGTCAAGGTGCTGCACGAGGGGCTGCCGGTCGACCAGCTGGCCTCCCTGCTGCTTGCCCGGCCGCACAAGGCCGAGGGCGTCTAGCGGGTCCTCCGCGACCGCGTCAGTGCCTGGTCGAGGTCGCGCCAGAGGTCCTCGACGTCCTCGATGCCGACCGACATCCGCAGCAGGTCCTCCGGCACGGTGAGCGACTCGGTGGCGAAGCGCCGGCGGCGCTCCAGCGTCGACTCGACCCCGCCCAGGCTCGTCGCCGGCACCCAGAGCTCCAGCGCGGCGACGACCGCGTCGGCCGCCTCCGGGCCGCCGACCGGGCGCAGGCCGATGATCGCCCCGAAGCCGTCCATCAGGCGCGCCGCGCGATCGTGCCCGGGGTCGGACGGCAGGCTCGGGTGCCGGACCTCGGCGACGCCCGGGTGCTCGCTGAGGCGGCGCGCGAGCTCCGCGGCGTTGGCCTGGGCGCGCTCGACGCGCAGGGCGAGCGTGCGCAGGCCGCGCAGGGCGAGCCAGACCTCGAACGGGCCGGCGATCGCGCCGTGCAGGGTCCGGTACGCGTGCAGTCGGGCGTGCAGGGCGTCGTCGTCGGCCAGCGCGGCGCCCAGGACCACGTCCGTATGCCCCGCGAGGTACTTGGTCACCGAGTGCACGACGACGTCGGCGCCGTGCTCGAAGGGGCGCTGCACCAGCGGCGTCGCGAAGGTGTTGTCGACGCCCACCAGCGCGCCGGCGGCGTGCGCGCCCGCGACCAGCGCCGGGAGGTCGGCGACCTCGAGCATGGGGTTGGTCGGCGTCTCGATCCAGAGCATCGAGGTGGGGGTCCGCAACGCGTCCAGCACGGCGTCGGTGTCGTCGATGTCGACGAGCGCGACGTCGACCCCCAGCCGGTCCTCCAGGTCGCGGGCGTAGCCGAGCGTGACCTGGTAGGAGTGGCGGGGCAGGACGAGCCGGCCGCCCGGCGGGATGAGCGAGAAGGCGGCGGCGATGGCGGCCATGCCGGAGCCGAACACGAGCGCCGGGTGGGCCGAGCGCTCCAGCGCGCCCAGCGTCTGCTCGAAGGGGTGCCAGGTCTCGGCGTCGATCCGCCCGTACAGCGGCTCGTCCGGCGCGGGCACGCCGCGGGACACGAACGTCGAGGAGAGCACGAGCGGGGGGTTCACCGGGGCGCCCTGGGTCCGTGCCGGCCGGCCGGCGGCGACCGTGAGCGTCGCGGGAGAGAGGTCGTCGAAACGCTGGGAGGTCACGGCGGCAGGTTACCCGGCGTCGTGCTCGGGGCCCGTCCCTCCGACAGGTAGGGTCGGGCGCGATGGACGCCACCGCACAGCCCTCGGGCCACGACCAGACCCCTGAGCCGATCCTCGAGACGACCACCGGGACGGCTCGCCGACCACGTGTGATGGTCGTGTTCGGCGGCCGGTCCGGCGAGCACGGGATCAGCTGCGCGACCGCCGGCGGCGTGCTGCGCGCGATCGACCGCGATCGCTACGACGTCCTGGCGGTGGGCATCACCCCCGCCGGGCGCTGGGTGCTGGCCGACGACGACCCCGACCGCTGGGCGATCGTCGACGGCCGGCTCCCGCAGGTCGAGGACACGGCTGCGCACGTGCTGCTGCCGCAGGCCGTCGACGACCGCGACGTGCAGGTGCTCGAGGCCGGGCAGCTGCCGCGCGTGCTGGGCGAGGTCGACGTCGTGTTCCCGCTGCTGCACGGTCCGTTCGGGGAGGACKGCACGCTGCAGGGGCTGCTCGAGCTGGCGGACGTCCGGTACGTGGGCGCCGGGGTGCTGGCCTCCGCGGTCGGCATGGACAAGCACATGATGAAGCTGGTGCTGGCGGGCCACGGGCTGCCCGTCGGGCCGTTCCGCGTGGTGCAGCCGGGCGAGCTCGACCGCGACCCCGAGGGCGTGACCGCCCGGATCGCCGAGATCGGCCTCCCGCTTTTCGTCAAGCCCGCGCGGGCCGGATCGAGCCTCGGCATCTCGCGCGTCACCGACCTGGCGGACCTGCCGGCAGCGATCCGCGCCGCCGCGGAGCACGACCCGAAGATCATCGTCGAGGCGGCCATCGTCGGCCGCGAGATCGAGTGCGGTGTGCTCGGCGGCCACGACGGCGACCGGGCCCGGGCCTCGCTGCCGGGGGAGATCCTGGTGACGGACTCGCGGCACGCGTTCTACGACTTYGAGGCCAAGTACCTCGACGAGGCCGGGGTGACGCTCGCGTGCCCGGCCGACCTGCCCCTGGGCGTCGTCGAGGCCGTGCGGGACGTCGCTGTGCGCACGTTCGAGGCCGTGGGCTGCGAGGGTCTGGCGCGCGTCGACGTGTTCGTCACGCCGGACGGCGAGGTCGTGGTCAACGAGATCAACACCATGCCCGGTTTCACGCCGTACTCGATGTACCCGCGGATGTGGGAGGCGTCGGGCGTCGGCTACGCCGACCTCGTCGACGAGCTGCTCCGCCTCGCGCTTGCTCGGCCCACGGGTCTGCGGTGACGATCGCCGAATGGACGCCGACATTCGCCAATGCGGCCCACGGGTGTGCGGTGACGAAAGTCGGATGTACGCCCGACGTTCGCCCTGTCGTACGCCCAAACTCAGCCCGGCAGGCTACCCTCGGGGCACTCGTGATGGACCGCGGCGCGACAACGACGTCGTCCGGGGTGGACGTCCCACCATCACCGTCGGGACGCATCGCGCCCCTCCGCACCCTCCACCCGGGGGCGCGCCGCACGGCCGGCACGAACGTCCGGCTCCCGTAGATCGATGGTGAACGTCATGACCGTCTCGCAGGCAGTCCAGACCCGCGAGGCGAGCGCATGAGCGCCACCGTGTCGCCCGGGGCACCTATTCCGGCACGAGCGGCCACAGCGCAGGACTACTCGGCGCTGGCCGCGTACGTCCGCGAGTCCGGGCTGCTGCGGCGCCGCTACGTCTACTACTGGACCCGCCTGGTCGCCGTCGTGCTGGCCTTCGCGTCGGTCTGGGTGGCCGTTGTGCTCGTCGGCAACTCGTGGTGGCAGCTGGCCGTCGCGGCCGGGTTCGCCGTCGTGCTCACGCAGATCGCGTTCCTCGGGCACGACAGCGCGCACCGCCAGATCTTCAAGTCGGGTCCGTGGAACGACTGGACCTCACGCATCCTCGCCGGCGGGTTCGTCGGCCTGAGCCACACGTGGTGGCGCAACAAGCACAACCGGCACCACGCCTCGCCCAACCAGGTGGGGGCGGACCCCGACATCGCGCCCGGCGTCGTCGTCTGGACGCAGGACGTGCTCGAGACCCGCAGCGGCTGGCGCGCGTGGTTCGGCCGCCACCAGGGCTGGTTCTTCTTCCCGCTGCTCATGCTCGAGGGCCTCAGCCTGCACGCGTCGAGCGTCCGCCTGCTGCTCGCCAAGGGCACCGTGCCGCACCGCTGGGTCGAGGCGCCGATCGTCATCACGCGGCTCGCCGTCTACGTCGGCCTGCTGTTCTGGCTGCTCCCGCCCGGCAAGGCGCTCGCGTTCATCGGGGTGCAGATGGCCCTGTTCGGTGTGCTGCTCGGCGGCTCGTTCGCACCGAACCACAAGGGCATGCCCATCATCCCCGCGGGGATGAAGGTGGACTTCCTGCGCCGCCAGGTTCTGACGTCCCGCAACATTCGGGGCGGCGTGGCCGTCGACTTCGTGATGGGCGGGCTCAACTACCAGGTCGAGCACCACCTCTTCCCGAGCATGCCGAGGCCGAACCTCCGGCACGTGCAGCCGGTCGTGCGCGACTACTGCGAGAAGCTCGGGGTGAACTACACCGAGGTCGGCTTCTTCCGGTCGTACAAGATCATCGTCGAGTACCTCAACCGGGTCGGGCTGGCGGACCGGGCAGCGTTCGACTGCCCGGTGGCCTCCCTCTACGGGCGCTGACCTACACGCAGCTGCGGACCTGCTCGGTCAGGGCGACGGCGGGCCCGAGCTGGTCCACGAAGGACGTCGAACGCTCCGTCGCGACCGCGGCCGGCACGTGCAGCTCGACCGCGGGCTCGCGGCCGTACGTGGTGAACGTCCAGTCGCCGTCCTCGCCCTCGATGACGACCCAGTCGATGCTCGGGCCGCCCGGCGTCTCGACGGTCTGGCAGTGGTCTGTCGTCGGCCCCAGGGGCTCGACGCCGCAGCGCAGGACGATCGGTGCCGCGGGGTCGCCCCACGCCGTCGTGGCCTGCGCCGTGGTGTCGCGCTGGGGGAGGCCGTCGCCGAGCGAGTCCGGCATGGCCAGCACGACGGACGCGCAGACGGGGTCCGTGGCGTGCGGGGCGACCTGAGCCGGGATCGTGCTCGCGCACCCGGCGAGGGCGGCGACGCCACCGACCGAGGCCACGGCCAGCAGGCGTCGGCGCAGGGGCGGCTGGGGCACCCGGTCACGGTAACCCGAGCGCGGCGCCGAACCTCTACCGTGTCGGGGTGACCGGCGACACCCCCACCGATTCTCTGCGCGTCTCCGAGCTGACCGAGGAGCAGCTGCTCGCCCGCATCTTCCCCCTCCTGCCCGTGGGCGCCGACACCCTCGTCCCGCCCGGCGACGACGCCGCGGTCGTGGCCGCGCCCGACGGCCGGTTCGTGGTGACCACCGACGTGCTGGTCGAGGACCGGCACTTCCGGCGGTCGTGGTCCTCCGGCGAGGACGTCGGCCGGCGTGCGGCCGTGCAGAACCTCGCCGACGTCGCCGCGATGGGCGCGCGGCCGACGAGCCTCGTGGTCGCCCTGGTGATCCCGCCGGACCTGCCCGCGTCGTGGGTGGACGGCCTGGCCCGGGGTCTGGCCGCGGAGTGCACCCCGCTCGGGGTCGGCGTGGTGGGCGGGGACCTGTCCGGCGGGCCGCTGGTGGTCGTCTCCGTGGYCGCGCACGGCGACCTGGGCGGGCGCGCGCCCGTGCTGCGGTCGGGCGCACGCCCGGGCGACGTCGTGGCGCACGCGGGGGTCGCGGGGTGGTCGGCGGCCGGGCTGGCGCTGCTCGAGGTGGGCGCTGAGAACCCCGACGCGGAGCTGGTGGCCGCGTACCTGCGGCCGGTGTCGCCGCTCGCTGCGGGTCCGGCCGCGGCCGCGGCAGGGGCCACGGCGATGCTCGACGTGTCGGACGGTCTGCTGCGCGACGCCGGTCGGCTCGCCCGCGCGAGCGGTATCGAGATCGACCTGGAGGTCGCGGCGTTCGCCGGGGACCTGGACCGCCTGGGCGACGCGGCGGCGCGCCTCGGCGCGACGGTGGAGCGGTGGGTGCTCGACGGCGGCGAGGACCACGGGCTGCTGGCGACGTTCCCGTCCGGAGCCGTGCTGCCCCAGGGGTTCCGGGCCGTCGGCCGCGTCACGGACGGGACGCTGCCGGGGGTCCTCGTCGACGGGGTGGCTGCGCCGGCGAGGTCCGGGTGGGACCACTTCGGCGGGTGAGGGCTCAGCCCCGGCGGTAGCGGACCTCGAGCAGGCTCTCGCCGCCGATGTCGTCGTAGCGCTCCACGCCGTCGGCCTGGAAGCCGTGCCGCCGGTAGAAGTGCCGCGCGCGCTCGTTGTCCGCGAGCACCCACAGCGTGATGGTGGTCTTGTCGCCGACCTCCCCGATGACGGTCCGCATGAGGTCACGGGCCACGCCGTGCCCCCACGTGCCGGGGTCGAGGTAGATGGAGAAGATCTCCCGGTCGCCGCGTCGCGCGTCCTCGTCGCGGCCCGGCCCGACGGTGACAAACCCGACCAGGCGGTCCGGCACGGCGGCGACCCAGGTGAGGATCTCCTCGCGCGGGCCCTCGCGCAGGTACCGACCCCACTGGGCGGTGCGTTCGTCGGCGTCCAGGGAGGCCAGGTACGCGTCGGGCACGATGCCCGCGTACGCCTCCTGCCACGAGCGCACGTGCACCCGGGCGATGCCCGCTGCGTCCCCCTCGGTGGCGACTCGGATCGTCACCTCGTCCAGCTGCTCGACCATGGAGGTCACCATGCCACAGGAATCGGACATGACGAAGGGCCATGAAGTGACAACCTCATGGCCCTTCGGATGTTGCAGGGGTACGTCAGATCGCGCGCTGCACCTTGCCGGCCTTGAGGCACGACGTGCACACGTTGAGACGCTTGGGCGTCCCCGCGACGACGGCACGCACGCGCTGGATGTTCGGGTTCCAGCGACGCTTCGTGCGCACGTGCGAGTGCGAGATGCTGTGCCCGAAGCTCGGGCCCTTGGCGCAGACGTCGCAGTTGGCAGCCACGGTCTTCTCCTGTTGCTCTGTACGGATCATCTGCCGCGTGTGCGGCGAAGTATGTGTCGGAGCGCACGAGCGACGCCGACTCCATGCCGTTTCCGGAGAGGATTCGGGGGCCGCTGCGGGGCACCACCAGTGCCCAGCATGGCCGGGCAACCGGTCAAGACTAGCCCATCGGCCACGTCGGCCCAAATGTGGGTGCGATGAGGCAGGGTGGTGCAGCGCAGGTGCAGGCGGGAGCGCCGGAGCCTGCGTGAGCTGACCGGGTGTCCGGGGACGACGGAGGTGCGGTGGACCTGCTCGACGCGGCGGCGGTGCGCACGTGGGCGGTCGCGGCGTGCTCAGCGCTGGAGGCGGCCCGGGACCGGATCGACGCCGTCAACGTGTTCCCGGTCGCGGACTCCGACACCGGCACCAACGTCCTGCTGACCGTCACCGGGGGTGTCGAGGCGATGGGGCTCGTCGGCCCGGACGCGGGCGCGCCGGACGTGGCGCGGGCCTTCGCCCGGGGATCCCTGCTGGCCGCCCGCGGCAACTCCGGGGTCATCGTCAGCCAGTACCTGACCGGCTTCGCCCGCGCGCTGCCGGCCGCCGCGGGCCCACGCKAGGCCGCCCGCTGCCTGTCGGTGGCGGCCCGGGCCGCCCGGGAGGCCACCGTCGAGCCGCAGGAGGGCACGGTCCTCACGCTCGCCGACGTGGTGGCCGGCGCCGCGACGACGGCCGCGGACGCGGGCGCCGACCTGCCGACCACGCTGGCCGAGGCGGTGGCGKAGGCCCTGCGCGCCCTCGGGCGGATCAGCGCCGCGCACCCCGTCCTGCGCGCCGCGCACGTGCTCGACGCCGGCGCGTGCGCCCTGCTCGTCGTGCTCGACGCCCTGGCCCGCGCGGCCGCCGACGAGCGGCCCGTCGCGGTCCCGCTCGACTGGCTGCCCGCCGCAGCCGCCCACCACGCGTCGGCCGAGGCCGCCGGCGGGGCGTTCGAGGTGATGCTGCTGGTGAGCGACGAGCAGCCCGTCGTCGACACCGGCGCGGAGCTGCGGCGCCGGATGGGCGCGGTCGGCGACTCGGTGGCCGTCGTGGGTGGCGACGGCTGGTGGCACGTGCACGTCCACACCGACGACCCGGCCGCGGCGATCGCGGGCGCGGCGGTGGGTCGGCGCGAGCAGGTGCTCGTCCGGCTCCTGTCCGGTGCGCACGCGGGCGGGTCGGCGATCGACGGGGGACCCGAGCGGTGGGGCGTCGTCGTCTGCACGGCGGCGCCGGAGCTCGCCGCCTGGTACGCCGCCACGGGTGCGGTGACCGTCGTGCAGTGCCCGGAGGCGCCGGTCCGACCGGTCCACCTCGAACGGGCGGTGGTCGACTCGGGCGCCGCGCACGTGGTCCTCCTGCCGGGCGCTGCGGGCTCGGCGGTCGAGCTCGCCACACCCGGTGTGCTCGTCCACGTGCTCGACGCCCGCGACGAGGTCCGGCTCGTGGTGGGTGCGCTGGCGCTCGCCGGCGCCGGCCCGACCGTCGAGGGGCGGGCCGCGGCGGACGCGGCACTCGCTCGGCTCGCCGTGCGTGAGGTCGAGGTCGCGACCCCGCGGTCCGCCTGCGACGCGACCGACGCGCTCGTGGCCGTGACGCGACCCGCGCCCGCCGAGAGCCTGACGGTGCTCGTCCGGGACGCTCCGGACGGCGCGGTCGTCGACGCGCTCCTGGCGCACCTGGCGGCGCGGCACCCGGGCGTCGAGCCGACGGTGGTCGGCCCGAGCGGGCACGGTCCCGCGCTCGTGATCGGGCTGGACTGACGTGGCGACGCGCAGGCCTGGCTCCGACCGGCTGACGTACCCCGACAGCGTCCACACGCCCGTCGACCCGCTGGACGAGCGGTTCGCGGCCGCGACGCCGGCCGACCAGAAGAAGTTCGCGGGGCTCGGCCTCGAGACCGTCGGCGACCTCCTGTCCTACTACCCGTGGCGGTATGCGGACTCGCGCGAGGTCACCGACATCGCGAGCCTCGCGGTCGGAGCCAACGTCTCGCTCGTCGCACGGGTCCGCGGCGCGGAGATCAAGACCGCGATGAAGACGGGCAAGCCGCGGGTCGAGGCGAAGATCACCGACGGCACCCGCACGCTCGACCTGGTGATCTTCATGCCCCACCGCAACGCGGCGGAGTTCCACCTCCGGCGGCTGGTGCCGGGCAGCCTCGGGCTGTTCTCGGGGCAGATCAACGTGTTCAACGGGCGGCTGCAGCTGGCCAACCCCGTCTACGCGATCTTCGGGCTCGAGGTGGACGAGGAGGTCGCGCTCGAGGAGGCCGAGTGGCCGATCCCGATCTACCCGGCGACCGCGGGCCTGGAGTCGGAGAAGATACGCAAGGCGGTGCGCAAGGCGTTCGACCCGCTGACCGAGCAGGACGTGCCGGACCCCGTGCCTGACCTCGTGCGCGCGGAGCGGCACCTGGCGTCGCGCTGGTCGGCGCTGCGGGGTGTGCACGTGCCGCAGACCGAGGAGGACTGGCGCAAGGGGCAGGCGCGCCTGCGGTACGAGGAGGCGTTCGTGCTGCAGGCGGAGCTGGCGCGCCGACGCGCGCACGCGCAGCGCGAGGAGTCGACGGCTAGGCCCGCACGGGCGGGCGGCCTGCTGGACGCGTTCGACGCCCGGCTGCCGTTCACGCTCACCGAGGGCCAGGTGGCGGCGGGGGAGCAGATCGCCGACGACCTCGCCCGGCCGCACCCGATGCAGCGGCTGCTCCAGGGCGAGGTCGGCTCGGGCAAGACCGTCGTCGCGCTGCGGGCGATGCTCCAGGTGGTCGACGCCGGCGGCCAGGCGGCGCTGCTCGCCCCGACGTCGGTGCTCGCCGCGCAGCACGTGCGGACGCTGCGCGCGATGCTGGGCGACCTGGCCGAGGGCGGCCTGCTGGGCGGGTCTGAGATCGGCACCCGCGTCGCGGTGATCACGGGCGCGCAGTCGGCCGCCGAGCGGCGCACCAACCTGCTCGAGGCGGCCAGCGGACAGGCGGGGATCGTCGTCGGCACCCACGCACTGCTCTCCGACCCCGTGCAGTTCGCCGACCTCGGGCTGGTGGTCATCGACGAGCAGCACAAGTTCGGCGTCGAGCAGCGGGGACGGTTGCAGGCGAAGGCCGCCAACTCGCCGCACCTGCTGGTGACCACGGCGACGCCGATCCCTAGGACGGTGGCCATGACGGTGTTCGGCGAGCTCGAGACCTCCGAGCTGCGGCACGTGCCCGCCGGGCGCAGCGGGATCACGACGCACGTCGTCCCGGCCGACAACCGGGTCTGGATGGACCGCACGTGGAGCCGGGTGCGCGAGGAGGTCGAGAAGGGCGGCCGGGCCTTCGTCGTGTGCGCGCGGATCGACGAGGACGCAGATGGGGAGGGCGACGCCGACGACGGGGTCGATCTGGTTCCCGACGAGCCMGCGACCGTCGGCGAGGCGCAGGCCGCCGCGCAGCGCGCCCCGAAGCGCCCGCTGCGGGCCGTGCTGGAGGTGGCCGAGACCCTGCGCGCCGACCCGCGGCTGGGCGGCGCGGCCGTCGGGCTCCTGCACGGGCGGATGACGAGCGAGGAGAAGGACCGTGCGATCGCCGACTTCGCCTCGGGCCGCACGCCCGTGCTCGTGTCGACCACCGTCATCGAGGTCGGCGTGGACGTCCCGGCCGCGACCGTCATGGTCATCCTCGACGCGCACGTGTTCGGGCTCTCGCAGCTGCACCAGCTGCGCGGGCGCGTGGGCCGGGGGAGCGCGCCGGGGCTGTGCCTGCTGGTCGCCGACGCGCCCGAGGGCACCGTCGCGGCGCGGCGGCTGGGCGCGCTCGCGGAGACCACCGACGGGTTCGAGCTCGCGCGAGTCGACCTCGAGCTGCGCCGCGAGGGCGACGTGCTCGGCTCGGCGCAGTCGGGGCGACGCGGGACCCTGCGCTTCCTGCGCATCGTCAGCGATGGCGCGGTCATCGACCGGGCCCGCGACGACGCCCGCGCGCTGGTCGAGGCCGACCCCGAGCTGGCCGCGTGGCCCGCCCTGCAGGCGGCGATCGCGACGCAGCTGGCGGACGGGCGCGAGGAGTTCCTCGGACAGAGCTGACGGTGGGGCGCAGCACCCATCCACCGCGGATACCCTGGCGCACGTGTCGAAGCCCGTGATCAGCGCCAAGGACCTGCTCGTCGGTTACGGCGGAGCGCCCGTGTGTGCCCCCGTGTCGTTCACGCTGGCCCCGGGCAAGGTGGTCGCGCTCGTCGGGGCCAACGGCTCGGGCAAGTCGACCGTGCTCCGCGCGGTGATCGGGCTGCTGGAGCCGTCGGGCGGGACCCTGCAGGTGTTCGGCGCACCCGTGGACGAGCGCGAGGTCGGCTTCCGCACCAAGGTGGCCAGCGTGCTCGACGACGACGCCTACTTCCCTGCGCTCACGGTCTCGGAGCACCTCTACCTGACCGCCCGCGGGCACGGAGTCCACGGCGCGCAGGAGGTGGTCGCCGGGCTGCTCGCGGAGTTCGGGCTCACCGACCACGCGCGCTCGCTGCCCGTCGCGCTCTCCTCCGGCCAGCGCCGCCGGCTGCTGCTCGCCGCCGGGTTCGTGCGGCCCCGGTCGCTGCTGGTGCTCGACGAGCCTGAGCAGCGCCTCGACCGGGCCATGCGCGACCGGCTGGCGGGCCGGATCGTCGCCGAGAAGAAGGCGGGCGGTGCGGTGCTGCTGGCCACGCACGACCCCGACCTGCTGCGGGCCGTCGCCGACCGGGCGGTGCACGTGGCGGACGACGTCACGCGCCTGCTGCCCCCGGACCAGGCCGCCGACCTCATCTCGCGGGAGAACCCGTGACCGACCTGCCCGACGACGACACGCTCGACGACGAGCCCGCGGTCCAGCCGTTCGAGGTCGGCGAGGTCCCGTCCGCCAAGAGCATCCGCCGGTTCACGTCGCAGGCGGCCAACGCACGCGGCGGCGCGAGCATCGGCTCGCTGCTGTCGAGCGTGTACTACGCCGTCATCAGCATCGCGATCAGCATCGGCATCGCGCTCGGCGCGGCCCAGGCCATGCGCGTCGCGCTGCCGCCCGCGCCGGACGTCGAGGCGCCGGTCTCGCTGAGCCTCGCCACGCTCGTCGTCGTGATCCTCGTGGCGCTCGCCGGGGTGCTGCTCTCGCTGGCCGGCCGGCTCGGCCCGGTCGGCGCGGGCGGTGCCGAGGCGGCCTGGTGGCTGGGGCTGCCCGTCGACCGGCGAGGCCTCCTGCGGCCCGCGGCGCGCCGCCTGCCGCTGCTCGCCGGCTTCGTCGGGGCGGTGGTCGTCGCGCTCCTCGACGCCGGCCTGCTGGCCGACCCCGGGCACCGCGTGGTGCGGGTCGCCGGCACGGCCGCCGTCGTCGCGGCCGGGATCGTGCTGCTGGCGGCGGTGGGGCAGTCGGCCAGCGTGTCGCGGCGCGGGATCGCGCTCGTCGGCGACGTGCTGCTGTTCCTCGCTCCCGTGGCGGCCGTCGCGCTGTCCCTCGTCGGGTGGTCGGTGGACGCCGTCCCCAGTCCGCCCTGGTGGCTGCTGGCCGCCCTGGCCGTCGTCGTCGCCGGTCTCGCCTTCCTCGTCGACCACCGGCTCGGGCGGATGCCCGAGCGGACCCTGCGCGAGAGCGGCTCCGTGGCGACGCAGGCCGTCGGTGCCGTGGTCTCCATGGACTCGCGCGAGCTCGGCCGCGCGCTGACCGACGGCGCCGCCCCCCCGGTGCGGCGCTGGCTCTCCCCTCTGAGCACCGCTCGTGGGCCGGCCTCCGCGCTGATCACCGCCGACCTCGTCGTCCTGCGCAGGTCGGCGCGGCACGTCGTGCAGCTCGGGGTCGCGGCGCTGGTGCCCGTGCTGGTCAGCACGGTGCCGCAGCTGGCGAGCCCGTTCGGGGTCCTGCTGGGCCTGCTGGTGGCCGGCTACGTCGCCATGAGCGCGACCGGGGAGGGCGCCCGGCGCGCCGAGATGGCCCCGATCCTCGACCGCCTGCTGCCCATCGAGGCCAAGACCGTGCGGCGGCTGCGCATGGTYGTGCCCGCCGCCGCGATGGCGCTCTGGTCGGTCGTCGCGTTCGCCGCGGTCGGCCGCTGGGCCTCCGACGTGCCCGCGTGGATCGTGCTCGGGCTGGCATCGACGCCGGTCTGGGCCGCGGCCGCGGTCCGTGCCTCCTACCGGCCGGCGCCCGACTGGGGCGGCGCGCTCGTCTCGACGCCGATGGGCGCCCTGCCCACCGGCGTGGCGACCGTGCTCGCGCGCGGCCCGGACCTCGTGGTGCTCGGGCTGCTCCCGGTCTGGATCGCGGTCCTGCTGCGCACGGTCAACCCGATCCTGCTGTACGTGCAGGTCATCCTGTCGGTCATCGCGGTGGCGATCGCGTCGTCGATCCGCACGGGCTCGCTCATGGAACGGATGATGGAGTCGCAGGAGTCGATGCAGGACAAGGCGGGCGTCCGCAAGTGACCCGCATCGTCGCCGGCACCGTCGGTGGCMGCACGCTCGTGGTGCCCAAGGCCGGCACCCGGCCGACGAGCGAGCGGGTCCGCGAGGCACTGTTCTCCCGGCTCGAGCACCTGGACGTCGTCGACGGCGCCCACGTGCTCGACCTGTACGCCGGGTCCGGCGCGCTCGGGATCGAGGCGGCCAGTCGCGGGGCGCAGCACGTGACGCTCGTCGACGCCGCCCGGGACGCCGTGGACGTCTGCCGCCGCAACGTCGCGACGCTCGGCCTGGCCGACCGTGTGCAGGTGGTCGCTGACAAGGCCGAGAAGTTCGCGCAGCGGACGCCCGGCGCGCCGTGGGACCTCGTGCTCGTCGATCCGCCCTACGACCTGTCGGAGCAGGACCTCGGGGACGTCCTGGCGGCCGTGGCGCCCGCGCTGTCCGAGCACGCCGTCGTCGTGGTCGAGCGGTCGTCGCGGACGCCGGAGCCCACCTGGACCCCGCCGCTGGAGCGCTTCGACCGACGCGCCTACGGCGAGACGGTCATGTGGTTCGCGGAGCTCGCAGCAGCACCGTGAGCAGCGGTCCGCCGTCGCCCAGCCGGACCGTCCCGACGCCGGTGTAGCCGAGCCGTCCGTAGAACGGCAGGTTCCGCGGGTCGGTGGTCGCGAGGTACGTCCCGGCGTCCCCGGCGGCGGCGATCCCCGCCTCGACCAGCCGTCGGCCGATGGTGCGGCCCTGCCACGCCGGCTCGACCCCGAGGAAGTTCAGGTACGGCGTCGGCGCGGTGGGCGCGAGCGGTGCGGCGGACGCGAGCGCGGMCAGGATCTCCGCGGCACGGTCCGCGCCCACCAGGGCGGCCAGCGCCCCCGCGGGCGTGGGCAGCGACTCCGGGGCCGGGTCCGCGTCGGGCAGGCGCCACGCCGCGACCCCGACCACGCGGCCATCGACGCGGGCGACGTGCACCCGCCCGACCGCCAGGTACCGGTCGACCGACGGCCCGAGCCAGGCGGCGCACGCGTCCTCGCGCGTCTCCTCGTCGGGCAGCGCCCAGGCCATGAGCGGGTTCGTCCGGTAGGCGCGGGCCAGCACGGTCCGGACGGCGGGGGAGTCGGCGGCGGTGGCGTGGTCGAGGACGACGTCGGAGGCCATGCCCGAGGGTAGGGCGCCGCGCGTCCGGCTGGCCCGCGCACGCCCCTGGCCTACCCTGACGTGGTGAGCATCGCCGTCTGCCCCGGGTCGTTCGACCCCCTGACCCTCGGGCACCTGGACGTGATCCGGCGCGCGCGCTCGATGTTCGACGAGGTCGTCGTCGGCATCGCCCGGAACTCGTCGAAGGCGGCCCTGCTGCCGATCGACGTCCGGCTCGCGCTGGCGCGGACGGCGCTCCGGGACCTCGACGGGGTACGGGTCGAGGCGGTCGACGGCCTCCTGGCCGACTTCGTCGGCACGGTCGGTGCCTCCGCGGTGGTCAAGGGCCTCCGCGGCGGCGCGGACTTCGACGCCGAGCTGCCGATGGCGCTGATGAACCGGCACCTGTCCGGCGTGGAGACGGTGTTCGTGGTCGGTGACCAGAAGCTGGCCCACATCGCCTCCTCGCTGGTCAAGGACGTGGCCCGGTACGGCGGACCGATCGACGACCTCGTGCCGGAGGGCGTCGTGGATGCCGTGCGGGCAGCACTTCGAGAAAGGGACGCACGATGACGGACGAGGACCCGACCACCCGGCCCGAGGGCCTCACGGGCGTGCTTGACGCGATCGGGACGGCGGTGGCGAACGCGCGCGCGATGCCGATGTCGTCCTCGGTGCTGGTGAACCGTGCCGAGCTGCTCGACCTGGTGGAGCAGGCGCGGGACGTGCTGCCCAGCCAGCTGTCGCGTGCCGACGAGGTGCTCGCCGACGCCGACGCKGCGCGGTCGGTCGCGCAGGCCGACGCGGACGCCGTGCTGGCCCAGGCGCGCGCGCAGGCCGCCGCCCTGGTCGAGCAGGAGGCGGTCGTGCTGGCCGCGCAGGAGCGGGCGGCCCAGATCGTCGCCGAGGCCGAGGAGACCGCCGAGCGGCTGCAGCGCGACGCCGACGACTACTGCGACCGGCGGCTGGCGGACTTCGAGATCGACCTGGGCAAGGTGCTCAGCCAGGTGCAGGCGGGCCGGGCGAAGCTGGCCGGGCGGCTCGGGGCCGACGAGAGCTGAGACCTGCGCCACTCCCTGAGGATTTGGGCGGCCCCTGACCTGTGCCGTAGAGTTGCCCGTTGGTTCTGCCGCTCATGGCACGGACCGAGATCAACGAGGGGACCCTGGCCGTGCAGCGCCCTGTTCACCTCGATCCCCGTTCGCCGTTCGTGCTCGATTCGCACGAGCTCGGCCGACGTCCGGGATCGACGCGGACCGTGCAGCGCACCGTGGGCGCCCCGGAGGATCTCGGTACCGACGTGATCGGCATCCCCACCGGGACCGATGTCGAGCTGGAACTGCGGCTCGAGGCGGTCATGGAGGGGGTCCTGGTCTCCGGATCCGTCCGCGGCCGGGCGATCGGGGAGTGCGTGCGCTGCCTGGGCGAGGTTGTCGAGAACGTCGACGTCTCCCTCATGGAGCTGTACGTCTACCCTGAGCGCGCGGCGATCGCGGTCGAGGACGGCGACGACGAGGAGGACGTGCGCGAGCTGGAGGGCGACCTGGTCGACCTCGAGCCCGCGCTGCGGGACACGGTCGTGCCGGCTCTGCCGTTCCAGCCGCTGTGCCGACCCGACTGCCCCGGTCTGTGCTCCGAGTGTGGTGCACGGCTCGCGGATGACCCTGACCACTCGCATGAGACGCTTGACCCCCGCTGGTCCGCCCTGGGCGACCTGCTGGGTTCGAACGACGAGACGAAAGAGAGCTAGCCGTGGCTGTTCCGAAGCGCAAGATGTCGCGCAGCAACACCCGTGCGCGTCGGTCGCAGTGGAAGACCACTGCCACGACGCTCCACACGTGCCCGCAGTGCAAGTCCAACAAGATGCCGCACACGGCCTGCCCGACGTGCGGTACCTACAAGGACCGTGCCTACGCCGAGGCCGTGCGTACCGAGTTCGAGGCTCGCTGAGCCTCAGCTCGTCCCGCCGCGCAGCATTGATGACCGGAGGGCCGGCGTGAGTGCCGCGGCAGAACTTCTCGAGAAGCTCGGGGTCCACCTGGACCCCGAGCTTCTCGTGCTTGCCCTGACCCATCGGTCGTTCGCGCACGAGGCGGGCGGCATCCCGACCAACGAGCGGCTCGAGTTCCTCGGGGACTCGGTGCTCGGGCTCGTGGTCACGGAGTCGCTCTACCGGGCGCACCCCGACCTGCCCGAGGGGGCCCTCGCGAAGATGCGGGCGGCCACGGTGTCGCAGCGCGCCCTCGCCGTCGTCGCCCGCGAGCTCGACCTGGGCAGCTTCGTGCTGCTGGGCAAGGGTGAGCTGAGCACCGGGGGCCGGGACAAGGACTCGATCCTGTCGGACACGCTCGAGGCGGTGTTCGGCGCCGTGTACCTGTCCCACGGCCTGGAGCCGGCGCGCGGGCTGGTCGCGCGGCTGGTCGGGCCGTCGCTTGAGGCGGCCGCGGACCTCGGCGCCGGGCTCGACTGGAAGACGTCGCTGCAGGAGCTCTCGGCGACGCTGGGTCTCGGGGCGCCCGTCTACGAGGTCACGGGCGAGGGTCCCGACCACTCCCGCACGTTCACGGCTCGTGCGGTCGTCGCCGGGGTGTCGCGCGGGGTCGGCATCGGTTCCGCCAAGAAGCTCGCCGAGCAGGACGCCGCCGCGGATGCGTACCGGGCGCTCGCCCTCCTGCAGCAGGACACCTCCGCCTGACGTGCCCGAGCTCCCCGAGGTCGAGACCGTCCGGGACGGGCTGGCTCGGCACGTCCTGGGCCGCACGGTCACGGGCGTCGAGGTGCGGCGCGACTACAGCGTCCGGCGCCACACCGGCGGACCGCTGGACTTCGTCGGCCGGCTCGACGGGCGGCGGCTCGACGCGGCGGTCCGGCGCGGCAAGTACCTCTGGCTCCTGCTCGACGACGGCGACGACGCCCTCATGGCCCACCTCGGCATGAGCGGGCAGCTGCTGGTCCGCGGACCGGGCGAGCCCCTGGTCGAGCACCCCCACCTGCGCGTGCGGGCCTCGCTGGACGACGGGTCCGCACTCGACTTCGTCGACCAGCGCACCTTCGGGCACCTGAGCGTCCCGGACCTCGTGCCGACGCCCGACGGGCTGCCGGGCGGGCTCGGCTCCCCGGCGCCGGTGGTCCCCGAGCCCGTCGCCCACATCGCCCGCGACCTCCTCGACCCCGCGCTCGACCACGACGCGCTCGTGGCCGCGGTCCGACGACGCAAGACCGGCCTCAAGCGCGCGCTGCTCGACCAGACGCTGGTCTCGGGCATCGGCAACATCTACGCCGACGAGGGCCTGTGGCGCGCGAAGCTGCACTACGCGCGGCCGACCGAGACGCTGCGGCGGTCCGAGGTCGAGCGGGCGCTGGCCGGCGCGCACGAGGTGATGACGGAGGCGCTCGCGCAGGGCGGCACCAGCTTCGACGCGCTCTACGTCAACGTGAACGGGGCGTCCGGGTACTTCGACCGCTCGCTGGCCGTGTACGGCCAGGAGGGTCGGCCGTGCCCGCGCTGCGGCACGCCCGTCCGGCGCGACGAGTTCATGAACCGGTCGTCGTACTCCTGCCCGCACTGCCAGCCGCGCCCGCGGCGTGGTCGCTTCTAGCGTCGGACCACGTTCCGCAGCTTCCCTCCTGTGAGGAACGCCGTGAGGTTCGCCGTGACCAGCTCACCGGCGCCGATGGGCCGACCGCCCGCCGCGTGCGGGCTGATGAGGATGCGGGGCTCCGCCCAGAGCGGCGAGTCCGCCGGCAGGGGCTCGGTCTCGAACACGTCCAGGGCGGCGCCGGCCAGCCGCCCGGCCCGGATCGCCGCGAGCAGCGCCGCCTCGTCCAGGGTGGCGCCGCGGCCTACGTTCACCACCCACGCGTGGGACGGCAGCACGTCGAGCACGCCGGCGTCGACCGCGTGCCGGGTCTGGTCCGTGGCCGGCAGCAGCGAGACCAGGACGTCCGTGCGGGGCAGGTGGTCGGGCAGGTCGAACGCGGAGATGACGGGGTAGCCGTGGCGGTCGCCCGCTGTCGTGGCCACGCCCGTGACCTGGGCACCGAGGGCGGTGAGCAGGGGTGCGAGCCGGGCCGCGATGGAGCCGAACCCCCAGATCAGCACGCGGGAACGGTCCAGCGTGCGGAAGGCCTGGCCCGGCTCGGTGTGCTGCATGCCGCCCAGCTCGCCGGCCCAGCGGTGCGCGTCCTGCGCACGTACCAGCTCAGGCAGTCGGCGTGCGGCGGCGAGGATCAGCGCGAGCGTGTGCTCCGCGACGGGTCCGTCGTGCAGGCCGCGGCCCGAGGTGATGACGACGTCGTCGGCGAAGCCCGCGGCGAGGGCGGCGTCGGGCCCGGCGGCGAGGGTCTGCACCCAGCGCAGCCGGGTCAGGCGCCGCGCCGCATCGGCCAGCAGCTCCTCGCCGTTGCCCCAGAGCACCAGCGCCTCGGCGTCGAGGGCGTCCTCGGGCATCGGTGCGTCGACGTCGTAGCGCACCACCCGGATGTCCCCGGGAACGGTGGGCTCGTCGGTCAGTGTCGATGGCAGCAGCAAGGTGGTCACGTCGTTACGATGCCATCGTGCCTCCCACCAGCGCCTCCGCAGGCCCCATCACCGTGATGATCGTCGACGACCACGAGGTCGTCCGTCGAGGGATCGCGGAGGTCGTCGACCGCGCCGACGGCATGTCGGTCGTGGCCGAGGCGGGGTCGGTCGCCGACGGTGTCCGCCGCGCCGCGCTGGTGCGCCCGCAGGTGCTGCTGGTCGACCTGCAGCTGCCGGACGGCACGGGCATCGAGCTCTTGCGGACGGTGCGCGAGACCCTGCCGGCGGCCCGCGCCATCGTGCTGACGTCGTTCGACGACGACGACGCCCTGGCCGCCGCGCTCGACGCCGGGGCCGCGGCCTACCTGCTCAAGTCCGTGCGCGGCGCAGAGATCACGGACGTCATCCGAGCGGTCGCGGCCGGCCGGGTGCTGCTCGACGAGCGGACGGTGACGCGCCGCAAAGCGGGCCACGACGACCCGACCGAGAACCTCACGCCGAGCGAGCTCAAGGTCATCGAGCTCATCGGGGAGGGGCTGTCCAACCGGGAGATCGCGGAGCGGCTGGGCGTCGTCGAGAAGACCGTGAAGAACCACATCACCTCGCTGCTGGCCAAGATGGGCCTGCAGCGACGCACCCAGGTGGCCGCGTGGGTGGCGTCGCGCAAGAGCACGAGCTGGCGGGCCGAGCCGGGGCACTGAGGCCCGGGGCAACACCATCAGCCGAGCGGCGCCTCCCACGACAGGAGGGTGCCGCGTCCGTCGGGGGGAACCCCCAGGCTGAACGTCCCGCCGTGCTGGCGGGCGCGCGAGGCGAGGTTGCCCGTGCCCGACGACCGCTCGCGTCGCACCGGCAGGCCCGCGCCATCGTCCTGCACCTCGACGAGGACGACCCCGATCGGTCCGGCCCCCCGGACTGAGACCCGCACCGTGACCGACGAGGCGTGGGCGTGGCGGGCAGCGTTGGCCAGCCCCTCCCGCACGACGGCGACCACGTCGGAGGTCAGCGCGGGGTGGACCCTCTCGTCCAGACGGTCCTCGTCGACGCCGTCGTCGACCAGAACGACACCGTCCAGGGCGAGGACGAACGACGGCGCGAAGCCGAGGCCGGTGCGTGCGAGGGATGCCTCCCGGCGCAGGCGCTCGACCAGTCCGGAGGCCGCGTCGGGGTCACGCAGCTCGTGCACGATCTGCCGGATCTGGCGGACCGAGCCGTCGACGTTGTCCAGCGCCTCGTCGACGATGCCGGTCAGCTCTGACGGGTCGACGCCCCGCGCAGCGCGCCGCCGGACGGTCTCCAGCTGCATGCCGGTGGCGAACAGCTGCTGGATCGCCAGATCGTGCAGGTCGCGGGCGATGCGCTCGCGCTCGTCCAGGAGCGCGGCCACGTCCTGCGCGTGCCGTGCGCCGGCCAGCACGTAGGCGAGCGCGGCCTGGGCCGCGAACGACTCGGCGGTGGCCAGGTCACCGTCCTCGAACGGAGGGGCACCGATCCGGCGCAGCAGGATGAGGACGCCCATGTTGCGGCCGGCTGACTGCAGCGGCGCATACAGAGCGGGGCCGAACGTGCGCATGACGGGGACGGCGACCGTGCGGGCCGCTGACATGGACGGCAGCGTGAGGCCCTTGCCCTCGGTCATCACCGTCCACGCGCGGCCGCCGTGCGGCATCTGTGCGCCGAGGAGGCGCTCGCTCTCGTGCCCGACCGCCAGCTCGATGAGGAGCTCCCCGCCGACGCCCGGCAGCGCGAGCGCGGCCGTGTCGGCGTGCGCGACCTCGCGGGCGGTCGACGCGATGTGCTCGAGCGCCTCCTCCTCGTCGATGTCCTCCAGCAGCATCGTGGTGATGTCCTGGCCGGCGCGCAGCCAGTGCTCGCGCCGCTCCGCCTCGGCGTAGAGCTGCGCGTTGGCGACGGCGGCGCCGGCCGCGGCGGCGAGGGCTACGACGACGTCCTCGTCCTCCTGTGTGAACCCGCCGGCCTTCTCGGACAGGTACAGCTGCCCGAACACCCGCGATCCGACGCGCACCAAGGCGCCCAGGAACGACCCCATCGGCGGATGCTCGCGCGGGAAGCCCCGGAAGGCGGGGTGCTCCCGCAGGTCCGCGAGGCGCAGCACACCCGTGCTCGGGATCTGGCCGAGCACGCCCTGGTTGTGCGGCGCGGTCCCCAGCGCGGCGGCCACCGCGGTCGGCACCCCGGTGAACACGAAGAGAGTCGAGGTCCCCTGCGGGTCCAGCACGTTGATGGCGCCGTAGCGGGCTCCCGTGAGCTCGCCGCTGACCTGCACGAAGCGCTCGAGGACGGCGGGGAGCGCGAGCTCGCTGGCGACCGCCAGGATGGCGCCGAGCAAGTCGGTCAGGGCGTCGCCGGTGAGGGGGATCGGCGAGTCGGGCACCTCGGTGAGCTGCCCCTTCTCAACGGGCATGTCCGGCCTCCTGCCCGTCGGTCGCACGTTCGCGGTCCAGCGACTCACCGTAGCCGGGGGCGGTGGCAACGAGCTCCGCGTGCGTGCCGCGGGCGCGGACCCGGCCGCCGTCCAGCCAGACCACCTCGTCGGCGGCGGCCAGCGGCGTGAGCCGGTGGGTCACGACGACCACCCCCCGAGGGTCGCGCAGCAGGTCGGTCACCAGCGCGTCCGCCCGGTCCGGGTCGAGGTGCTCGGCGGGCTCGTCGACCAGGAGCAGCGGGGCGGGGGACAGCAGGGCGCGCGCGACGAGCAGGCGTCGCCGCTCACCGCCGGACACGGTCCGGGCGTCGGGGCCGAGCAGGGTGTCGAGGCCGTCGGGGAGCCCGTCGAGCCAGTCGCCCAGCCCGACGCGCCGCAGGACCTCGGTGGCCTCGTCGGGCGTGACGTCGCCGCGTGCGACGCGGAGGTTCTCGAGCACGGTGGTGCCGAACACGTGGGCGTCCTCGGTGCCGACGACGACCGCGGCGACCGCAGCGTCGCGGGACAGGTGGTCGACGTCGTGCCCGTCGAGCGTGAGCGAGCCGCCGCGCCGGGGGAGCAGCCCAGCGAGGGTGAGCAGCGTGGTCGTCTTGCCCGTGCCGGACGGGCCCACGATGGCGAGCGACCGGCCGGCGCGCAGGTCGAGGTCCAGGCCCTCGACGACGGGCGGTGTCCCGGGCCAGCCGGCGGCCAGGTCGGTCGCGACGAGCGGCGGACGCCCCGGAGCCGCGTCCGTCGGGGCGGGGTCGGCGGGGGCGTCGAGGAGCTCCAGGATCCGGACCGCTGCCGCGCGCGAGCGCTGCACCTGGATGGCCGCCGCGGGCAGCAGCGACGTCGCCTCGAACGCCGCGAGCGGCGTCAGCACGATCACCGCGAGGTCGACCGGCGCGAGGAGCCCCGCGCCGACCGCCGGGATGCCGGTGAGCAGGGCGGCGAGCACCGCGACACCGACGGCGAGCTGGCCGAGGCC